>CAZTNV010000162.1:0-4356 GCA_964615535.1 uncultured Mycobacteriaceae bacterium | reverse complement strand
TGCGCGACCACGACGAACTGCTCGGCCGCGGCGCCGTCGCCGGCCGGTTCGAGCTTGAGCAGGGCGCGCAGGCTGACCAGCGGCAGCAGCCGGTTGCGCAACCGCAGCACCGGGGTGCCGTGGATCATCTCGACGGCGTGCTCGCTGTGGCCGCCGGCGCGGACCAGCTCGACCACGCTGATCTGCGGGATGGCGAAGCGCTCGCCGGCGCATTCGACGATCAGCGCCGAGACGATCGCCAGGGTCAGCGGGATCTTGACCACGAAGGTCGAACCGCGGCCCTGGGCCGATTTCAGCTCGATCGTGCCGCCGATCTTCTCGATATTGGTGCGCACCACGTCCAGCCCGACGCCGCGGCCGGACACGCTGGTCACCTTGGCGGCGGTGGAAAAGCCGGCCTTGAAGATGAACTGCTGGACCTGCTGATCGCTCATCGCGGCCAGTTCGGCCTCGGTGGCAAGGCCGCTGGCCAGCGCCTTGGCCTTGATCTTCGAAACATCGAGGCCGCGGCCGTCATCGCTGGTCTCGATGATGATGTGGCCGCCTTCGTGATAGGCGTTCAGCCGGATCCGCCCGGTCTCCGGCTTGCCTGCGGCGGCGCGCTGGGCCGGCAGTTCCAGACCGTGATCGGCCGAGTTGCGGATCATGTGGGTGAGCGGGTCCTTGATCAGCTCGAGCACCTGGCGGTCCAGCTCGGTGTCGGCGCCGATCATCTCCAGCTCGATCTTCTTCTCCAACTCGTGGGACAGGTCGCGGATCAGCCGCGGCAGCTTGGCCCAGGCATTGCCGATCGGCTGCATCCGCGTCTTCATCACGCCTTCCTGCAATTCGGAGGTGACATGATTGAGCCGTTGCAGGGGAGCGGCGAACTCGCTGTCCTTCTTGCTGCGCAGGATCTGCATGAGCTGGTTGCGGGTCAACACCAGTTCCGAAACCATGGTCATGAGGTTTTCGAGCAGATCGACGTTGACCCGGATCGATTGTTGCGCGACCGCGGATTCCTTCGCCTCCGGGTGATCGGCAGCGTCGGTCTTGACGGCGATTTCGGTCCTGGTCGCCACCTCGGTTTTCGGGGCCGCTGCGGGCTTGGCCGGAACCGGTGCCGGCGGCCGCGCCGGTTGAGCCGCCGGCATCGGCGGCGCCTCGTCCATATCCTCCGATTCGTCGGCCGACGGCGCCGGGGGCGGCGCCTTGGCCTTGGCGGCGGGTTTGGCGGCGGATTTGGCCGGCTTGGCGGCGGCCTTCGGCGCGGCGGCGGGCTTGGGCTCAGCTTCCGGTTCGGCGGCCGCCGGCTCGGGCGCCTCAACCGCCACGACCGGCTGGCCATCCGCCAGAGCATTGAGCTGCGCGATCAGCACGCTGTCGTCGCCGGCCGGTTCGCTTTCGGTCTGTTCGAGGCCGGACAGGATGACCTTGATCGCGTCGAGCGAGCGCAGAATCAGGGTCACGGCCTCCGGCGAGACTTCCAGCTTGCCGTCGCGGAACTTGCCCAGCACGTTCTCGCCGGCATGCGCCACCGCCTCGAGCCGCGGCAGCCCCAGGAAGCCGCAGGTCCCCTTGATGGTATGGACCAGCCGGAAGATGTTGCTGAGCAAGGCTGGATCGTTCGGATTCTGTTCCAGCTTGACGATTTCGAGATCCAGGACCGAAAGGTTCTCAGCGGTTTCGGTCAAGAACTCGCTCAGCAAATCATCCATGGCGCATCCCCGCAGGCGCTAATCGTTAAGACAGAAGCTGCGCACCCGAAACACCGGCCAGCGCAGCCATCCCGCCTCAAACAAGTTTCCCCGATACTGATTAAAAACATGTGAATCCAGGAATTACGCTATGGTCTTAGGCGTCACGCCGGGAGATCGAGCCGGAGCACCAGCGAACCGCCCGTCCCGGTGGCGGCGCCGGGATCGACCGCCATGCGGTAGTGACGGGCGAAAACCCCGGTGGCGTAGGCATGGACGGTTTTCGGGGTCAGCGCATCGGTCGGGGTGGCGCCGGTCAGGGCGCGGCGTTCCTCCTCGCCCAGCGCGGCGGTGCGGCCGTCGGCGCGGATCGTGACCTGGCGCGGCGCCGCCCCGCCTTCGACCATGACGCTGACCTTGCCGCCATAGATCAGGGCCTCGCTGGCCAGAACGATCAGGTTGAGCACCAGCTTGCCGGTCCCGGCGGGCAGGGGATCGGTGGCGCCGGCCGGGATTTGCGGCCAGTCCAGCGACACTTTGGTTCCGACCAGATAGGCCTGCGCCACATCCCGCGTGTCGGCCAGGCCGATCGCGCCCTGGGCACCGGCCGCGCCATAGGCCAGCCGGAAACACCGCAGCAGCGCCGCGGCCCGGCGTCCGCTCTGACCGACCAGCGCCATGGCTTCGTCCGCCATGCCGCCGTCCATCTCTTCGATCAGTTCGATGCCGTTGTTGATGGCGCCGATCGGGCTGACCAGATCGTGGCAGAGCCGCGAGCAGATCAGCTCGGCGACCCGGATATCGAACTGCATGTCCTGCTCCCCCCATCGCCGTCGCCCCTTTGTCGCGGCCGGACGGGCAAGGACCCTTCCGTCAAAACCGGGCTTGGCTGTAGCATGGTCCTCACTTCATACCATGGTTTGATCCGGCCACAAGGGTCGGATGTGTTTGTTTGCCACCAAAACGGGTAGCATTCCATGCTGGAAACGGTCGTGCCCGGCGCGTTTGTGCGCCATCCGGAACAACCCGATTGGGGCCTGGGCCAGGTGCAGTCCGTGATTGGCCATCGCGTGACGGTCAACTTCGAGGGGCAAGGAAAAGTTGTTATAAATTCTATGATTGTAACCCTGGAGGTCGTTAATGACCCTGAATAGCACTCGGCAGCCCGATCGAAATTGGCAAGGTTTTTAAACCTTAGCGTGCCGGGTTGGGGTGTCGCACAAAGAATCGCTTGAACTGCGAGGCGTTTTCGCCGCGCACCTTGGTGAACCGCGCCGCCATACGTTTGGTGTCGGGTTCCAGGCGCACCACCTCCGCTTCCAGAAGGAAGTCATAACGGCAATCAAGGTCCGGAGCGGCGATCAATTTTACGTTGAATCGATCGCCAACAGACCGGGTTCCCTGGTAATTGATGCACAGGAATCCGCCGACGCTCAGATTGCGCAGCGCAAAGGTCCTGCCGTCGAACACGACGGCCGCGCCGGGTATTGCCGGTCGCCGCTGGCTTACCCGACGGTCCGCGATCGCACCGTCCGTCGCCGTCATCGCACCTATTCCTGAACAACCAGTGTGCATAATTTCTAACACTGGATCAGGGCGAGGTCGATTCAGAATTGAAATGATACGCTCTTTTTCTGACCAAAATGTTCAGTTGCCAATGCGGATTGCGTCGCCGGCGCGTTCGGCGTCGGCAGCGCCGGTTACGCCGAGCATGCTATCGGGACCGCAGCCGGGCAGGAACCCGGCAGGACTCGGGACGGCCCCGCCAAGGCTGCGAAACGCTGCTACGGCTCGGCCGGGCCGGCGCCGGACTCGTCCGCGGATGCCCGCTCGTCCCGGGAAGAAGGGGTCCGCTGCTTTTCCTGCCACTGGCCCGTCGCGGTCTGCTGCCAGTAGGCCAGGGCATGGCCCTGGTCGCGATGGCGCCGCCAGCGGGCGCGCGCCGCCTCGACCGCCTGGGGATCGTTGCCGTCGAACAGTTCGCAGACCAGCGCATAGTCCGCGATGCGGCCCGACTCGGCGCCCTCGGTCAGGAACAGCACTCCGGCGCCGTTCGGGTTTTCGTCCAGCGCGGTCAGCCAGATCGGCTGGTGCGCCGGCTCGCCGTCGCGGGCGTCGCCATGCGGCAGAAAGGACCGCTCGTGATAGGTCCAGAGCAGTTGGTTCAGCGCCTCGACCCGCTCCTCCGACCCGGTCATGACCACCGCCCGCCAGCCCCGCTGCAGGCATTTCTCCAGCAGCTCGGGCAGCGCCTGCTCCAGCCGCTTGCGGGTCAAATGGTAGAAGCGAATCTCGGTCAAGCGCCCTCGTAATGCTCGGCGACCAGCCAGTCGAGCAGGCGAACGCCGAAACCGGTGCCGCCCTTGGGCGCCAGCGGCGAGTCCTTCGACGCCCAGGCCATGCCGGCGATGTCGAGATGGACCCAGGGCACGCCGTTGACGAACCGCTTGAGGAACTGCGCGCCCATGATCGCCCCGGCATTGCGGTTGCCGGCGATGTTCTTGACGTCGGCGATCGGGCTGTCGAGCTCCTTGTCGTAGGCCTCGTCCAGCGGCATGCGCCAGACCCGCTCGCCGACCGCGCGGCCGGCGCCGATCAGCCGGTCGGCCAGGACGTCGTCGGTGGCGAACAGCCCGCCATGCTCCGGGCCGAGCGCGATGATGATCGCGCCGGTCAGGGT
>CAZTNV010000161.1:7799-8925 GCA_964615535.1 uncultured Mycobacteriaceae bacterium | reverse complement strand
CACGGTGAAGGCTGCGAGGTCTGCCACAACAACGGATACCGCGGACGGATGGGCATTTTCGAAATGCTCCGGGTGACGGATCCGATCCGGGAACTGCTCACCCACCAGGCACCGGCCATGGCCATCCGGCTGATGGCGCCCCCACCGGCGCCGCCACAACCGCCGCCCGAACCCCCTGTTGCGGAGCCGCCACCTCCGTCGCCCGAACCGGAACCGGTGATTCCGCCGCAGCCCGAACCGATGCCGCTTTTCAAAGCGTCAATCGGTGCAAAGCCGCCGACCAAATCGGATTCGAAGCCGCCGGTATTGCTGCCCGGCAAGGGGCCGAGGCGCGGTGCGCCAATCTGGCGCACCGTGGCGATCGACGGAGTGGCTGTGGTTCTCCTGGGTGCGGCGGCGCTGTACATTTTACTCGCGCAATCGACGCCCAACCCCCGGCCGCCCCAGCCTGAACTGGTTGCAGACGCACCGCGTCCGGCATCTCCGCCGCGACCGCCGGCACCGCCCCGGCCGACCGACGACCGCTGGACTTTGGCGGAGCGCGGGACGCGGTACCCGCTGGCGGTGCTGGACAACGACACGGCCGCGGCCGGCGGGAGCTTGCGCGTGGTGTCGGCCGGTCCGGTGGCCGAGGGGACCCTGGAGGTGGGCCAGGACGGGCGCGAGTTGTTCTACACCGCGGCGCCGTCCGGCGCCACGGAGGTCAGCTTCACTTACCAAGTACGGGAGTCGGGCGGAGGTGAGGCGGAGGCGCGAGTGGTCCTGGTGCTGCCGGGGGTCGGCACGGTCGAGTCGGTGTTCCGGGACCGGCGGGCGGACGGATCGGAGTGTCCGGAATGTCCGGAACTGGTGGTGATCCCGGCGGGGTCGTTCACCATGGGGTCGCCGGCGTCCGAGGAGGGGCGTACCGACGACGAAGGACCGCAGCGTGCGGTGACGATCCCCGCTGCCGCGGGGACGGCGGCGTTCGCGCTGGGCCGGTACGAGGTGACCTTTGCGGAGTGGGATGCCTGCGTGGCGGCGGGCGGGTGCAACGGGTATCGTCCCGTTGATCAAGGCTGGAACTGGGATCGGCGGCCGGTGGTCAACGTGTCGAGCGCGGCGGCGACGACCCGGGCCTCCATCT
>CAZTNV010000161.1:4559-7789 GCA_964615535.1 uncultured Mycobacteriaceae bacterium | reverse complement strand
CGGTGGTCAACGTGTCGTGGCGGGATGCACAGGCCTATATTCAGTAGCTGTCGCAGCGGACAGGGCAACGGTACCGGTTGCCGAGCGAGTCGGAATGGGAGTATGCGGCGCGGGGTGGGACGACGACGGCGCGGTACTGGGGTGACGGGATTGCCCCGGCGCGGGCGAACTATCGGGGCAGCGGTAACGACCACACGGTGGAGGTGGGCCGGTACGCCGCCAATCCGTTCGGGCTGCATGACATGCTGGGGAACGTGTCGGAGTGGGTGGAGGATTGCTGGCATCCCAGTTACGAAGGGGCGCCCAAGAGCGCCCAAGTGTGGTTAGGCGGCGACTGCAACCGAAACGTGCTGCGCGGCGGTTCCTGGGTCATCGATCCGTGGGGCCTCCGTTCCGCCAACCGCAACTGGCGCGAGCCCTCACGCCGGAGCACCTATCTCGGTTTCCGGGTGGCCAGGACGCTGCCCTAGGGCAGCTTGCGCCTTGGCACTTTCACCGCTTTACCCCTGAATCGGGGGTCCAGGGGGCTTGCCCAAGGGAGCCGGTGGGAGGTTGCGCTTCCCGCCGGAACGGTTCGGCCGCGGTGGCGGTGCATCCCCTCATACGATAGTATCGGCGGCAGGCGGGCGACGGTGTGGGTCGGGACATGGCGGCGGTGACCATCGACGACATCTTGCGGCTGTTCCAGGCGACCGACGAGCGGATCGCCCGGATGAACGAGGAAGCCGCGAAAGAGGCCGCGCGCAGCCGCGCCGAGACCGAGGCGGAAATGGCGCGCAGCCGCGCCGAGACCGAGGCGGAAATGGCGCGCCGGCACGCCGAGACCGAGGCGGTGATGGCGCGCAGCCGCGCCGAGACCGACGCCGCGATGGCGCGCAGCCGGGCCGAGACCGATGCGGCCTTGCGGGAGCTGTCGCGGCGGATGGGGCATTTTTCCAACCAGCTCGGGGAATTTGCCGAAGGCATGGTGGCGCCGGCCGGCAAGCGGCTGTTCGCGGCGCGGGGAATCCCCGTCCATGCCGTGGCCCGCAACGTCGAGGGCGAACGGAACGGCCGGGCGATCGAGATCGACGTGCTGGTCATCAACGGCGAGCATGTCGTCGCGATCGAGGTCAAGAGCCGGCCGAAGGTGGAACACATCGACGAGCATCTCGATCGTCTGGCGGCGTTCAAGGAGGTTTTCCCGGAATACCGGGACCGCAAGCTGATCGGCGCAATCGCCGGCATCGTCCTGGACCAGGAGGTCGCCCGCTACGCCTACCGCCGCGGCCTGTTCGTCCTGGGCCAGAGCGGCGACGGCATCACCATCCTCAACGACGACAAGTTCCGCCCGAAGGAATGGTAGGGTTCGGCGAACCGGGCATCCAGGGGGCTTGCCCCCCGGTCGGTGCGAACTCGTTATCGCGGTGCTGGCCGGCATGATCTGGGCGATCGAGCACCCGGCCGAGGGGCTGGTCGAGCCCGACGAGATGGATTTCGAGCGCTGCCTCGAAATCTGCATGCCCTATCTCGGCCCGGTGGTCGGCGAATACACCGACTGGACCCCGCTCCAGGACCGCGGCCGGCTGTTCCCGGAGGACATCGACACCACCTGCCCGTGGCAGTTCAAGAACGTCCGGGTGGTGTGACCCGGCCGTGATCGTGTAACACGGGGTCGGCGGGATCGGCACGGGCCGGCCCGCCGACCCGCCGCCACGGCTCGCCGAACCCTGGCCGGTGCCGGTCGCCAGTCCCGGAGGCCAATGGCTGCCGTGCGCGATACGATGTCGACGCCTTTGCGTGCCCGCTCCCCCGCCTCGGTCGTCCTGACCCTCTTCCTGCCGTTCGCGGCGGGCTATTTCCTGTCCTGGCTGTTTCGGACCGTCAACGCGGTGATCGCCGACGATCTGTCGGCATCGCTCGGGCTTGATCCGGCCGCACTCGGGTTGCTGACCAGTGCGTACTTCATCGCCTTCGCCGCGGTGCAACTGCCGATCGGCATTCTGCTCGACCGGTTCGGGCCGCGGCGGGTCGAGGCGGCGCTGCTGGTGGTGGCCGCGGCCGGCGCGCTGCTGTTCTCGCTGGCCGAAAGCCTGCCGGTCCTGGCCGCGGCGCGGGCGCTGATCGGGCTGGGGGTCGCGGCCTGCCTGATGGCGGCGATGAAGAACAGCGTGATCTGGTGGCCGAAGCAGCGCCTGCCCCTGATCAACGGCCTGATCCTGGCGGCCGGCGGGCTGGGCGCCTTTGCCGCGACCACGCCGGTGCACGCCCTGCTCGGCCTCATGGATTGGCGCGGCGTGTTCCAGGTGCTGGCCCTCCTGACCCTGGCCAATGCCCTCTATGTCTGGCTCGCGGTGCCCGAGGCGCCGGGCGATCCGCCCCGGATCGGCGGGCTGGCGGCCCAGCTCCGCGGCGTGGCCGTGGTCTATCGCAGCCGGTTCTTCTGGCGGCTGACGCCGGTGACCGTGCTGGTCCAGGCGACTTTCATGTCCTATCTCGGCCTGTGGGCCGGGCCGTGGCTGCGCGACATCGACGGTTTCGGGCGGGACGAGGTGGCCTGGCATCTCCAGCTCATCCCGATCACCATGACCATCGGCTACATCGTCACCGGCGGGCTGACCGAGCGGCTGAGCCGGCTGGGCCTCCGCCCGATCGCGGTGGCCGGCACCCTGATGGGGCTGTTCGCGGTCAATCAGGCGACGCTGCTGGTGCCGGGACTCGTGCCGACCCCGATTCATTGGGCCCTGTTCGGCTTTCTCGGCTCGGCCTCCGCGCTGTCCTATTCGATCCTCACCCAGGGATTTCCGTCCGAACTGGCCGGCCGGGTGACCACCGCGCTCAACCTGCTGACCTTCGTCGGCGCCTTTCTCGCCCAGAGCGGGGTCGGCGCCGTGATCGCCGCCTTTCCCGGCGGGACTGGCGGCTTCGATCCGGCGGGCCATCGTCTCGCGGTCGCGGTGCTGCTGGTCATGACCCTGGCCGCCTTTGCCTGGTTCCTCTGGCCGCATCGCAACGCCCCGCCCGGCCCCGCGCAGTGACGAACCGTGACAAACCGTGACGCAACGGCACAATCCGCCCGCCGCTGCCGCCCCGGCCCCGGCGCGGGGGTGTTACGAACCGTGACAAACCGTGACGCAACGGCGCAATCCGCCCGCGGCAGCCCGCCCGCCCCGGCGCCGGGGCGTGACGAACCGTTACAAACCGTGACGCAACGGCGCAATCCGCCCGCGGCAGCCCGCCCGCCCCGGCGC
>CAZTNV010000161.1:0-4459 GCA_964615535.1 uncultured Mycobacteriaceae bacterium | reverse complement strand
CCGTGACGCAACGGCGCAATCCGCCCGCGGCAGCCCGCCCGCCCCGGCGCCGGGGTGTGACGAACCGTTACAAACCGTGACGCAATGGCGCAGCCCGCTCGCCGCGCGCATCACCTCCCAGAGTTCACGCCGCCCGCGTGCCGATTCGCCTCGAACCATTGACGCATTTCTTCACACCTCTCTCCGAGCACCGTCCCGGCGAAGGGCATGCAATTGTATTCTTTGGTTGTGCAATTCTGAATGGTCCCAGGTTTGGTATGGGGGCGCCGCATCGGGATCTTTCGGCGTCCCCACCCCGGCGCAGCAATCTCGCATCAGGGATATGAATACCCCCGTATAGCCATAATACGATAAATACTCGTAGCATAACCTCTTGAAGATAGTTTTCGTATTGGAGTTCCGGGTATCCTCGCTCCATGTCATGCTCCTCATTCAATAGTATTGCTGAATTGTGATCGCAATGTTTGAAAAGCTGGGCAACCTTGCGTCGACACCATCGTGCCGGGCCGGGGGCGGCGCGGGTTGAGCGAGAGCAGGGACAACGGCTTCGTTACCGGTCAGCCTGTGCCGATCATGACGGTCCGGTGCCGCATGGGAGTTTCGACAACGGAGACCTTCCGCCATGGCCATGATCCCGGTGCATTTCGAATACCTGACGGGCCTGCGGTGCCCGATCTTCACCAGCGCCCGGCTCACCGGCAGTTGGGACGATCAGGGCCGGTGCTGTCCCCACTGGTCGGCCGTGCCGATGGAACCGTTCATCGCCGAGGATGGCTGCCCGGCCTTTCGGGCCACCGTTCTGCTGGACGACGGCCAGATCAATCAGGCTTTTCGCTGGGGCGTGATCGCCGATACCCCGCGACAGACCGGTCTCTGGGCGATTCCGACCGAGATCACCGACCCCGCCTCGGATGATCGCAGCCGCAGCTTCATCCTCTATCGGTCGGGCCACACCCAGCGCTTCTGGCTGACCCATTGCCGGCGCCTGGGCGCCAACAAGCTGTTCGTCAATGGCGCCCGATTACCGGCGATTCGCTTCGCGGCCTGGGCGCCCAATGCGCGCAATGTCGAGCTCATCCTGGCCGACCCGGCGAGCGGCTACGTGTTCGACGACGGCCGGGGCGTGACCGCGACTTGCCCGATGTTCCGCGACCATTTCGGCGTCTGGAGCACCGACCCGATCGATTCGCCGGCCCTGTCGGAATTCGCAGCGTTCGAACGGGCGGCCTACATGTTCCGCATAGAGAAGGATGACGGCAGCGTCGCCTGTCGCACGGACATTCTCTCCCGCTGCCAGATCGGCCAGGGCGACGTCGACCCGGCCCGAAACCCCGCCCGGAGCGGCGCTCCCCATGACCTCGATCCGGCCGGATGCTGTTCCGTGGTGGTCGATCCGGAGGGGGTCGTTACAAGCTTTAGTGGTTCAGACCGGCCGGCATCGCCCGACCTGCCGGAAGAGGCGTTCTGGCGCGACGAATTCGATCCGGCCCGGCCGCTGCCCGACCGCATTGCCGATCTGGTCATTCACGATCTGCATATCGATGGCGCCCGCTTCGGGCACAATCGGCAGCATCAACGAAGCACGCTGGGCGAGGCCATCGGCCTGCTCGACCGTCTGGCCGCGCGCGGCGTCAATGCCATCGAACTGATGCCGCTGTCCCGGTTCGAGGCCTGGGCCGGGTGCGGCAAAGGCACCTCGCACCGCATGGCGGTCCAGTTCGCCGGCGAGGGACGGGATCGGCTGAAACATTTCGTTCGCGCCTGCCATCGCCGCGGGATCGCCGTTCTGCTCGAGGTGAACTACGCCTGTTTCAGTCCCGGAGCCGAGCGGGCGGAATGGCTGTACGACAGCAACGATCACGGCAGAAGCATCTATTACTGGTACGAAGGCGTGCCGGGCGACTATCCGCACGCCCATCCGCCCGGTCATGGCGGGTATATCGAGAACGGCTCGGCCGGCTATGCGCCCCGGCTGTGGGACGAAATGGTTCGCAAGCTGTTGATCAGCAGCGCTGCCATGCTGGTCAGCGAATTCCACATCGACGGCTTTCGGGTCGATCAGACCGCCGCGCTGCATTCCCACGCGGTCGTCCGTGCCGATGGACGGCGCATCGAGACCGTCAATCTGTTCGGCGCGAAATTCCTGCGCGAATGGACCCGCACGCTGCGGCTGATCAAGCCCGGCATCTTCCTGATCGCCGATGACCGATCGGGTTGGCCCAGGGTCACCGAGCCGACGGATGCCGGCGGGCTTGGCTTCGATGCCGAATGATCTTGAGACTGTCTTGTGATCGCCGCCGATCCGAACGAGAGTCCGATCCGACGGAAGCAGTAGACGGCCAGAAAGAGGCCAGATCCCAGACCTTTCGGTAATCGGCAATTTCCTGACTCGATAGCGTCGCCAACGCCGGCCATGATTGCGTCGCCCTCGGAGACTGCGGAAATCTTGTGGCTCGGGGAACAATGCGATGCCGGAAACCGTCTTAAGACAGCCTGTCTCAAGACATCCTGATTGACGCGAACCGGCCGGGAGGGAAGGCGCCATGGGTGACACCACGGTCGTGAAGATCGACTCTCATTTCTCGCCGAAGGGAGAGCTGGGCCAGAAATATCTGGCATCGGGCAAGACGGTCTCGATGCGCCTGTGGCAGGACGAGGCGCCGGGCGAGGCCAAGCCGGCCTCGCGGCGGGACTACGAGACGGTCGGCTACGTCATCGGCGGTCGCGCCGAACTCCTTCTGGAAGGCCAGACGGTCAAGCTGGAGGCCGGCGATTCCTGGGTCGTGCCGCGCGGTGCCGAGCACAGCTATCGCATTCTCGAACCGTTTACCGCCGTGGAAGCGACCGCGCCGCCGGCCCAGGTCCACGGCCGGGATCAGGCGTGACCGGCACCGCGACAAGGCCCCGCGCGGCGTTCCGCGTCCCGCTCCTGGCCGTACATCGCTCCGCCGTTGCGGGATTGGCCCGATGGACACTCCCCCGATGAACATTTTGATGATGACCAACACCTATGCCCCGACCGTCGGGGGCGTAGCCAGATCCGTGCAAGCCTTCGCGGAAGAATACCGGAGCCGTGGTCATCAGGTGCTGGTGGTCGCGCCCGACTTCGACGGTGCGCCGGAGCGGGAGACCGGGGTCGTTCGCATCCCGGCGATCGAGCGGTTCAACGACAGCGATTTCTCGGTCGTGCTTCCGGTCTCCAATCACTTGAAGACCGCGGTCGAGGCGTTCGCGCCCGATCTGATTCATTCGCACCACCCGTTTCTGATCGGATCGACGGCGATCCGGCTGGCGCATCGCCACCAGTGTCCGCTGGTGTTCACCCACCACACCATGTACGAGCAGTACACGCATTACGTACCCGGCAATCGCAAGGCGCTGGCGCGGTTCGTGATCAGCCTGTCGACCAGCTACGCCAATCTGTGCGACATGGTGTTCGCGCCCAGCCAGAGCGTGGCCGCTCTGCTGGCCGAGCGCGGCGTTGAAGCGCCGATCCGGGTGGTGCCGACGGGGATCGAGCCGGCGGCCTTCGCCCGCGGCAATGGTCCCGGTTTTCGGGCCGCATTGGGCATTCCTCGTCGTGCTTTCGTGGTCGGTCATGTCGGCCGGCTGGCCCCCGAAAAAAACCTTTCGTTTCTTGCCGAGGCCGTTGCCGCGTTCCTCTCCGCAAATCCGCAGGCCTGTTTCCTGCTGCTCGGCAAGGGACCATCGGAATCGGTGATCCAGGAGACCTTCGAACGCGCCGGCCTGACCGGCCGCCTGTACCGGACCGGACTCATCGAGCAGCCCCTGCTGGCCAGTGCCTACCGGGCCATGGATGTGTTCGCATTCGCCTCGAAGAGCGAGACCCAGGGCATGGTCCTGGCAGAGGCGATGGCGGCGGGGGTGCCGGTCGTGGCGCTGGACGCGGCCGGCGTGCGCGAAATCGTGACGGATCGTCGCAACGGCCGCCTGATCGCGGGTGATGGTCTTGAGGATTTCGTCGACGCACTTCGGTGGGTCGCGGCACTGTCGCCCGGCCAGATCCGCGGGCTGGGGCGCACCGCGACGGCGACCATCGACCGGTTTTCGATCGAACGCACGGCCGGTCAAGCCTTGTCGCATTATGCCCGATTGACCGATCCCGACGGCCCGGCCCGGCGCATCGGCGATCATGATACCGCCTGGGCCTCCATCCAGCGCCGGATCGGGGTCGAATGGACCGTGTTCAAGAGCGTGGCCGGTGCCGCCGGCGCGATGATCGGCAGCCGCACCGTCGGCCTTCGTGCGTCGGCCGGGCCGGATCGCGGGAACGGCGTTGATGACGCCGGCAAGCTGCGCGGCTGATCGGTCACAGTCGTTGTGGTCCGATCTTCATGTTTGCGGTTCGGAGGGGTGGTCGGCTGTCGCGGTGCCGCGGGAACCAAGCCGCTCCGGCGAGTGTTGTAGACGTGAAACGGCGGGGGGATCGCACCGGCTG
>CAZTNV010000160.1:2727-8952 GCA_964615535.1 uncultured Mycobacteriaceae bacterium | reverse complement strand
CCGCGCCTGGGGATGGCGTCAACACCGCCGCCGCATCGGCGGGCAGGGTCCGCGCCGCCGCCGCGATCCGGTCGGACCGTTCGCGGTAGATCTCGAGGAGGTTGGGCTCGCGGCGGGCAGCATCCGGTGCCGCCGCGGCGGCCTGTAGCAGCAGCATCCCGCGCATGGCGGCACGCACCTGCTCGTCGTCGAGCACCGCCAGCACGGCATCGATCTGTTCGGGCCGGAGCGTGCCGGACAGCGCCGCGGCCGCCTCGCCTCCCCGATCCGCCGGCGCCGCGGCGGCGGCGGCCGGCGGCGGCGGATCGGCGCGGCCGGACGAAACCGGACAGGTGATCAGGACCGCCGCGACCAGGAACGTTGCTGCGACTCCGGCGGCGATTCGACCGGCTGCGATCACGTCGATTCCCGTCCCGATCGGGTTCGCATCTCGGCAAGCCAATGATTGCCGCGACACTGCTGCCCATCTTCCATTCGATCGGATTTTATCCGATAAGACCGGGGGAAGTTAACGATTCCTTCCACGAGTTCACACATCGCCCGCGCCGGTTCGGGACACCGCTCGCCGGACCGATGGCGGCGTCAGCCGCCCTTTCGGGGAGGTGCAGTCCCCAGCAGCCGGCGCCCCGGTTCCTTGAGCGTGCCGTCGGCATGGAGGCAAGTGGTACAGGGTGCTGGAGGGGATGCCGCCCGGTTCGCGGCAGATCTGGGGGATGCTGCGCGGCCGCCCGCCGGGGTGGTGGTGTCCATCGGCGTGTTCAGCGCCCGAAAACCGATGCCCTTCCTCTCCAGGTCCTCGATCATGCCGATGAGGTCAAAGCTGGCCGGACGCTTCTTCTCCGCCGCAGGCGGAACGATCCCACCCGCCCTGAACGTTCGTCTCGTCGCGCCGGGACAAGATATCGGCCACGCTGCCATGTCCGCCCGCGTGGCTCAGCCGAACTCCGCCCGGATGGCCGCCGAATGCTCCCCGATCTCCGGCACCGGGCCGAGCGCGGCGGCCTCTCCGGCCACGATCGGCGGCGGGGCGAGCAGGTCGATTTCGCCGGCCGGAGTGGCGACCGGAACAAAGCGCGCCTGCGGATGGTGACGCAAATCCTCAAGCGAGTTGAGGCGGCCGAAGGCGATGCCCGCGGCGAACAGCCGCTCCGCCGCCGTCTCGCGCGGCAGCTCGGCCAGGCAGGTGGCGACGATCGCGTTCAATTCGCCACGATGGGCAACCCGCGCCGAATTGTCGTGGAATCGGGGGTCGTCGGCCAGCGCAGCATCGCCCAGGATTTCGGTGCACAGCCGCCGCCATTCGCGCTCGTTCTGGATGGAAAACAGGATCGGCTCGCCGCTCCGGCACGCATAGCACCCATAGGGCGCGATGGTCGGATGGTGCAGTCCGGTGCGCGGCGGTACCTGACCACCATAGGCGTATTGCAGGTAGGGCACGTTCATCCAGTCCGCCATGGCATCGAACAGTGACACCCGGATCGCCCGCCCCCTGCCCGAGCGCTCGCGCGCGTATAACGCTTGAAGGATGGCCTGATGGGCATACATGCCGGCCGCGATGTCGCACACCGACACGCCGACTCGCGCCGGCTGGTCCGCCGAACCGGTGATCCCGCACAGGCCCGATTCGGCCTGTACCAGCAGGTCATAAGCCTTCATGTCGCGATACGGACCATCCTCGCCGTAACCGCTGATCGAACAGACGATCAGCCGCGGGAATTCGGCGGTCAGCATTGTAGCGCCCAGCCCGGCACGTTCGGCCGCGCCGGGGATCACATTCTGGATGAACACGTCGGCCCTCGCCAGGAGTCGCCGGATCAGCGCCAGATCCGCTGGGTCCTTCAGGTCCGCGACCAGCGACTGCTTGCCCCTGTTGAGCCAGACGAAATAGGCACTTTGGCCCTTGACGTGGCGATCGTACCGGCGGGCAAAATCCCCCTCTAGCCGCTCGATCTTGATCACCCTTGCCCCGGCATCCGCCAGCCGGGACGAGGCATAGGGTGCTGCCACCGCCTGCTCCAGGGCAATGACCAGGAGGCCGTCCAAATCGCGCTGCATCCCGTGCGTCTCCCCATCCCCGGAGCCGACGGCATGCCCGCACACCCGCACCGGCGCCCACACCTTCAATTTGCCAATACCACGGATTCGAGGCACACGAATCCAAAAGCCATGATCTGCACCGACCCGCCCAGGCCACTCGCCCGCCAAACCGTCGCAAGATACCGATATGGAAGGTTTGCCTGACGGCTATCCCTGTTGGGTAGCTGACCCGATGGTCGCTCCGCCTCTGCGAGGCGGAGCGTCATCATGAGTTCACCAGGGAAATAGCTGCCCGATCCGGCATTTACCCTCATCAATCCGATGAGGAATTGTCCATCAATCTCTGCCACCAGCCGCGGCGCGGGCGCTCTGGAGGTTGATTGACGACGACTGACGAAGCGTCGTTCGCGGCGGATTGCTCGGCACCGGCCTGAGATTCGCCAGTGCCCCCCCGGTCAGAAGAGTCTGGCCCGGTCTCATCCGGTTCGGTCGATGATGCTGAGGATACCGGCGCCAATGGTGACGACTCCTGATCCGGTGGCGGTTGCCTGAGCGGCTCCTCGTCAGCTCCGGCCCCGGCCGACCTCACTTGCGCCATGGCAGCTTGCACTGGCTGCTCCCCGGCTTCCAGCACGGAGACCTCTCGAGGATCGACGGACTCCTCCGCCGATGAGGCCTCGGGTTCCGACACCATCGGCGACATCTCGCCGGAGTGCAGGGTTTCTGCGGGTTCGGCGACCGGTGATGGTTGCGCCTCTGGAGGAAAAGCTTCGCCCTCGGCCGGCTCGCTGAACTCCCAGGGTTCGCTGACCGGTGCCGTGCCCGGTTTATCGGCGGGGCGTTGATGGCGCGGTGGACGCCGTCGGCGCCGCGGCTCCCCTCGTTCCGCCCTTTCGAGTTCGGCTGCCGCAACGGCAGGCGATTGATCCGAGACAGGGACGTCGCGAACCGGTTCGCCATCGCTCGGCACTTCAGCGTCTACGCTCGCCGGCCATTCGCCCGGTCCGATTTCGCCGGCCGCCGGCTCTGCCGCTCCGGTGCCGTCGGCAGTTCCGTTCCAATCCTCGGACGGTGCGAACTCCGCGCCGCCCTCCTCGCGCTGACCGGCCCGTCTGCGCCCTCCCCGCTTGCCGCGCCGACGCTTCTTGCGCGGACGATCTTCGCCGCCGGCATTGGCACCCGGCAAAGCGGCACCCCGGTCCTGCTCACGTGCGTCCGCCTCGTGATCGGCCTCGTTTTCGATCTCTTCGTCACCCAGCGTAGAGGCCCACGCAGTCTCGGCGGTTTGAGATAGGGAGAAGGACTGCGACGGTCGCGCCTCCGGCTCGTCGCGGCGGCCACGTCCGCGGCGTGACGGTCGCCGAACGCCGGCCGACGGCGCAGCATTGACTGCGGCCGCGTCGGCTTCTGGCTCATTGTCATGAACGTCAACTTCGGTCTCAGTCGGCCCGGCGGCAAGTGCTGCATCGGTTTCCGCCATCAGCCGGGCAGACGTATCAATCGCCGGTTCAGCAATTTCGTCCGTTTCGCTGCGCGCACGCGTGCGCTCAAGACGAAAATCCGGTGAGATCAGGGTATCATCGCGACCAAGCAGCACCTCAAATGCGTAACGCTGCTCGATTTCCGCCAGCACCTGACGTTTCTGGTTGAGAATATAGAGCGCAATCTCGGTAGGAACGTAAACAACGATCTCGCTCGACTGGCGCTTGATACCTTCATCCTCAATTGCTCTCAGAACATGTAGCGCGGCCGAGCCAAGCGTACGAACAAGCCCCAGCCCGTGGCAGGTGGGGCAGATCTCGAAATGGGTTTCGACGAAACTCGGACGCAGCCGCTGACGCGATAGTTCGAGCAGCCCGAAGGGGCTGATCCGACCGAGTTGAATACGGGCGCGGTCGGTTCGCATCGCCTCCTTCAACCGGCGCTCAACAGCGGCGTTGTGCCGGTCGTCCTCCATGTCAATGAAGTCGATCACAATCAGGCCGGCCAGATCGCGCAGCCGGAGTTGGAGAGCGATTTCGTCCGCCGCTTCCAGGTTGGTTTTGTAAGCGGTTTCCTCGATATTGCGCTCGCGGGTCGAGCGGCCTGAATTGACATCAATAGCGACCAGCGCCTCCGTCGGGTTAATCACAATATAACCGCCCGAGCGGAGTTGAATATCCGGACTGTGCAAGGCATCGATCTGGCCTTCCACTTGATAGCGGTGGAATAGCGGCACTGGCTCCCGGTAGTGCTGCACCTTCTTGGCGTGGGAAGGCATCAGCATTCGCATGAAATCCTTAGCAATGCGATAACCGTTTTCCCCTGCCACAAGCACTTCGTCAATGTCGCGCGTGTATAGATCCCGAATAGCACGCTTGATCAGATTCGCTTCTTCATGAATGACACAGGGCGCTGTCGATTTCAGAGTTTGCTCACGGATCAGGTCCCACAACCGAAGCAAATAGTCAAAATCTCGTTTAATTTCGGCTTTGGTTCTCTCCATACCTGCAGTGCGCAGGATCACCGCCATGCCGTCCGGTACCTGAAGTTCGTCCAGGATCACCTTCATCCGCTTGCGATCCTTGGGATTGGCAATCTTTCGTGACACCCCACCGCCACGCGGGGTATTGGGCATCAGCACGCAATAGCGACCGGCTAGCGACAGATACGTGGTCAGGGCGGCGCCCTTGGTCCCGCGCTCCTCCTTTGTGACCTGTACGAGCATTATCTGGCGGCGCTTGATCACCTCCTGGATCTTGTAACTGCGATAATGGCGTCGCGGCTGCCGTTCGGTGTAGTCGTCCTCGTCATCGCTCTCGTCGCCGCCGACGGTGTCGATCGGCTGGTGCACTGGCCGATCAAGTTCAACCGGCTCAGCCGCATGGCGACCGCCCATATCACCTTCGGCCTCTCCCGCTGCCTGCACTTCCGTATTCACAACCTCGGGCCAGTCGGCTTCGCCCGACTCGAAATCGGCGTTGCCGAATGTTGCATGATAGAAATCGGTGTCTTCAATCTCCGACCGATCGGCTCCGGGCTCGTTCGGCTCTCCGGTTTCGTCGGAGCCTCCTGCTTCCTTCTCGGTTCCGAATTCGACAATGTCTTGATCGCCGTCTTCGGATTCGATATCTGAACGATCAACGGAGGACCTTCGCAATTCAAATGACTCGAACTTCTCTTCTCCGTCACCGCCTTGCCCACTCCGGACATCATCAGGATCGATATTGATGTACGCCGCGCTACTGGCATCTTCGCCGGATATTGGCTTTACTTCTGTATCGTCGCCGGGCACTTCGTAAGGATGTTCAGCCAACCTACCAAGTTGAGCCGCAGCTTGATGGCTCACTTCTTTGTCAAGCCGTGCGATTTCCTGTCGACGGGCAATCTCTTCGCCACCCGACTCGGGATCGATGGGAGTGGCATCGCTCCAATCAACCTCCTCCCAAAATTGCGCCGACGGAACCACATCCCGCTGGGGGACCGTTTCGGTTGAGACCTGGGCGTCTTCAGCCACTCGATCGGACCGCTTTTCCAGTATCGCTGCTGCGGCAGGTCGCGCCCGGCGTCGACGGTTCCGTCCAGCCTCTGGTTCCGGTTCAACAGGGGCCTCCCGCTCCGCGGCGAATAGCGCCTCCCGGTCGGCCATCGGTATCCGGTAGTAATCCGGATGAACTTCAGAAAACGCCAGGAAGCCGTGTCGGTTGCCGCCATACTCCACGAAAGCGGCCTGCAGCGAAGGCTCAACCCGTGTCACCTTCGCCAGATAAACGTTGCCCTTGAGTTGCTGTTTGCTCGTTGTTTCAAAATCGAATTCTTCAAGTCTGGTGCCGTCAACCACAACCACCCGGGTTTCCTCGGGATGGGTGGCATCGATGAGCATGCGCTTTGCCATGTCCTCTTCTTCCTTGGGACGCGCCAGAGGGCCCCGCGCGACTTACGAGCCGCCAGCGCGTCATCCGATATGGCGGGGCCCACAGAGGACGATCAAGGAAAGTCCCGGAACGGCGCTTTGCAGCAGGCCAGAACGGACTCAATCGAACCTCCTATGCTCGGACGTCAGGCCCGAGGCAGCCTCGCGATGAAACCAGATAAACCATGTAGCCTTGGCAACTTATGACTTCCGCCGATCCCCACCCTCTCCGGGTGGGGTACCGTGCGACATCCAGATACGGAATCCCTGATCTGGACGGCATGAAATTCGCCCCT
>CAZTNV010000160.1:0-2717 GCA_964615535.1 uncultured Mycobacteriaceae bacterium | reverse complement strand
CTTGCGCCTAGTTTGAAGCAGGGCGTCGCGGTCGCAGGTTGCACGGTCCGTCGCGCTCATACCATAACGGCCCTATCCACGATCCACAACGACAGAATTTGTTATCCGAGTCGGTCTGCCGCAATTCTCCGAACTGATACGCCAGAGCCGATTCGTGCTGTTTCGCCTTGTTGCGCCGCGATCTCATTACCATGGTTGAAGCGGCTGATTCCTTGGAGGTATATAGGACGGCAAGGTGCGTGGGGCGAGACCCATGGAATGCCCGTTTCGTACAGTAGGGCGGCTGCCGGCCGTGTTAATGATTCTGGTCTTGGCGGCGGCTGCGTTCAGTGGTGTCCATGCCGGAGACCATCTCGACCCGGCTGTGCTGAATCTTCGGCTGGCTGATCAGGGCGGGCGCACTCGCCTCGTTCTGAACACCACGGCGGCCATCGAAATTCGTTTTGAACATCGGGATCAGCCCGATCGACTCGTTCTTGATCTCGGAGACGCGGCCTGGCGGGCAGCGGACATCGTGAGCGGCGCCGGAATGATCCGGAGCATCACGCAGCGGACGGGCGATCATGGGCGAACCGAACTCGTGCTCAATCTTGAAAGACCGGCACGCGTGCGCGACATCTTCTATTTGCCGCCGACCAATTCCCTGCCCTATCGGTTGGTGATTGATTTGGAATTTGCCGGATTCGGTACGGCCCCTGAAAGATCGCCAATGGCCGAACCAAATGCGGCGCCCGGATTGCCTGATGTCGCGCCGGTTATCTTGCCGCTGCCGCGAACCGATATAATGCTGCCGCTCGTGGCGATTGATGCCGGCCATGGCGGCACCGATCCCGGAACTATCGGGCGAAGCGGCATTCTGGAAAAGCACCTGACCATTGCGGTGGCCCGGCGGCTGCGTGCGGCGCTGGATGCGACCGGGCGCTACCGGACCGTCATGACTCGGGAAGGCGATGAGACAATTCGATTGCGCAACCGGATACGGATCGCCCGGAGCGCCGGCGCCGATCTTCTTATTTCGCTCCATGCTGACAGCAACCCGATCCGGTCGCTCCGAGGCGTTTCGGTTTATACCCTTTCTGAAAATGCGAGCGACGCTGAGGCCGAACAACTGGCGGCGCGAGAGAATCGCGTCGATGCATTGGGGGGCATCGAACTCGACGCCGAGGATGATGCCACCGCTGGAATTCTGATTGATCTGACACAACGACAAACCATGTCTGAGGCCAACACATTTGCAGAAATGCTGCTGCGGAGCCTGGGTAGCGAGGCGATCCTTCTCAACAATTCCCACCGCTTTGCCGGATTCACGGTCCTTAAAGCGCCCGAAATTCCATCCATCCTGCTGGAACTTGGCCACTTGTCGAACCGCCACGACGAACAGCTGTTGCTTGATCCAAGCTATCAGGATCGGATGGTCCATGCGATCGTGCGGGCGATGGACGCGTATTTCGCATGGCAGCGCCACGTTCGCAGGTTGTGACTTTCTTTTCATCGCGAGGATGAACCCGTTCCCGGCCTTTCGCCTGACACAATCTGACGCATAGTAGACACGCTGTTGAGCCGCGATTTGCCAGTGCGGATTTCTGTTGAACTTCCGGGGCGTCCGGTCGGGCTGCGCGGCGTGCAGCGCTTCAAAATGCATGGATGAGCGATGCGTCTTCTGGGCTGGCTGATTTCCTCAATCCTGTTTCTGGTCATCGTGACGAGCGTCGTCGTAGCCGGGGCGCTGATCTATTTCAGCCGCGATCTCCCCGACTATTTACAGTTGGCCAATTACGAACCGTCGGTCACCACGCGCCTGCATGCCGCCGACGGCCGACTGCTGGCCGAGTACGCCACCGAGCACCGGCTGTTCGTGCCGATCGAAGCGATCCCCGAGACTGTCATTCAGGCTTTTGTGTCGGCCGAAGATCAGCATTTTTTCGAGCACAGCGGCGTCGATTTCGTCGGCATTGCCCGGGCAATGATCAACAACGTTCGCAACATCGGCACAGGCCGCCGACTTGAAGGCGCATCGACCATAACCCAGCAGGTCGCGAAGAATTTCCTGCTGTCCAATGAGTTGTCCTACGAACGAAAAATTCGGGAGATTCTGTTAGCAGTGCGTATCGAACGGGCTCTGTCTAAAAATCGTATTCTTGAACTGTACTTAAACGAAATCTATCTTGGTCGCGGTTCTTACGGAGTGGCCGCGGCGGCACTGAACTATTTCAATCGGTCGCTGCCGGAACTAACGCTGGGCCAAGCGGCGTTCCTGGCGGCACTACCCAAGGCACCAAACAATTACAATCCGGCCCGCGACCCCGATGCGGCGGCCGCACGCCGCAACTACGTGATTCAGCGCATGCTTGAGGACGGCCGGATCACCGCGGAGCAGGCCGCGCAAGCCAGCGCGGAGCCGCTAACGGTGTCCAGCCCGTCGGACGCCCAGCGGGTGCAGGCGGATTATTTTGCCGAGGAGGTTCGGCGGCAGATTCAGCAAACTCATGGCGACAATGCACTCTATCGAGGCGGCCTGTCAGTGCGAACCTCGCTCGACCCGCGGCTCCAGGCGATCGCCGATCGCGCCCTGCGCAACGGACTCATCGCCTATGACCGGCGTCATGGCTGGCGTGGTCCGGTGGCGCGAATCGAAACCTTCGACAACTGGCCGGACCAGTTGGCCGCGGTTCCGGTACCACCCGGTGCCGGATTGTGGCGGCTGGCGGTGGTGCTGG
>CAZTNV010000159.1:0-8998 GCA_964615535.1 uncultured Mycobacteriaceae bacterium | reverse complement strand
TCACCATCGTCGAGCAATGCACCCCGCGCCTGAACCGGTCCGAACTCGCGGTTCCGGGGTCGAACACCAAGTTCCTGGAAAAGGCCACCAAGAGTACCGCCGACATCATCTTTCTTGATCTGGAAGACGCCGTGGCGCCGCCCGACAAGGAGCAGGCGCGCAAGAACATCATTCAGGCGCTCAATGATCTCGATTGGGGCGGCAAGACGATATCAGTGCGAATCAACGGGCTCGACACCCATTACATGTACCGTGACGTGGTCGATATCATGGAGCAGGCGGGCGACAAGATCGACCTGATCATGATCCCGAAGGCCGGCACGGCGGCCGATATCTATGCCGTCGACATGCTGTTGACCCAGATCGAGACCGCCAAGGGCTACAAGAAGCGGATCGGCCTGGAGATGATCATCGAGACCGCGCTTGGCATGATGAACGTGGACGAGATCGCGGCGGCCAGCCCGCGCAACGAGTCGCTGCATTTCGGAGTGGCCGACTATGCCGCCTCGACCCGCGCCCGCACCACCCGCATCGGCGGGCCCCACCCGGATTACCACGTCCTGACCGACACGGACGAACAGGGCAACCGGGCGGTGCATTGGGGCGACATGTGGCACTACGCCATCGCCCGGATGGTGGTGGCGGCGCGTGCCAACGGGCTGCGCCCGATCGACGGCCCGTTCGGAGACTTCTCCGATCCCGACGGCTTCTCGGCGCAGGCCAAGCGCGCGGCGGTGCTCGGCTGCGAGGGCAAGTGGGCGATCCACCCCAGCCAGATCGATCTGGCCAACACCCTGTTCAGCCCGAGCGAGAAGGACGTGGCGCAGGCCCGCCGCATTCTGGAGGCGATGGACAAGGCCCAGCGCGAAGGCGCCGGCGCGGTTGCGCTGGACGGCAAGCTGATCGATATCGCGTCGATCAAGCAGGCCGAAGTGATGGTCAAGAAGGCCGCGGAGATCGAGGCGCGCAAGGTCGCCTGAGCGGAGCCGGGTCCGCCCGGACCGCAGCCGCGGTCCGGGCAGCCCTTGCGGCCCGATTACTTTTCGTAGGCAGCCAGCGTGGTCAGGGCCTGCGCCCACAGGAAGTACTTGCACCTGGCCATGTCCTCGATTGTCCTGATGCCGAAGGCCTGATCGAGGAGCTGGGCATCCTTGTCGGTGACGCCCTGCAGGGCGCTGGGCGGCAGGCCGAGGACGGCCTTCAACGGCAGTGATTCGTATTTTTTGTCCAGAAGGTGCTCGAGACAGTCATTTTGGGCCATTGGAGTCGCTCCGAGAGATTTCAGACTTTCGGCCGAGGGGGCTGGTGCCGTCCGGCCGCAGGGATCGGCGGCCGCACGCGTTGCGCAGCATACCGAATCACCGGTCCGACGTCGCTACCGGGACGAATCGCGATTCGCGACCTTGGGTCGAGTTGGCCAGCCTGGGCACGGCAGTCTCGACCGGAGATCCCGGAGCCGCTCGCCGCCCCGATATTGACTTGCGGATCGCGCATGCTCAATTCGTGGAAGCATGGGAATGATTCATGCCACTTGCATAGCTGTCGACGGAACCGGCGTCCTGCTGCGTGGGCGTTCGGGAAGCGGCAAGTCCGATCTCGCCTTGCGATTGATCGACGGCGGCGCCTTGCTGGTTGCGGATGATCGGGTGAATTTGTCCCTGCAGAACGGCTGCGTGATCGCCACGTCACCCCCGCAGATCGCCGGATTGTTGGAGGTGCGCGGACTGGGAATCGTTCCGGTACCTTCCGTCGCCGCCGCCACGGTCGGTCTGGTCGTCGATCTCGAACCCGCAGCCTCGATCGAACGTTTGCCCGAACCGGCGTTCTGTGCCTATCTGGGAGTGCGGCTGGCGCTGATGCGGCTCGATCCGTTTCAGCCGTCCGCCGCGGCAAAAATGCGCCTGGCGGTTTCGGCGGCGCGATCGGGCCGGGAGGCTCGACCGGTTGTCGTACAAGGCCAAAGCTGAGCGTCCGGGGCCGAAGCCGAGGGTTCGGAGCCGAGGCTGAGCATTCCGGGCTGAAGCTGGGCACGCGGGGCTGAGGCGAGGCGTCATGGATCAACCGGCCAAGGATGCACCGGGCAGCGCCTGCCCCGAGGAGACCCTTACTCCGCCCGGCCGGCGCATCATGCTGGTCACCGGCCGATCCGGTGCGGGCATGTCCACGGCATTGAAAACACTGGAGGATCTCGGGCACGAGGCGGTCGATAATCTGCCCCTGGCCCTGGTCGGGCCGATGATCGATCAATGCCAGCAGCAGGGCCGGCCGATCGCCCTCGGCATCGACAGCCGGACCCGCGATTTCTCCGCCGACGCGCTGATCGACCGGATCGAGCGTCTGAGAACGCAATCGGAGTTGGATGTGCGGCTGTTGTTCGTCGATTGCGACGACGACATGCTGCTGCGCCGCTTTACCGAAACGCGGCGGCGCCACCCGCTGGCCTTCGACCGGCCGGTGGCGGACGGCATCCGGCTGGAAAGCGCCCTGCTCGCCCCGCTGCGCGATTGTGCCGATCTGGTGATCGACACCTCGCTGCTTACCATCCACGATCTGCGCCGTTTGCTGGCGGGGCATTTCGCACTCGATACCCGGCCCAACCTTTATATCTTCGTGATTTCGTTTTCGTTCCGTCGCGGCCTGCCGCGCGAGGCCGATCTGGTGTTCGACGTGCGTTTCCTGGAGAATCCGCATTGGAATCCGGACTTGCGGCCACTGACCGGGCTGGACCCGCCGGTGCAGCAGGCGATCGAATCGGACCCGGATTTTCCGCGATTCATCGACGGCGTGACCGGAATGCTCGGGCCGCTCCTGCCCCGATACAATCGGGAAGGCAAAAGCTACCTGACCATTGCCGTCGGTTGCAGCGGCGGACGGCACCGCTCGGTCTACATTGCCGAACGGCTGGCCGAATGGCTTCGCACGCTGAGCGATCGGGTCGGCATTCGCCACCGCGATCTGCATCAGAGCATCTGAGTCCGGACCCTAGAACTCCGGGACTCCCGATCCGGAGGGCCCCATCGAGCCGGGAGAGCCGAGGAAAGACGATCCAAAATGAACAAGAAATCCATGATCGGAATGGTGCTGGTCACCCACGGCCGTTTGGCGCAAGAATTCGTGTCGGCGCTGGAGCATGTGGTTGGGGCGCAGGACCACATCGCCGCGGTGTGCATCGGCCCGGACGACGACATGGAACAGCGGCGGCTGGAAATCCTGGAAAGCGTCGCCCGCGTGGATGACGGCAAGGGCGTGGTCCTGCTGACCGACATGTTCGGCGGCACGCCGTCGAACCTGGCGATTTCGATCATGGACAAGGCCAAGGTCGAGGTGATCGCGGGGATCAATCTGCCGATGCTGATCAAGCTGGCCTCGGTGCGCGAGACCGAGACCCTGGCGACCGCGGTCGCCCAGGCGCGCGAAGCCGGGCAGAAATATATCAATATCGCTTCCAGTCTGTTGGCGGACAATCGGTGATGCCGGAAGACGGCGGGCAAGACACGGACGGTCAAGGCAGGCGGATCACGCGGACCGTCACCATTCTGAACCAGCGGGGGCTGCACGCCCGCGCCGCTGCCAAATTCGTCAAGCTGGCGGCGTGCTTCGACGCGACCGTGAAGGTCGGCCGCAACGGCATGGAAGTCGGCGGCGATTCGATCATGGGGCTGATGGTTCTGTCGGCCGGACCGGGCACGGCGATCACCCTTACCGTCTGCGGTCGGCAGGCCGAAGAGGCTTTGGCGGCCCTGGACGATCTGGTCCAGCGGAAGTTCGATGAGACCTGACCCGACCCTGGAGACCGGCGCCACCATCGCGCCGCTTCGCCCCGAGCGCACGCTGCGCGGGCTGGCCGTATCGGCGGGCATTGCCGCCGGGCCGGCCTATGTGATCGAGAGCGGCTCGCTCCAGGTTCCCGAGTATCTGATCATACCGTCGGAGCTGGAGGCGGAGCGCGCCCGCTTCGCCGACGCGGTGGCCAAGTCGCTGCGCCAGATCAAGAAGCTCAAGGCCAAGACCGCGGCGCTGCCCGAGGCGGCCGCCGAGGAGGTCAACTACCTGCTCGACGCCCATCTGGCGATCCTGTCCGGGTCGCGGCTGATCCGCGGGGTGGACCGGCGCATCGCCGAGGATCGCTACAACGCCGAATTCGCGGTGCAGAGCGAGTTGGCCGCGATCGCCAAGCAGTTCGCCGCGATGGACGACGCCTATCTCGCCGGCCGCATCCAGGACATCCGCGAGGTCGGCCACCGCCTGATCCGCAATCTTACCGACCGGAAGTACCAGGCGTTCTCGACCCTGCGCGAGGGCAGCATCATCATCGCCGAGGAGATCACCCCGGCCGACACCGCCCTGATGGACCCGCGCCGCGTCGCCGGCTTCGCCACCACCCTGGGCGGCGCGGAGAGCCACACGGCGATCATGGCGCGGTCGCTCGGACTGCCGGCGGTGCTGGGCGTCGCCGGCCTGATGCCCGGCATCCAGTCGGGTCAGATGGTGATCGTCGATGGCGTCGCCGGCCGGATCATCGTCAATCCCGGCCCGGAGGCGATGGCCGAGTTCGAGCGCCGCCGCGCCGCCCAGGAGGCCGATCGCGAACAGCTCAAATCGCTGATCAACCTGCCGGCCCGCACCCGCGACCTGATCGATATCCAGCTCCACGCCAATCTCGAACTGCCGCGCGAAGTCGCCTCGGCGGTCGGGGTCGGAGCCGACGGCATCGGCCTGCTGCGCACCGAGTTCATGTTCATGAATCGCGACGACCTGCCGGGCGAGGAGGAGCAGTATCAAATTCTCGCCTCGATCGTCGACGGCATGGGCGGACGACCGGTGACCATGCGCACGATCGATGTCGGCGGCGAGAAACTGGCCACCTCGCTGTCGGTGCATATCGCCGAAAGCGCCAATCCTGCGCTCGGCCTGCGCGCCATCCGGCTAAGCCTGCGCGAACCCAAGCTGCTCGACACCCAGCTTTCCGCGATGCTGCGGGCCGGGGCACATGGCCCGATCCGAATCCTGCTGCCGATGATCACCAGCGTTTCGGAGATCCGGCAGGTCCGCGCCGCGGTCGACCGGGTGGCGCGGCGGCTGCGCCGGCGCAAGATCCCGGCGGCCAATCCGCTGCCGCCGCTGGGCGTGATGATCGAGGTGCCGGGGGCCGCCCTGGCCGCCGATGCGCTGGCCCAGGCATCGGATTTCTTCTCGATCGGCACCAACGATCTGATCCAGTACACGCTGGCGATCGATCGCGGCGACGAGCAGGTGGCCCACCTGTTCGACCCGCTGCATCCGGCGGTGGTCCGGCTGATCCAGTTCGCTGCCGAGGCCGCCCTGCGCGCCCGCATTCCGGTCAGCGTGTGCGGCGAGATGGCGGGCGATCCGCGCTACACCGCCCTGCTGATCGGACTCGGCATCCATGAACTGTCGATGGCGCCCGGCTGCCTGCTGGCGGTCAAGCGCCGCATCCGCACGCTCGACACCATCGCCGCCAGCCATCGCGCCCGGGTGATCGTCGACCAGTGCGACCCCGGCCGCATCGCCGCCCTGCTCGACGATTTCAACGACGTCGGCTGACCGGCTGCGGCCGAGACGGGGCCCGCCTCTCCATCAATCATTAACCCTCATGGCATATAAGGAATAAGGGCACTTGCGGCGATCCGCCGGGCCGGTCCATGGCCTGCGGTCTGGCAGCCGGTGCGCCGGCGGGCTCCCGCAAATTGTCCCAACGCCATTGATGGAGGTCTACATGCGGCTTCGCCATAAATTGCTGGCTGTCGTGGTCGGGCTGGCGACCGTTCCGGTCATCGCGGGATTGTTCGGCGTCAACGGCATGCAGGCGATGCACGCCCTGGTCCAGACGACCTACCGCGACCGCGTCGTGCCGATGAACGACCTCGCAAAGATCAACGACCATTTGTGGACCATCCGCGAGACCGTCCTGACCGCGTTGACCCGCGCCGGCCAGGTTGCTGCGGGGCAGGAGGCCACCGGCAGTGAGCCGATCGCGGCAGAGGCGGCGCAGCAGATCGCCGAGCTGGACCGCGCAATCGATGCGCGGTGGTCAGCCTATCTGGCCACCACGCTGGTCGATCGGGAGCGCACCCAGGCGCGGCGCACAGAGCAGACCATCCAGGATTTCCGCCAGTCGCGCGACCGCACCATCGACTCCCTCGGCCGCGGCGATCTGGCCGCCGCGCGGCGCAACGCCTCGACCGATGCGGCGGACAGGCTGCGCGCCCTTCGCCAGGATTTGCTGGCCCTGATCACGCTCCAGGAGGAGGTGGCGCACGAAAACAACGACGGCTCCAATGCCCAGTTCGAGTCGCGCCTGCTGGTCCTGGTGCTGAGCATTGCCGGCTCGGTCCTGGGCGGTATCGGCCTCGGCTATGTCTTCATCACCCGGATGTCGCGCCGCCTGGAATCCCTGACCGTCACCATGACGGCGCTGGCCGGCGGCGATACCGGCGTTGCGGTGACCGGCACCGACCGGCCCGACGAGATCGGCGACATGGCCCGCGCGGTCGAGGTCTTCAAGCGGAATGCCGCCGAGGTGACCCGGCTGCAGGGCGAGCAGACGGCGCAGAAGGCGCAGGCGGAAGCGGAACGCCGCACCGGGATGGTGACCATGGCCGACAGTCTCGAGGGGACCGTCGCGGGCGTGGTCAATACCGTGTCCTCGGCCGCCACCGAGATGGAGGCCACGGCGCAGTCCATGGCCGGGACCGCCAAGCAGGCCAGCCATCAGGCGACCGCCGCCGCTGCTGCCGCCGAGCAGGCCTCGGGCAACGTCCAGACGGTCGCCTCGGCGGCCGAGGAGCTGTCGGCCTCGATCGGCGAGATCACCCGCCGGGTCGAGGAGGCCGCCCGGATCGCCCGCGACGGCGTCGATCAGGCCAGCCGGACCAATGCGGGCATCCAGGATCTCGACAAGGCGGCGGAGCGGATCAGCGGCGTGGTCAAGCTGATCGAGGATATCGCCGGTCAGGTCAATCTGCTGGCGCTGAACGCCACGATCGAGGCGGCGCGGGCCGGGGAGGCCGGCAAGGGCTTTGCGGTGGTCGCCACCGAGGTCAAGACCCTGGCCCGCAAGACGGCGGACGCCACCCAGGAGATCGCCCTGCAGATCACCGGCGTGCAGACCGAGACCAAGCGGGCGGTCGAGGCCATCGCGGAAATCTCCAACACGATCCGGCGGATCGACGAGATCTCCACCGGCATCGCGTCGGCGGTCGAGCAGCAGGGCGCGGCGACCCGGGAAATCGCCCGCAATGTCCAGCAGGCTTCAAACGGAACCCACGCGGTCTCGCGGAACATCGCCGGAGTGACCCAGGCGGCGGAAGAGGCCGGCATGGCATCATCCCAGGTGCTCGACTCGGCCCGGCAGCTTTCAGCCGAGGCCGAAATGCTGCGCCGGACCGTCGACGGCTTCGTCGCCAAGATCCGCGCCGCCTAGACGAAGCGGCGCGGCCCCCGCCGCGCCGCAGGTCTCCGGCCGGATCGGATCGGCCGGATCAGACGGGAATACCCTGGAAGTTATCCCACAGTTCGGCGGGCAGGCCGGCCCGATCGGCCAGTTCGGCGACCACCGCCTGGATCATGTCGCGGACCGAGACGATGCCCAGGATTTCGCCGTCGCGCACCACCGGCAGGTGGCGCATGTGGCGTTCGCGCATCGTCCGCATCGCACTGACCACCGTGGTCTCCGGCGTGACCGACAACGGATTGCTGGTCATGATTTCACCGACCTTGACGCGCTCCGGATCGCGGGCCTCGGCGACCACCTTGTCGAGCACGTCGCGCTCCGTGAAGATTCCCGCCAGCTTGCCGCCATCGGTCACCAGCACGGCGCCGACATGCCGCTCCTTCATGATGCGGGCCGCCTCGCCGACGGTGACGCCCGGCTCCAGCTTTACGAGATGGCGCTGATCGGAGAGGAACTGGGCGATGGTGCTTTCCGACATGATCTGAGCTCCCTGACGAACGAGCCGCCACTATGCGGCAGAGCGGCGAATGGTGCAGGGAAAATGCGCCAGTGCGGCACCGCGGTCACGTGTGCCGAAGGGCCTGCCCGAGAGGTGCCGCACGGCGCCGGGCGAACCCCCGGCCGGCCTCCGCTTCCGCCTGAAAAGAACTTTCTTCTTCAATAGCTTATCCGATTCCATCAGGGCCGCCCTGGAGACCCGGCGGGCGCTGCCGGGGGATCCGGCCAGCGCACCGGGCTGCGGCGCGACGCCGCGATGATCTCGCAATGCAGCGCGACTCAGGATCGATCGGTGGTCGACTCGGCAGCCGGCGCGTCGCGGTTCGAGACCTCACCGCCCGGCATCCCGCCGCCCGCGATGACCCAGCCACAGGAACCCCGCGATCAACCCGATGATGATCAGGCCGCCGAGAGTCAGCGCGGTCAGGCTGCTTCCGATGCTGATGGCGCCGAGCCCGGCGGTCAGGCGGAACGACCACACCCCGATCAGCACCAGAAAGGCGACCAGCCCCAGGATCAACAGCGCGATCTTGACCGACGACATCCGCACCCCCTTCCCCGCTATCACCCCGGCCCGCTCCGCCACCCCGAGACCAGCGCCTGCTCTGGCATGAACGGCGGGGGCTGCCTATACTTCGGGGCATGGACACCAGCGCCGTTCCCTCGCTTTCGTTTCGCCGCGCCGTGCTGCCCGAAAAGGATCGCGGCACGCCGTTCCGGCTCGCCTCCGACTATCGGCCGGCCGGCGATCAGCCTCAAGCGATCGCCGATCTGGTCGAAGGCGTCAATCGCGGCGAAAAGGACCAGGTGCTGCTGGGCGTCACCGGTTCGGGCAAGACCTTCACCATGGCGCAGGTCATCCAGGCGGTGCAGCGCCCCGCGCTGATCCTGGCGCCGAACAAGACGCTGGCCGCCCAGCTCTATGGCGAGTTCAAGGGCTTCTTCCCGGACAATGCGGTCGAGTATTTCGTTTCCTATTACGATTATTATCAGCCCGAGGCCTACGTCCCGCGCACCGACACCTAT
>CAZTNV010000158.1:0-9011 GCA_964615535.1 uncultured Mycobacteriaceae bacterium | reverse complement strand
GTGCGAGGGCGATGACGGCGTGCTGGTCGACCGTCTGGTGACCGAGATCTGCACCGCCATCGCGGCGTGCGAGACGGCGCCGGTGGCTGTCATGGACAGCGCCGAATGAGTAGACGGGTGCTGGTCGCCGGTGCGTCGGATCTCACCGGCCGCACCGGCATCCAGGGCGACGTCAGGATCATCAACGGCCTGGGCGGCGAGGCCCGGGCCGTGCTCACCTGTGTTCCGAATCGGGACCCGGCGCTGCCCGGCGGCCTTGCCCCGGTCGAAAACCGGCGCCTGCGCCAGCATATGCGGACGGCCCTGGCCGGCGGGACCGATGCGGTCAAGATCGGTCTGCTGCCCGACACGGCGACGATCGACGGGGTGGTCGATCTGCTGGAGGAATGCGCCGGCGCCCGGCCGGTGGTGGTCGACGCGGCGATCACCGACGAACGGGGGTGCTGCATCGTCGACGGCGACACCCTGGCGCATCTGAAGCGCCGGGTGCTGTGCCTGGCCACCGTGCTGGTCGCCAGCGTCGAAGCCGCCGGGATTCTGGCCGGCATCGCCGTGACCGGGCCCGACGGCAAGCGGCTGGCGGCGGGAATTCTCCGCACCATGGGGCCCGGCACCGTGGTGGTGAAGGACGAGCATGGACCGAACGGCATGGCGATCGATTTCATCGCCTGGAACGACGATGAGGATGGCGACGGCGTGCTGGATTATCCGCGGCCGGGCGTATCGGACCCGGGCGGTTTCGACGGCGCGATGGCCGCCGCGGTGGCGACCGGGCTGGCCCAGGGCATGCCGGTGTTCACCGCCGTGCGGCGGGCCCGCGCCTTCGTCGGCGAAACCGGGCGGTTCGTGCCCAGCGCCCGCGGTGCGCTTCCGGCCCAATTGCGCGGCTGAGGGGTTGCGCGGCGGCGGGACGCTGCCGGTCTTCGGATTGTCTCGCTCCAATCCCGGCATTGACCGCGGCCGGCGGCGATTGCACCCTGACGCCGCGGAGCGGTGCCCGAGATCCCGCGCGGAGGCCGGGCGGCCGGACTGGCGAGGTCCAGAACCATGGAACTGCCGATCTATCAGGTCGATGCCTTCACCGATGCCGTGTTCGGCGGCAATCCGGCAGCGGTCTGCCCGCTGCCGTCCTGGCTGCCCGACCCGGTCATGCAAGCCATCGCCGCCGAGAACAACCTTTCGGAAACCGCCTTCTTCGTGCCCGGCCGGTTTGCCGGCGGGCAGTTCGAGGCGGGCGGCGACGGGTTCGCGCTGCGCTGGTTCACCCCGACGGTCGAGGTCGAGCTGTGCGGCCATGCCACCCTGGCCTCCGGCTTCGTGGTGCTCGATCGGCTCCAGCCGGCGCGCCGCACCGTGACGTTTTCGACCCTTGCGTCGGGCGTCCTCGGCGTGACCCGTGACGGCGACGCGCTGGTCATGGATCTGCCGCTGTGGCCGTTCACGCCGGCCGACCCGGTGCCCGAACTCGGCCGCGCCCTGGGCCGGGAGCCGGACCGGCTGTATTCCGGGCCGGACTGGATGGCGGTCTACGAGGACGAAAGCGCGATCCGCGCGCTGTCCCCCGACATGGCGGCGCTGGCCCGGCTGCCCATGGTCGGGGTGATCGCGACCGCGCCGGGCCGCACGGTCGATTTCGTGTCGCGCTTTTTCGCGCCGGCGGCCGGCATTCCCGAAGATCCGGTCACCGGCTCGGCGCATTGCATGCTGACGCCATACTGGGCCGAGCGGCTGGGCAAGACCCGGCTGGTGGCGCGGCAGATCTCGCGGCGCGGCGGGGTTCTGGTCTGCACCCTGGCCGGCGATCGCGTCGAGCTGGCCGGCCGGGCGGCGCTCTATCTCCAGGGCACGATTCATGTCTGATGGACATGCCTGATCGCGGATCGACGCCGGCCGGGGCGCTGCCGGCGATCGTCGAGGCGGGCGGCGCGGCGGATCTGGAGGCGGTTCGCGCCCTGTTCCTCGACTATGCCCGCTTGCTGGGCGTCTCGCTGTGCTTCCAGGGGTTCGAGCAGGAGCTGGCGACGCTGCCGGGGGCCTATGCGCCGCCGCGCGGCCGATTGCTGCTGGCGCGCCAGGGTCTTGCCGAGACCGAGACCGGGGCCGGGATTGGGGCCGCGATCGGGGTGGTCGGTCTGCGTCCGCTGGGCGAAGACGTGTGCGAGATGAAGCGGCTGTTCGTCGTGCCGGAGCGGCGCGGATCGGGGCTCGGCCGGAGGCTGGCCGAGGCGATCGTCGCCGCCGGCGACACGCTCGGCTACCGCGCCATCCGGCTCGACACGCTGTCGCGCATGACGGCGGCGATCGCGCTCTACCGTTCGCTCGGCTTCGTCGAGTGTCCGGGCTATTATCCCAATCCCCTTCCTGGTGTACGGTATTTCGAGAAGCACTACGGTGGCGCGGACCGGCAGCCCGGTTCGGAGGGTCGATGAGCGGACGATATTTCGAGGATTTCCCGGTCGGGCTCAAGCTGGCCACCGCCGGGTTCACGCTGACCGAGGCGGAGATCATCGGCTTCGGCCTGATCTACGATCCGCAACCCTTTCATCTCGATGCCGAAGCGGCGCGGCACAGCCCCTATGGCGGGCTGATTGCCTCCGGCTTTCAGACCCTGGCGTTGAGTTTCCGCCTGTTCGTCCAAACCGGGGCGATCGCCGAGTCGAGTCTGGGCGGTTCGGGGCTCGACGATCTGCGCTGGCACCTTCCGGTCCGGCCCGGCGACACGATTCGGGTCGAAGTCGAGGTGGTCGAGCTTCGACCATCCCGCACCAAGCCTGATCGGGGTGCAGTGCGGATGATGTACCGCACCTACAACCAGCATGATCAGGTTGTGCAGAGTTTCATCGGAAACCATATTTTGGCCCGACGCCGGGTCGGTGTGGCCGTATAATCCTGTCTCTCCTTTCGGTTTTGAGGTGTATTTATCCAAAATACGGCCTATTGTAGAACAAGTCATAGTCAGGTTTCCTGATTGCCGCTTGCGGACAAGGTTCGGGGCCACGGGATCGCGCCACCGAAGACCGTCCTTTAGCCGCACCGGCGGATGTGCAAGTGCGACTTGACGATGCCATCGGGTTCGGGCGCAAATGGTGCTGCTCGCGATTTCTACAGGCTTTTCGTGTGAGGAGAACGCCAGTGAGAAAGTGGATGGCGCTGATTTGCGGCGCCGTGTTCCTTGCGTCGGCCGGCATGGCTGTGGCGCAGGACGTGATACGGATCGGGACGGAAGGGGCCTACCCTCCCTGGAACATGACGCTGCCGGACGGCCAACTGGCCGGCTTCGAGATCGATCTTGCCAATGCGCTGTGCGAGCGGGTCGGTGCCCGGTGCGAGTTCGTGACCCAGGATTGGGACGGCATGATCCCGGCGCTGCTCGGCGGCCGGTACGATGCCATCATGGCCGGCATGTCGATCACCGACGAGCGCCGCCAGCGCATGAGCTTCACCAGCCCCTATATCGTGACGCCGATCTGGTTTCTGGCGGCCAACAACTCGCCCTTGCGGCGGGCCGAGACTCTGGCCGATCTGATTGCCGGTCTGAACGGGCGGGTGATCGGCGTGCAGACCGCGACCACGCATCAGCGCTTCGTCGAGCAGGAAATCCCCGGCGCCCGGCTGCGGGCCTATGACACGCAGGAACAGTTGAATCTCGATATGTCGGCCGGCCGAATCGATGTCGGGCTGGCCGATTCCATGGGGTGGAGCAGTTTCCTGCAGTCGCCCGAGGGCCAGCACTTCAGCCAGATCGGCCCGAGCATGTCCGGTCGTGAATTCCCGATTTTCGGCGAAGGGGTCGGCATCGGTTTGCGCCAGCGCGATACCGCCTTGCGCGAGCGTCTTGAGACTGCACTGTGCGCCATGCAGCGTGAAGGGGCCCTTGCGGCCCTGTCGATGCAGTGGTTCGGAATCGATGGCTCGGTGCCGTGTGCCGATTGACCGGCCCGCGCACCGGCCCGCGGAATTGATCGGCAGCGACCGACTCTGAGAGACCGGGACGGGGTTCGACCAAAGCGCAAGATCGTCACATTCGCGTGATAGAAGCCGATCGTCTTGCTTCCCCGGTCCGGTTGCCGGGGCGGCGATCGGGTTCGGGCCGCGACTTCTGGGGGCCGGCCTGCTTCCGAGCGGTGGATGGAATGCTGGAATTGGAGGTGCTCGGCTTCGGCCCGCGCGGCTGGGGAGAGCAATTGCTGAACGGCGCGGCCATGTCCCTGCTGGTGGCGGTGCTGTCCTTCGGACTGGGCCTGCTGCTCGGTTCGGCCGGCGCGGCGGCCAAGCTGGCGCCCAGCCTGCTGCTCCGCGGACTCGGCGAAAGCTATACCACGGTGATCCGGGGCGTTCCGGAGCTGCTGGTGATCTATCTGTTCTTCTTCGGATCGAGCAGCGCGATCATGTGGGTGGCGGAGGCGTTCGGGCACACTGGCTATCTCGAACTCGATCAGTTCACGATCGGCGTGCTGGCGATCGGGGTGATTTCCGGCGGCTATTCGACCGAGGTCATCCGCGGCGCCGTTCTGGGCGTGCCGCCGGGGCAGATCGAGGCCGGCCGCGCGCTTGGCATGGGCCGGATGCTGATCCTGCGGCGCATCCTGGTGCCCCAGACGCTGCGGCTGGCGCTGCCCGGCCTCGGCAATACCTGGCAGATGACGCTGAAGGACACCTCGCTGATTTCGGTGATCGGTCTGGTGGAACTCATGCGAGCCTCCCATGTTTCGGCGGGGTCGACCCGTCAGCCGTTCATTTTCTACATCGCCGGAGCCGTGCTCTATCTGGTCATGACCACGGGGTCGCAGCTCGTGTTCCGAATCGCCGAACGCATCCACGGCCGGGGCGGCGAGACCTAGCGATGGACGTCTCCCTGATGGTCGAAAGCCTGCCCCGGCTGCTCGGCGGGGTGCCGACCACGCTGCTGCTGGTGGGGACATCGCTCTGCATGGGCTTCGTCATGGCCCTTGGCCTGGCGCTGATGCTGCGGTCGCGGCACTGGTTCCTGTCGGCGCCGGCCTTTGCCTATGTTTTCGTGTTTCGCGGCACGCCGATGCTGATCCAGATTTTCTTCATCTATTACGGGCTTGCGTGGTGGATCGGGCAGGTGCCGGACCTGCGCCAGTCCTGGTTGTGGCCGATTCTGCGCGAGCCGATCTGGTACGGCATTGCCGCACTGACCCTGAACACCGCGGCCTATGGTGCCGAGATCATCCGGGGCGGCCTTCAATCGGTGCCCGCCGGCCAGATCGAGGCCGCCCGTGCCTGCGGCATGTCGCGCGTGCTGATGTTTCGGCGGATCGTGTTTCCGCTGGCCCTGCGCCAGGCCCTGCCCGCCTATGGCAACGAGATCATTTTGACGGTCAAGGCCAGCGCCCTGGCCAGCACGATCACGATCATGGAAATCACCGGCGTCGCCAAGGCGATCAATTCGCTCTACGCCGCGCCGTTCGAGATCTTCATCATGGCCGGGACGATCTATCTGGCGATCAATTTCGTCGCGGCGCAAATGGTGGCGATGGCCGAACGGCGGCTGAACCCGGATCGCCGGCCGCCGCGTTGATGCCGGCAGGGGCTTGCCGGGCAGGGCGGCATCGGCCGGCAATATTGCGGGATTGTTTCCGTTTCGTCCGGATTGTCCCTAGATTAGGTCCAGGGTTCGGGTGCCGATAATTTCTGCGAGAGCGAACAGAATGCCGCGGGATGCAATTTTTCCGCCGATCGAGCCGTACCAGACGGGCTATCTCCGGGTTGACGGTCTTCATACGCTGTACTGGGAGCAATGCGGATTTCCGCACGGCTCGCCCCTGGTGTTCCTGCATGGCGGGCCGGGGGCGGGGGCGTCGCCCATGCATCGCCGGCTGTTCGACCCGACGCATTACCGGATCATCATTTTCGACCAGCGGGGCGCCGGCCGGTCCCGGCCGCTGGGCGAGGTTCACGCCAATACCACCGAGCATCTGATCGCCGATATCGAGGCGCTGCGCCAGCATCTCGGCATTGCGCGCTGGCACGTGTTCGGCGGCTCGTGGGGCAGCACGCTGGCGCTGGCCTATGCCGAAACCCACCCCGAACGCTGCCTGTCGATCATTCTGCGGGGCATATTCCTGATGCAGCGCAAGGAGATCGACTGGTTCCTCTACGGCATGCGGATGGTCTTCCCCGAGGCCTGGCACCGATTTGCCGGATTCCTGCCCGAGCACGAGCGGAGCGACCTGCTGGAAGCGTATCACCGGCGGCTGATCGACCCCAATCCGATGCTCCACCTGCCGGCGGCGCGCGCCTGGAGCATCTATGAGGGCGCCTGTTCGACCCTGCTGCCCAGCCCGGAGACGCTGGCCGCCGCCGCGGAGGACAATCACGCGCTCGGACTGGCGCGGATCGAGGCGCATTACTTCCACAACAATCTGTTCGATCCGGAAACCCGCCTGCTCGACCGGGTCGACCGCATCCGGCACATTCCGGGCGTGATCGTGCAGGGCCGCTACGACATCGTCTGCCCGATCGTCACCGCCCACGAGCTGCACCAGGCCTGGCCGGAGGCGCATTACGTGGTGGTGCCGGATGCCGGCCATTCGGCCATGGAGCCGGGCATCCGCAGCGCCCTGATCGAGGCCAGCCAGCGCTTCCGCTCGATCGCCTGAGCGGCGCGGCGTGGCGGCCGGGCCGGCGGGAAAGCGGGCCGGTGGGAAAGCGTCGCCCGCGGTTTCGCCATCTGTTAATCATTGCGCGTGACTTCCCCGACCGACAGGCCGATCGCCCCATGCCGACTTCCGCCATCCTGGTCGGCGCCGGAACCCGCCCGGCGCACCTCCTGCCCGCCTTCGCCAACCGCCACGGGCTGATCGCCGGGGCGACCGGGACCGGCAAGACGATCACCCTGCAGGTGCTGGCCGAAAGCCTGTCGGCGCTCGGCACGCCGGTGTTCCTGGCCGATGTCAAGGGCGATCTGGCCGGGATCAGCCAGCCCGGCGCGCCGACCCCGAAGGTCGCCGAACGGCTGCGCGCGCTGAAACTGGCCGCCGACGGAGCTGACGGCTTCCGGGGCTGCCCGACGGTCTTCTGGGACCTGTTCGGGCAGGCCGGGCACCCGGTGCGGGTGGCGATCTCCGATGTCGGCCCGCTGCTGCTGGCCCGGCTGCTCGATCTGAACGAGGTGCAGACCGGCGTGCTCAATCTGGCGTTCCGGGTTGCCGACGACGAGGGCCTGCTGCTGCTCGATTTCAAGGATCTGCGGGCGATGCTGGTCTACATCGCCGAGCAGGCCAGACGGCTGACCGTCGAATACGGCAATGTCAGCGCCAATTCGGTCGGCGCCATCCAGCGCAAGCTGCTGATCCTGGAGCAGGAGGGCGCCACCGATGTCTTCGGCGAGCCGGCGATCGATCCGGCCGATCTGATGCGGGTCGATGCCGGCGGCGCGGGGCTGGTCAGCGTGCTGGCCGCCGACCAGTTGATCCGGCGGCCGCGGGTCTATGGCACCTTCCTGGTCTGGCTGCTGTCGGAGCTGTTCGAGCTGCTGCCGGAGGTCGGCGATCTCGACCGGCCGCGGCTGGTGCTGTTCTTCGACGAGGCGCATCTGCTGTTCGATGACGCGCCGGCCGCCCTGACCGACAAGATCGAGCAGGTGGTGCGGCTGATCCGGTCCAAGGGGGTGGGGGTGTTCTTCGTCACCCAGAACCCGCTCGACGTGCCCGAGCGCATCCTGGGCCAGCTCGGCAACCGCATCCAGCACGCGCTGCGTGCCTTCACGCCCAGGGATCAGCGGGCGGTGCGCGCGGCGGCCGACACCTTTCGCCAGAACCCCAGGATCGACACCGCCGCCGCGATCACCGAACTGGGCGTCGGCGAGGCGCTGGTCTCGCTGCTCGACGAGCGCGGCATGCCGAGCGTGGTCGAGCGGGCGCTGATCCGGCCGCCGCGCTCGCGGATCGGCCCGATCACCCCGGCCGAGCGCGCCGCGATCCAGGCCGCCAGCCCGATCGGCCGGCGCTACGATCAGGCGATCGACCGCGATTCGGCCTATGAGCGGCTGCGCGGGCGGGAGGCGGCGACCATGGCGGAGACGCGGTCGCCCTCGGGCTATGCGCGGCCCGCGCCGCCGCCGCCGCCGCCGGAGACGCTGCGCCGGCCGCGCGCGCCCGCCCCGTCGCGCCGCGCCGCGCCCCAGAGCACGGCCGAGCGGATCGTCGACTCCGTCGCCCGGCAGGTTGGCACCCAGCTCGGCCGCCAGATCGTGCGGGGTCTGCTGGGCTCGATCCTGCGCCGGTGACCCATCCCGGCCTGCCTGCGCGCCGCGCCGCGTTCGACCTGCTGCATGCCGTGCTGGCGCAGAAGCGGCCGCTGGACGAGGCGCTGGAGCACGAACCCGGCATCGCCGCGCTCGAACCGCGCGACCGCGCCTTCGCGCGGCTGCTGGCGGCGACCGTGCTGCGGCGGATGGGCCAGTTCGACGCGCTGATCCGGCACGCGCTGGACCGGCCGCTGCCGCGCCCGGCGGTGGCGGTGCGCGACGTGCTGCGGCTCGGGCTGGCGCAATTGCTGGTGCTGGGCACGCCGCCCCATGCCGCGGTCGCCACCGGCGTGGCGCTGGCCGAGGCGGTCGGGCTGCGGCCCTACAAGGGGCTGGTCAATGCGGTGCTGCGCCGGCTCGGGCGCGACGGCCCGGCGCTGATCGCAGCGCAGGACGCGGCGCGGCTGAACACCCCGGACTGGCTATGGCAATCCTGGACCGCGGCCTATGGCGAGCCGACCGCGCGCGCCATCGCGGACGCCCATCTGCACGAGGCGGCGCTCGACATTTCGGTGAAGGGCGATCCGGCCGCCTGGGCCGGGCCGCTCCAGGCCACCCTGCTGCCGACCGGCAGCCTGCGCCGGGCGGCCGGCGGGCTGGTCACCGAGCTGCCGGGCTGGGACGAGGGCGCATGGTGGGTGCAGGATGCCGCCGCGGCGCTGCCGGTGCGGCTGTTCGGCCCGGTCGCCGGGCTGCGGGTGGCCGATCTGTGCGCCGCGCCGGGCGGCAAGACGGC
>CAZTNV010000157.1:0-9054 GCA_964615535.1 uncultured Mycobacteriaceae bacterium | reverse complement strand
TCCGCGAGACCCTGACCTACATGATGGAGGATCCGCGCAACATCACGCCCTGCACCCATCTGCTGTTCATCGCCAAGAACCTGGAACGGATCGGCGATCACGCCACCAATATCGCCGAAACGATCCATTTCCTCGTCACCGGGGAGCCGGTGCGGACCGTCCGGCCGAAGGGCGACATCTCCAGCTTCACCGTGGCGGCACCTCCCTCGGCCGGCTCCGAACCTGAAGGGACTCCGTCCTGATGCGCAACGGCACGCAGCCGATGGTCCTGATCGTCGAGGACGAAACCGATCTCGTCACGCTGCTCTCGTACAACCTCGAAAAGGAGGGGTTCCGCATCCTCGCCGCCTATGACGGCGACGAGGCGCTGCTGATGACCGGAGAGCAGCGGCCGGACCTGATCCTGCTCGACTGGATGCTGCCCCATCGCTCGGGCCTGGACGTTTGCCGCCAGCTCCGCCGCAACGCCAAGACGCGTGACGTGCCGATCATCATGCTGACCGCGCGCGGCGAGGAGGCCGACCGCATTCGCGGCCTGGATTCGGGCGCCGACGACTATGTCACCAAGCCGTTTTCGACCTCGGAACTGGTCGCCCGGATGCGTGCGGTGCTGCGCCGCGCCGCGCCGCGGATGGCCGACGAGGTGCTGGGCTATGGCGACGTGGTGATGGATCTGGCCGCCCACCGCGTCCGCCGCGCCGGCCGCGACATCCATCTGGGCCCCACCGAGTTCCGCCTGCTCCGCCATTTCCTGCAGCACCCCGGCCGGGTGTTCAGCCGCGAACAACTGCTCGACGTGGTCTGGGGCCACGACGTCTATGTCGAACCGCGCACCGTCGACGTGCATATCCGCCGTCTGCGCAAGGCGTTAAACGATGGTGCCGAGGACGACATCATCCGCACCGTCCGCTCCGCCGGCTACGCCCTGGATGCCCAGACGGCATAGCCGGCAGCGAACCGCTCTCTCCGAGCCTCTCGTCTCACTCCCCTTCCGCCAGGGCCGGCTCCGGCACTGCGGTCAGGTCGATCGACACTCTCATCACCCCCTGCTCCTCCGGATCGAAACTGCGGTCGAAGCCCAGCTCCTCGCACATCTGGAGCATGGTGGTGTTCTCGCGCAGCACCTCGCCATAAATCCGCTTGATGCCGCGGTCGCGGGCATAGGCCATGATCTCCTGCATCATCAGATAGCCCAGCCCCTGGCCCTTCAGGTCGGAGCGCACCATCACGCCGTACTCGGCCTTCTCATTGTCCGGATCGGCCGAAATGCGCACCGCGCCGTAGATCGCGGTGCCCGCCCGGTCGATCGCCGGGGCCTCCGCGACCAGGGCCATCTCCCGGTCGTAATCGATCTGCGACAGCCGCGCCGCCACCTCATGGGTCAACTGTTTCAGCGGGGTGAAAAAGCGCAGCCGGATATCCTCGCTGGTGGAATGCGCCAGCATGTCCTGCAACAGCGGTTCGTCTTCGGGCCGGATCGGGCGCAGCAGGAAGCTGCGGCCGTCCGGTAGCGTGATCGCCTTTTCCAGCCGCTTCGGATAGGGCCGGATCGCCAGACGCTTGGTGCCCTTGGCCAGCGGCTCGCGCACCTTGATCCGCGCGTCCAGCGCCAGCACGCCGCGGTCGTTGGCCAGCAGGGGGTTGATATCCAGTTCGACCACCTCGGACAGATCGGTGACCAGTTGCGACAGCTTGATCAGCGTCCCGGCGATCTCGTCGAGATCGGCCTTCGGCCGCGACCGGTAGCCCTGGAGCAGCTTCCACACCCGCGTCCGGCTCATCATTTCGAACGCCAGGTTCAGGTTCAGCGGCGGCAGCGCGATCGCCTTGTCGGCGACCACCTCCACCGCCGTGCCGCCGGTGCCGAACAGCAGCACCGGCCCGAACAGCACGTCGTCGGCGATGCCGACGATCAGCTCGTGGGCGCCCGGCAGCTCGGCCATTTCCTGCACGGTGAAGCCCTGGAGCCGGGCGTCCGGGGCCATCCGGCGGATGGTCGCCAGCATCTCTTCGGCCGCCGCCCGCGTGGCCTCCGGGGTCGTCAGGCTCAACCTGACGCCGCCGACATCGGATTTGTGGGTGATGTCGGGCGACAGGATTTTCAGCGCCACCGGCCGGCCGAACTGCGCCGCGACCGCCGCCGCCTCCTCGGGATCGGCCACCGTGCGGGTGCGCACCACCGGTATGCGATAAGCGTCCAGCACCGCCTTGGCCTCGGGCTCGGTCAGCCATGCCCGGCCCTCGTCCAGGGCCTTGCGGATGATCGCCTCGGCCGCCGCGGTATCCGGTTCGAACGAATCCGGAATCGAGAGCGGCGTCTGCATTAGCATTTCTTGATTGCGCTTGTAACGCACCAGATGCATGAAGGCGCGCACCGCTTGGCTCGGCGTCTCATAGGTCGGGATGCGGTGCTCGGCGAACAGCCGCCGGGCCTCCTGCGCCGCGCCTTCGCCCAGCCAGTTGGTCAGCACCGCGCAGTCGCGCCGGGCCTTGGCGACATCGACCACGGCATGCGCCGCCTCGATGCTGTCGGCCACCGCCGCCGGGCAGTTCAGCACCAGCACGGCGTCCTTGTTCGGGTCGTCCAGCAGCACCTTCAGCGAGTTGGCATAGCGCTCGCCCGAGGCGTCGCCGATGATGTCGACCGGGTTCTGGTGCGACCAGGTCGGCGGCAGCACGGCATTCAGCTTTTCCACCGTCTCGGGCACCAGCTCGGCGACCTCGCCGCCTTCATCCACCACCGACTCGGTGGCCAGCACGCCGACTCCGCCGCCATTGGTCAGGATCGCCAGCCGGTCGCCGCGCACCTTGAAGCCGCTGGCCAGCGTCTCCACCGCGTCGAACAGCTCGTCCAACTGGTACACCCGCAGCATGCCGGCACGGCGGAACGCCGCGTCGTAGACCGCGTCCGACCCGGCCAGCGCCCCGGTATGCGAGGCCGCGGCGCGGGCCGCCGCCTCGTTGCGGCCCGACTTGATCACGATCACCGGCTTGGACCGCGCGGCGGCCCGGCCGGCCGACATGAATTTGCGCGCATCGGTGACCGATTCGACATACATCAGGATGGCGCGGGTCTGCGGATCGGCCAGCAGATAGTCGAGCATGTCGCCGAAATCGACGTCGCTCATGTCGCCCAGCGACACGATATGCGAAAAGCCGATCCGCCGGTGGGTCGCCCAGTCGAGCACCGAGGTCGCCACCGCGCCCGACTGGGTCACGAAGGCCAGATCGCCGGGCAGCGGGTTGATATGCGCGAAGCTGGCATTCACGCCATGGCCCGGCATCAGGATGCCCAGGCAGTTCGGCCCGACGATGCGCATCAGATGCGGCTTGGCGGCATTCAGCATCTGCTGCATCAGTTCCTTGCCGTCGGCGCTGCCGCCTTCGCCGAACCCGGCGGTCACCACCACCGCCGCCTTGGTGCCGCGCGCGCCCAGCTCGGCGACCAGGCCGGGCACCGTGCGCGGCGGCGTGCAGATCACCGCCAGATCCGGCGTGATCGGCAGCTCGGCCACCGAATTGTAGGACAGCGTCGATTCGATCGACTTCAGATGCGGGTTGACCGCCATCACCGGACCGTCGAACCCGGCATTGTAAAGATTGCGCGCCAGCACCAGACCGACCGATTTCGGCCGCCGGCTCGCGCCGATCACGGCGATCGAGGTGGGCTTGAACATGAAATCGAGATTGCGGACGGTCATGGAGACTCCTCCGGACAGGGCGTCGGACGTCGGTCAATTCGCCTCAAGGATCGGCGGGCGGCGCCGCTTTGCCATGGTGTGCGACTCTATGCTGCACCGCGAAAGAGTTTCCCGCAATTTGTTTAAGGTTTAATTACCGTTCGTTGCTAAATATACTTTTTCGTGATCCATCGACCGTGTTTTTCGTGCAATGCCGGGTTCCGGTCCGAACAGGACGTCTGGCCCGCACACCGGGACTCGTTCGTCCGGGGATCGTTCGTATTGTCTCCCTTTCGGTCACCGGCCCCATACGTTTTTCCCGAAACATGAATTGAATCTTAACACCCAGAATTTTTATGCTGCAGGGCACTACAACCCTGCGATCCGAAAGGCAGACCATGCCGATTACATCCCCAAGAATTGCCGCGCTTGTCGCCGACCAGCCGGTTCCTGAAATGATGGCCATCGGCGATTCCCTGTTCAACGGCGTCCGCTCCCTGACCATGACCCGTCGGCTGGCGGAACTTTCGGTTCCGGCGATGGTCGCCGGCGGGCTGGGCCTGGCTGGGGCCTTCAGAACGCCCGATTATCCCGAGGATCGGCCGATCCTGTTCGACCTGGAAGAGGTCCTCCGAAGAAGACTCGATTTCGGGGACCTGCGCGCGGCCATCATCGCCAATGCCGAGGCTTGGCTGGCGGACATGCCGCGCTGGTCGGAGCACATGTTCTTCGACAACATCGCCATCGCCGGCGCCGACGTGAGCAATCTGCAACAGGACCACGCCGCATCTTTCAGAGAGCAGATCCCGAACCTGCTCAACAAGGTCAAGAGCCAGTCCAGTATCCCGTTCGATACCGTCTTCGATCTGTTCTACGCGATCAATGCGGCCTTCCTGCTAAACCCCAGCCGCGACCCCGATCTCGACCACGCGACTCCCGTCGAACTGGTGGCGCTGCGCAAACCCCGGCGGCTTCTCGTCAGCATCGGCAGCAATGAGGGGCTGTTCTCCGGCGGCTTCCTGTGCAGCTACACCGGCGGAATCGAAGCTCAGATCAAAAGAATACCGGAATTGATGAGCACTCTGGCGGTCGAAATGCGCCAGCGTTTCGTACCCGGCACGGTCCCGCACATTTATTTCATGAAACTGATCAGGCCGCGAACCCTCGCCAATCTGATGACAGAAGATTTGGATACCCCCCCTTCAGAGACCTACAGCGAAAAGTTCGCCCGCGGGCAGATCCTGTGCACTGAATACCTGCCCAACTATCACGGCCAGTTCCTTGGCGGTCTGCTGTCCGGAGGCCGATCTCTCGATCCAACAACCATGAAGCGGTTCGACGACGCCATCCTGGAGGCAAATAACCAGGTCGAGGAAAAGGTGACGGCGATCTTCGCCGAATCCAGGCATCATGTTCATTTCGTCGACACCTACACGCTTTCTACCAAGCATGATTGCAAGCATGGCTGCGAACACGACGGTCACGCGACCCGCATCGTCGTGGACGGCAGGGGGACGGAGCGGCGCCTCACCAATCTGCCGTTGGCCACCACGTTCGGCGGATTCAGGCAGGGCGGGCTGTTCGGTCTCGACAACATGCATCCCTCGACGGTCGGCTATGCGATCTTTGCCAATGCCGTGCTGTCGGCGATTCATCAGGCCGAAGGCGGGCCGACGCCGGTTCCCGTGTCGCTGGATCAGGCGTTCAGGAACGACACCCTGCTCAACAACCTGCCGAACCTGACAATGACCAATCTGTTTCTCAGCATCGTCGGCACGATCGGGTCGATGGGCTTCTTCAGGCTCGGCGGAATGGGCTCGGCCTGACCGGCGCCTTCGCCACGCGGCGGCCGGGCCTGCCTCACGCCGGCCCGGCCAGTTCCCGCCGGTAGGCCTCGGCGGCCTCCGCGCCGAAGCACACGAACCGCACGCTCTCGATGCTCTCGTCCATCGCGCCCAGCACGGTGGCGACGGCGATGCGCGTGGCGCGGTCGAGCGGGAAGCCGTAGATGCCGGTCGAGATCGCCGGGAACGCCAGCGACCGCAGGTCTTTCGCCCTGGCCAGGGCCAGCGCCGAGCGGTAGCACCCGGCCAGCAGGTCGTCCTCGCCCTGGCCGCCGCCGCGCCAGACCGGGCCGACGCAATGGATCACGAACCGCGCCGGCAGCCGGTAGCCGCGGGTAATCCGGCACTGCCCGGTCGGGCAGCCGCCCAGGCTGCGGGTCTCCGCCAGCAACTCGGGGCCGGCGGCGCGGTGGATCGCGCCATCCACCCCGCCGCCGCCCAGCAGGCTCTCATTGGCGGCGTTGACGATGGCATCGACCGTCTCGCGGGTGATGTCGCCCTCGACCACCTGCAGCCGATCGAGGAACCGGTGGCCGGGCGGTTTGGCCATCGCTCAGATCTCCGGCGAGGCGCCCAGCGCAAGCCGGCTGCGCTCGCGCTCGATTGTCTTGTCGATCGCCGCCGCCGCCTCCTCGGGATCGCGCCAGCCGGTGATCTCGGTCCATTTGCCTTTCTCCAGATCCTTGTAGTGCGAAAAGAAATGCAGGATCTGTTCGAGCATGATCGCCGGCAGGTCGCGATAGCTCGACACGTTAGTATAATACGGGTGGAGCTGATCGACCGGCACCGCCAGCACCTTCTCGTCCTCGCCGGCCTCGTCGATCATCATCATCATGCCGACCGGGCGGGAGCGCAGCACCGCACCCGGCACCACCGCCACGCCGCCGACCACCAGCACGTCGATCGGATCGCCGTCGCCCGACAGGGTGTGCGGGATGAACCCGTAATTTCCGGGATAGCGCATCGCGGTGTGCAGGAACCGGTCGACCATGATCGCATTGGACACCTTGTCCAGCTCGTACTTCACCGGATCTCCGCCCATCGGGTTCTCGATGATCACGTTGACGTCCCAGGGCGGCGCGAAGCCGATGGGAATGCGGTCGATGTTCATGACACGGGGTCCTCGGGCGGCGGGGCGGATGCAGTAATGCGAGGGCAGAACGGCCGCCCGGACCAGCACGGCGCGCGGCCGATCCTTTCGGCCGGCGGCTGCGGCCGCGGCACGGGCCGGGCGGCCGATCCTCGCATCAGGGTCCGACCCCCTCGACACGGTTCCCGGACCGCGCCGGATGTGCGACAGGTGCCTCATCTCCGGTCCCCGAACCCCCGAATGGCCCCGACCCGCCCATGCTCCCCGCCGCCGGCCTGCCGATCGAACCCGTCCTGCCGGCGCTGGTCGCGGCGCTCGACCGCGGGTCCAATGCCGTGCTCCGGGCGCCGCCGGGGGCGGGCAAGACCACGCTGGTGCCGCTGGCGCTGCTCGACCGGCCCTGGCTGGGCGGGCGCAGGATCGTGATGCTGGAGCCGCGGCGGCTGGCGGCGCGGGCCGCGGCGCGGCGAATGGCCGAGCTGCTGGGCGAGGCGGTCGGCGCCACGGTCGGCCACCGCATCCGGCTGGACACCAAAATCGGGCCGGATACGAGGATCGAAGTGGTGACCGAGGGCGTGCTGACCCGCATGCTCCAGCACGATCCGGCGCTGGACGGCATCGGCGCGGTGCTGTTCGACGAGATCCACGAGCGCAGCCTGAACGCCGATCTCGGGCTGGCGCTGTGCCTGGAAACCCAGGCGGCGCTGCGCCCCGATCTGCGCCTGCTAACGATGTCGGCGACGCTGGACGGCGCGGCGGTGGCGCGGCTGATGGGCGAGGCGCCGGTGATCGCCAGCGAGGGCCGCGGCTTCCCGGTCGACACCCGCCATCTCGACCGGCCCCCGGCCGGCCGGTTCGAGGATGCGGTGGCCGCCACCGTGCTCCGCGCCCTGCGCGAGGAGCCGGGCGACCTTCTGGTGTTCCTGCCCGGCGCGGGCGAGATCGCACGGGTGCGGCAGCGGCTGGAGGAGGCCGTGCCGGGCCCCGGCATCATCGTCGCGCCGCTCTATGGCGACCTGCCGCAGGACCAGCAGGACCGGGCGCTTCGCCCCGGACCGCCCGGCACCCGCCGGATCGTGCTGTCGACCGCGATCGCCCAGACCAGCCTGACCATCGAGGGCATCCGGGTGGTGGTCGATGGCGGGCTGGCGCGGGTGCCGCGCTTCGATCCCGGCGGCGGCATGACCCGGCTGGTCACCGTCCCCGTGTCGCGCGCCACCGCCGATCAGCGCCGCGGCCGGGCCGGCCGGCTGGGGCCGGGGGTGTGCTACCGGCTGTGGACCGCGGCCGCGGAAGGGGCTCTGCCGCCGTTCGACACGCCGGAGATTCTGGCCGCCGATCTGGCGCCGCTGGCGCTCGATCTGGCGGAATGGGGCGCCGCCGACCCGGCGCCGCTGGCCTGGCTCGACCCGCCGCCGGCCGCGGCGTTCGCCCAGGCCCGTGCCCTGCTGCACGATCTGGGCGCGGTCGATCGCGCCGGCCGGATCACGCCCCAGGGCCGGGCGATGGCCCGGCTGCCGCTGCATCCCCGGCTGGCCCATATGGTGCTGGAAGGCCGGCGGCTGGGGCTGGGCGGGCCGGCCTGCACCCTGGCCGCCTTGCTGGCCGAGCGCGACGTGATCCGCGCGGCCCCGGGGTGTCGCGACCCCGATCTCCGCCTGCGCGCCGAGCTTCTGTCCCGCACGCAGATGCCGCTGCCCGCGGGGCTGAACGCCGACCGCGGCGCGCTGCGCACCGTGCAGGCGGCGGCCAGGGCCTTGCGCCGCCAGATCGGCGCGCCGGCGGAGGACGGCGAGGCCGGCGATGCGCGCGGCACCGGCCGGCTGGCGGCGCTCGCCTATCCCGACCGGATCGCCCAGCGCCGGCCCGGCGGCACCGGCCAGTTCCGGCTTTCCAACGGCCGCGGCGCGGTGCTGCCGCCGGCCGATCCGCTGGCCGCAGAGGATTTCCTGGCGGTCGCCGAGCTGGACGGCGACCGGCGCGAGGCGCGCATCTTCCTGGCCGCCCCGATCGGCCGCGACGACCTCGAGGACCTCTTCGCCGACCGCATCGAAACCGTCGACGCCGTTTCATGGGACGAGCGCGAAGGCGCGGCGCAGGCGCGGCGGCAGCGCCGGTTGGGCGCCCTGGTGCTGAAGGACGAACCCCTGGCCGATCCGCCGCCCGGTGCGGTGACCGCGGCGCTGATCGAGGGCATCCGCCGCGCCGGCCTGTCCGTCCTGCCCTGGACCCGCGAGCTGGAGGCGTGGCGCGCGCGGGTCCGGTTCCTGCGCCGGATCGACGGGCCGGAGGCCGGCTGGCCGGATCTGTCCGACGCGGCGCTGCTGGCCGGGCTGGACGACTGGCTGGCGCCGTATCTGGCCGGTCTGTCGCGGCTGGCCCAGCTCCGCCGGGTCGATCTCGGCGCGGCGCTGGGGGCATTGCTGTCCTGGCCGCAGCG
>CAZTNV010000156.1:0-9161 GCA_964615535.1 uncultured Mycobacteriaceae bacterium | reverse complement strand
GCGATCGGCCAAGACAGAACTTTTGCAGAACCTGCCTTGCCTGGATAGGGAAAACAACATAGAGGCGCTAGAGTTGCCTTGAAGCCATCTTAGTAGGGCCGTCATCGTTCAGAAAGGCAGCGGAACCACTGGCTTCGTAGTAATACATGGTTTTATTGGGACAGGCTCCATATATACTTGGTAAAGGCGGCGGTCCCAGCCACGCTCTCCCCTCAGATGCCCGATTTCGAATGATATGGGCTGCCGATGCGAACCCCGTTCCAGATTATAGGTAGATCGCCCCATCTTCGAACACTGTCCACCTATTGTCTCTACCATTGCAAGCAGCAAATTGCTACCTAACAGAAGCTTTTTACGCGGCCCTAGGATGAATGACAAGGGAAAGATCTGATCTGGATCTGGTATGTGCGCCGGACCGGACCGCTGGACGGCATCGTAATCGGCAGCCGGCGAGCTGGTCTTGCGTTCCGTCCTGGGTCCAGGCATTCCGGCTTTGGGGGTCCGGCCGACAGAGATTTCTGGCTCACCATCCTGGCAGTCCGATTCTGCACGACTCAAGCATATGCGGCTCAACGAAGACCTCGGCCGGACACCGGAAAGCATAAGGAATCCATCGACACATGCAGCACGAAACCGGATAGGCACGATCAAAAATCGCATTCCTCAGAAGCCGTCTTCCATGGCTCCAGAGGGCGGGATCTTCGGCCTAGTACAGAAGGTCGGTACCGTTCAGGACCAGGCCGTACTGCACGAACAGGGTGGCCCCGCCGGCCGTGAACTGCCCGAAAGTGTGGCCATCGACCGTCACCGTGCCGACCGGGGCGCCAAATCCGGGGGCATTCACTACATCTCCCGGATCGCCCAAGATGTACAGGCTGTCGGTATCCGACACCCGGATCACGTCGGCCGCGGTCAGGGTGATGCTGTCCCGGATCCCGGTTGCGGTGTTGGTCGTGTTGGTCAGGTCGATCCGCTCGATGCCGCTGATCGCGGGGTTGCCGAGATTGATGTCGGCCTGCCGCCACATGGCGAGCTTCAGCGTGTCGAAGCCGGGACCGCCGTCGATGATCGCATCCATCCGGTCGTAGATCAGCGTATCGTCGCCCGCGCCGCCGTACAGCCGGTCGGCGCCCTCATGGCCCTTCAGATAGTCGTTGCCCGCGCCGCCGGTCAGCACGTCGTCGCCCTTGCCGCCGAACAGGTAGTCGTCGCCGGCGCCGCCATCGAGCGCATCCGGGCCGTCGTTGCCGAGCAGGATGTCGGTTCGGCTGCCGCCTTGGATGGCCACGCCGGCCTGATCCCCGGCATAGATCATCTGGCTCTTGTCCTGACCGGTGATGCTCAGCTCTCCCGGCGCGCCGAACACGGTGTCCGAGAACCGCAACACCGAGCCGTCGGGAAGCCGCGGGGCGATGTTGAACGTCGGATTGGAGCGGAAGCCCTCGGCGGCGGTATCGCTGCCCCGGGTGTATTCGATGATGAAGGCATAGCTCTCGATCGCATCGGGGGAGCCGGTCGCACTGATCAGCGAGGCGATCGAACCCTTGGCCACCCCTTCATAGTCCCATACATAGGTGATCGGCTTGGCGGGTGCTGCGGCGCGCACCTCCGGCGTGTTGTCGAACGCTTCCTTCCAGGTCGTGAACGGCTGGTCGGCCGAATACTGCCACTTCATCGTCGGGATGATCCCCGCCCGCTCGGGATCGAAGCCGATATCGCCGCTGATGAAGCGCCCGGTCAGGTAGTTGTGCATCCAGTCCAGCACCTCGGTGGCCTTGTCCAGGCCGCGCTGGCTCAGATAGGACAGGCTCATCGCCGTGTAGTCCTGCTGCCAGGGCTTCCAGGTGGTGTCGAGGAACCCATCGAGCTGGCCGAAGTTCTGGCCCTTGGCGCCGTACCGGTCCAGCCAGATTTGCATCGTATCGTCGAACAGGCGGGTGAAGTACTCCTTGAGCGGCTTGTCGTCGGGCACGATGAAGGCGGCGTTGCCGAGATCGCGCGCCCCCCAGGCGAGGCCGCGGATCTCGTTGCCGGCCAGCGCCTGCACACCCGGAGTGGCGGTCTTGCGCTGCTCGGGCCAGTTCTGGGCCACCAGCCAGGAGGCCTCGGCCATCAGATTGTCCAGGTAATAATGGCTGCCCGTCAGCATATAGGGAAGGTAGCTGAGCGCCGGCTTGTGGGCCAGCTCCGCGGTCCATCCGCCCCTCTGCCCGGAGTTCCATTCGTCGGGATGCACCGCATCGGGGCCGGTCTTGGGTCCGCGCGAATCCAGCCACATGGCGGGATGATCGTCCAGCGTGACATACTCGCCGGTCGCAGCGTCGCGATAATGCCACGGCACGCTGCCGCTGGCATCGGCGTTGACCTTGAGACTCTCCAGGGTCTTGGGGTCCTGCGTCAGGACGTACCGCGCATACCAGGTCGGCTCGATGCCGATATCCGACCGGCCGCCGAAGTCGGGCATCCACTGGTGCACGTTGCCCTTGGTCAGCGGACCGTTGGCCGGCACCTTCAGATTGTCGAGGCTGTTGATCATGACCGAGCTGTCGTAGCGCGGCACGGCGCCGGTGTCGGCCAAGTAGTCCATGTCGTAGATCACCTGGATCGGCGCGTCGGCCTTGGCCGCCGCCACGCCGCGCCACTGCGAATGGAGGTGGTGCGCGATGGCGTCATGGCTGAACAGGGTGGCGCCGCCCTGCACCGCGGAGATGTCGTAGGTCACCACCTGCGGGGCCGGGCCAAAGATCCATTCATTGGCCATCACCACCTCGGTTCGCACCGTTCCGTCCGCCATGATCCGGATGTCGAATTTGGCCTGCAGAGTGTCGGTCACCGCGGCCTCGATCCGGAACTCGCTGGCCATCGGCCCGGCGATCCAGGTTTCGACCGTGCCGGCGGCGATGGCGTCCCGCAGCACCTGGGCGGCATCGATGGTGACCGGCGTCCTGGAACCGTCGGCGTTGTGCAGGCTGATGGTCAGCGTCAGATCGAAGCCCTGGTCCAGCACGTTCCGGGCGGTCAGAACCTCGCCGGCCGCCGGGGCCGCCGCCTTGGCCAGCATGCCCTCGACCTTGAAACCGCCCGCGAGCGCCGGCGTATCCATCGTCAGGATGGCGTGCCGGACCGACCCGTCATCATGCCGGGCCTTGACCTCCATCTGGACCGCGAAGGCCCGATCTTCGGTTCGGAAGACCAGATGCTGGTCGGGCAGCACATCGCCCTCGGCGAACACGATGCCGAAGGTCAGCAAGGTCGAGCCCTGGTCCTCCGATGACAGATTGTCCAGCCGCAAACCGACGATGTCCGCGGCCGACGCAGCCTGCGGCAGAACCGGCGTGACCTCGCGATTGTCCCATTTGGACAGATCGATGACCTGATCCCCGAACTTGACGAACTCGATATTCTGCAAGGTATCGATGCCGTCATGCTTGATGATCTTGGTCTCGGTCGAGGTCAGGGATGACCGTCTCACCTCGAACACGCCCATCGGCTGGTCATAGGTGACGGTATCGATCCCGACCGTACCGCGGATGGTGTGGCTGCCATGATCCTCGCCGGCGATGGCCAAGCCGGTCGGCACCTCGCCGCTTGGCGAATGGACGTAGACCCCGACCGTGCCGGTGGCCGTGCCGCCCCGCCCGTCGCTGACCGTATAGGTGAAACTGTCGTTGTAGGCGAAGCCGATCTGGGTTCCGTGGATGCCTCGCGGCGTGAACACGATTTCGTTCGTGTTCGGGTCGAAATCGATGGTGCTGCCCTTGGCGCTCACGGCCGAGACGCCCAGGATCGAAAGCGGGTCGCCATCGGCATCGCCGTCGTTTTTCAGCAGATGGCTGGCGGCGATCCGGCTCACCGCCCCGGTGCGCCCGGCCCATCCGTCGCCGGTCGCCACGGGCAGCGTATTGTGCGTGTCGACACGGACCGAGACGGTCGCGGTGTCGGTGCCGCCTTTTCCGTTGCCGATGGTATAGGTGAAACTGTCGAGCCCGCTGAAACCGCTGGCCGCCGAATAGATCACCTGGCCGGTCGCGGCGTCGAAGCTGATCGCGCCGCCCTGCGCCGAAGCCGCCGCAACCGCGACGATCTGCGGCTGACCGTCATTGAGATCGTAGTCGTTCGCCAGCAGCCTGAAGGCAGGAATGACGAGCGGCTGGTTCATGGTCGCAACCACCGCATCGTCGCCTGCGACCGGACCGCCAGTCGCGGTGCCGACCACATCGATGACGACGGTCGCCGTGTCCGCGCCGCCTCTGCCATCGCCGACCGTATAGGTGAAACTGTCGGCGCCGCTGAAACCGGCTTTGGGGGTATAGATCACCTGCGCCTGCGCGGCGTCGTAGCGAACCGTGCCGCCCTGCGCCGAGGTCGCTGAAACCGCGACGATCGACAGGGCATCGCCATCCGCATCCCGGTCATTGCTCAGCAGTTCGGAGACCGCCACAACGAGGTTGGCATCCGCAGCCGCCTCGACCGCATCGTCCGTCGCGACCGGCGCCAGGTTGACCGGCTGGACCTCCACGATCACGGTCCCGGTCGCCTCGGCACCCGCGGCGTCCTTGACGGTGTAAGTGAAGCTGTCCTGTCCGACGAACCCGGCCTTCGGCGTGAACTCCACCGCGCGTGTCCACCAGTTGATGGCAACGGCGCCGCCCTGCTGCGAGGTCGCGCTGACCGCAGCGATCTTCAGGTCTCCGGCGCCCGGGCCACCGTCATTGGCCAGCACGGCGGAAAACGGCAGGCTCAGCCGCTCGTCCTTGCAGGTCGACGCGGTGTCGTCGCAGGCGGACAGCGGCGGTGATGCGGGTTCCACCCCTGCGAACCGAACGCTCATGACGACGTCGTTGAAGTCCCGGTCGCCTTGTCCGCGCTGATCCTCAAACCCGATAAACATCGTTGATCTGTCAGCAGAAAATATAGCTGCAGCATGCGTTAACTGATCAGGGTTGAGATCCGCGGAAGCGGTGTGGTAGACACTTCCGAACAGCGTCGTCTGCTTATTCCTGGCATCGACAAAGACAAGCTCAAGTGGACGTGCTTCTGAAACCTTTGCGGGCAATCCGCTTGCCGAACGGAATTCCAGCTTTCCACTATTGAGGAGGTCCGGCTGTCGCAGCAGTGTATTGGCCGAGTAGCCATCGGCAACCATGAAGAACCCGATTTCTGTGCCCTTCTGTAACACTCCGAGCTCGGCGAGAACTTGGCCGCTTTGGAGTGTCCCACCCGAACCCGCAAGCGATGCGTTTGCCGTCAACAGCCTGACATTCGAAATGGTGCCGTCGGGTCCGATCTCGTACATCCCAAGAGCGGATCGGAACAGTCCACTCTCGTTGTTGAACGCAACCGTCACTGCGCGGTCGTCCTGCAATGTGAGATCCGCACGCGCAACGGACTTTTCCGGCAGGGCCGCGAAGGCTCCATCGCTCGGACCCGTCTCAACGGCCGGGGTCAATCGCGAAAACATCGGGGTTTTAGCCCAACTGGTAGCAGAAATTTCCAAGAATTCTACTAACTTCTTCTCTGGATTGTCAGGCGCCTCAGAAGAAGATGACAAAACTGTCACTTGGTCGGTGTCTTCAACAATGTTATCATGGTTAATTATGCTTGATTCAGATACCGGTGAAGTCAAATCCACCTGTGGAGAAATTCGCGATTCCGAACTGATTTCGGAAAAATCGGAATCAACCATGATATGATCTCCTTTTACATCAGCCGGCAGGGGTCCTTAGCGATCAAGGTGCCGGCATTTCCTTAGCACCGTTAGTTTACGCAGACAATCACTAACGAATATCTAGCGCGACCAGTCGCCCCCGACTGCCGCAGGCCCCCGGCCACCCATCAGGCAGCCAAGCGGCCTTGATCGGAGCCGCGCCAAAGGTCCCGGTCAGCGGGCGCAACTGCTTGAATTCATGTCTGAATCGGGCATTGATGGCGGGCGAGCGCGGCCCACAGCAGGGACGCTCCGCGACATACTGCCACATCACCAGAAAGATGTTGCAAGCTGCTGTCGATTAATTAGCCGAAAATGCCCTTCAGATGCGGTCTGGATTCGCGATATCCAGGCCTCCCCGTTCGCATCCAGAACCCGGTGCTGCGCGCGCATGTGGATCTCCGCTCGGACAGGCGGCCGGCGCCGACATTAAGTTGGCATGGGCCGGCACGTGCGCCGGCGCGGATCGCGAATGGCCATTCCCGATTGGTTGAGAAGCCCAGGAGGACCTTTCACCTGTCCAATCACCTGTCCAAGATTCTGGACAACAATCTGTCCGGGGCTTGCACAGTCGGGTGATCCGATCCGCAACGGGGGACATGGTTTCTGGTGTCGCCCCGGTATCCGAACCGCCAAATCAGTTTCCAGTTCTTATTCTGAAGCATGACTTGTCGTGGTCCAGGCGTCTGGCTTCGGCGGTCGCGATGAGGTCCGTCGGTGGTGCACTCACTGTCCGGTTCGGCGTCGAAATCGCCGGTTTTCCAGGCGCGGCCTCATGTGCGGCCGTGTGCCTCCGGTCTCCCGGTCCGGTCGCGATGCACGGCTAACCGCCAACGCGGAGGGAGCTATGGTTAACGGTCGATCGCATTTGGCACAGTTGTTGCTCAACTCCAAGCTAGGCGGCGCGATCCGCTGCCCCCGTGTCGTGAATTTGAAAACCGGAGACAGTTTCATGAGAAGAATGCTTTGCGGCGCGGCGGTTGTCGCCCTCCTCGCCGCCGCCCCGGCCCTCGAGGCCGATGCCGCCCCGCTGTTTCAGATCGATGGCGGTACACCCTACACCCTGCCGACGACCCCGGTGCCGAACAACTTCAGGGTCGAGTTGAACGCGATGATCCTCGGCTCTGATGAGGACAAGTTCAATGTCGGCGGGAATCTGCTCTTCACCGGCGCTCCTGGTGAATACAGTTTCAGATACGACTTTCTCGGTCTGGAAGCGACCTTCAACAATTTTTTCTACGCTGACGATGACCAACCATCTCTAACAAAGCTGTTCGAGAACGACGACCTTCCGTCTAATTTGGAGTTCGATCCGCTCGGATTCGCCTCCTCCACCGTCTTGTCCACTATCGGCGGCGACAAATTCGTTCCATTCGCATTTGGTACCGCCGGCTTTTCCGACATCGTGAACGGAAACAACCAGCCGTTGGGCGCCCTGCGCAGCTTCGCCATCGGCATCATCAGCAGCACCCAGGCGCTGCTCCTGTTCGATGACAGCGGTCAGGGCCAGGACGACAACCATGATGATATGGTGATCCGCATCACCGCCATCGTCGACGAAAACCCGCCGGAGGTTCCGGAGCCCGCCACACTGTTGGTGATCGGCGCGGGGCTGCTCGGCATGGGCGTGTATGGCCGCCGCATGGCGCGGGCGAAGGCGGGATCGAGCGGCGCGACGGCGTAATCGGGCAGGGCGAAGACCGTCGGCGAGCAGCTTCGTCGCGGCTTCGCCCCTTGTCGCTGCGATGCCAAATGGCGGTGGTCCTTCGGGCCACTGCCATTTCCGTTTCATGAACTCACTTAACCCAAGCTGGATGCGCTCCCACTCTTCAAATTCCCGGAGAGCACAGATCGGGACGACAGGCTTGGCACCGGCCTCGCGCCACTTGTCCAGAGTCTCGGACACCTGTCCAGAAACAGCACATTGGCTAAGGCCGGATTTACCTAAAAGTTGAGTACGACCATCAACTTTGCACCCCTTCAAGGACAACCGACCGCTTCAAGTGCCGACTTGCCTCATGGGAGGTTACTCGACCATCTCATTGATCAGCCGCTCGCCCGCCCTGCCGCCGATCTCGCAGCGCCAGCGGCCATCCGCAAAAAAGCCCACGGTCAGCCAGCCCGGCCGGCCCAGGAAATCCACCGCCGCCGGCCCCAGCGCCGCCGCCGCGAACCCGACCGCCCGCTCGATCACGGTTTCCGACTGATCGGAGCACCCCTCGCCCGGCGCCGCGCGCAGATCCAGCGCCATCCGGCCGATATCGACCTGTTCGGCATCGGCCGCGGCCGCCGCGGCCCGCGCCAGGGCCACGGCTCGATCGAGCGCGATCCGGCCGCGCAGCGGGGCCGCCTCGGGAAAGGTGATTTCGACATCCAGGCTTTCGCCGTCGGGTTCTGCCCCGCGCCCCTCGGTCATGAGCTGCGTCTCTCCTGATCCTGCTGTGTTCAATCACCGGCGATCCGCCGGCGTCCCTACCCGGCCCAGCCGGCTGCAATGATGTTTCCCACCGCCCGGCGCAGATCCTGGATGCCGGTTTCGGCATGGCGCGACGGGTGGACCCGGTTGGTCAGCAGCGCCCAGGCGATCCCCCGCTCGAAATCGATCCACAGCCCGGTGCCGGTGAAGCCGGTATGCCCGATCGTGCCGGGCGCGCACAGCGAACCGCCGGTCCAGGGCGGCTCGGCGCCGCAGGGCAGGGCATGGCGGATCTGCCAGGCGAGCGCGCGGGTCGGCGTCTCGGGCCGGCGCAGCGCCGCCACCGCGGCCGGGCTCAGCACCCGTCCGGCCATCAGCCCCTGGCCGAACTCCAGCACGCCGTCGATCGTGCCGAACAGTCCGGCATGACCGGCCGCCCCGCCCAGCGCATAGGCGTTCTCGTCATGCACCTGGCCGCGCATCACCCGGCCGCGCCAGCGGCACAGTTCGGTTGCCGCGCTCCGCCGGGGATCGGGCGCGAAGCCCAGGCCCGCCGCCACCGGCAGCTCGCCCAGCCGCCGGCCGTGCAACCTTTCGAGGATCACGCCCAGCAGAATGAACCCGATATCCGAGTAGCAGGGCGCGCCCAGCGGCCAGTCGCGCTGCAGCACCAGCGCCTTGAGGGTCTCGGGATCGCTGCCCCAGGTATAGATCGGCTCGACCGCCGGCAGCCCGCCGCGATGGGTCAGAAGCTGGCGCAACGTGATCTGGCGGATCGGCGCGTCCGGCCGGTACTGGAACAGATCGGGCAAATGGCGGACCAGCGGATCATCGAGATCCGCCCGGCCGCACTCGACCAGCCGCAGGATCTCCGGCGCCGTCACCATCACCTTGGTCAGACTGGCCAGATCGAACCAGGTATCGCGCTCAAGCGGCTCCGGCGCCGGCACCAGCACGGCCCGGCCGCCCCAGCGCACCGCCTTCGCGCCCGCCGCGGTCGCGATGCCCAGCGCCGCGCCGGGAATCCGACCCGCCTCG
>CAZTNV010000155.1:2765-9166 GCA_964615535.1 uncultured Mycobacteriaceae bacterium | reverse complement strand
TCTTCATCAGCTCGATCTTGCGCCGGTCGTTGTCCATCAGCGGCGCCAGCCGCCGCCGGATGCCCAGATTGAGCCGGGCGCGCGGCTCCGCGGCGTAGAACCGCCACAGATAGTCGCGCTCGGTATCGGTGACCATTTCGAGCGTCAGCTCGTCATGGTTGCGCAGGAAGATCGCCCATTGGCAGTTCGCCGGGATGTCCGGCGTCTGGCGCATGATGTCGGCGATCGGATGCCGGTCCTCCTGGGCGATCGCCATGTACATGCGCGGCATCAGCGGGAAGTGGAACGCCATGTGGCATTCGTCGCCCTCGCCGAAATAGGGTGCGGTATCCTCCGGCCACTGATTGGCCTCGGCCAGGAAGAAGGCGTGCGGATGGCTCTCGTCCAGCGCCTTGCGGAGCTGCTTCAGGACGGCATGGGTCTCCGGCAGGTTCTCGTTGGTGCTGCCGTCGCGGCAGCACAGATAGGGGATGGCGTCGAGCCGCAACCCGTCGACCCCGGCATCCAGCCAGAACCGCATGATGTCGATCACCGCCTTGACCACCCGCGGATTGTCGTAGTTCAGGTCGGGCTGGTGGCTGAAGAAGCGGTGCCAGTAATACTGCTGTGCGATCGGGTCCCAGGCCCAGTTGGAGATCTCGGTATCGGTGAAGATGATCCGGGTTTCCGGCCATTTCTTGTCGTCGTCGTTCCAGACGTAGAAATTCCGCGCCGCGGAGCCGCGCTTGGCCTGGCGGGCGCGCTGGAACCAGGGATGCTGGTCGGAGGTATGGTTGACGACCAGCTCGGTGATCACCCTGAGGCCGCGGTCGTGGGCCGCCTTCACGAAGGCGCGGAAGTCGCGGATCGAGCCGTAGGCCGGGTTGACGTTGCGGTAATCGGCGATGTCGTAGCCGTCGTCGCGCAGCGGCGAAGGATAGAACGGCAACAGCCAGATCGCGGTTATGCCCAGATCCCGCAGATAGTCGAGCTTTTGCAGCAGCCCGGCAAAATCGCCCACCCCATCGTTGTTGGAGTCAAAGAACGACTTGATATGCAACTCGTAAACGATGGCGTCTTTGTACCATAGATGGTCGCTGCGATCGATCATGGCGGATCTTGTGTTTGCAGGTGGGTTCAGCCTTGGGTAACGGCCGAGACGACAGGATCGACGTAGTGCGGCGATCGGTCAAGGACAGTGTCGATGGCCCTGTGGATGGTCCTGACCCGGTTATTCATGCGGCGGGACCGGGCAGCAGCCGCTAACGGTTTCGGCACAAACGCTCTTTTGACTGTTTTGTTGATTTTGTCCATTCTGATGCGCTGGGCCAAGGTTTTGCGAAATCGCACCCCTTTCGTTCCCCTGCGCCATGCCGGCGGCCGATAATGCGCTTCGATCTGGCGCTGCACGGCATAAGCCGATGAAAATCGGCTCTCGCAGGGCTCGATGGACGAACTGAGCCCAGATCCGTAACTGCAGGCGCTGCAGGCCGGAGGCTGCGACGATACTGTTGAAGGCGTTCCTAATCGCCACCCATGATCGCCTCGTAATCCCGCCCGCCATAAAAGATGCGTAAAATCTCGAGATGCTGATCTGTGATTCTGTAAATGATGACCACCCGCCGTTTCCATGAAAAGGCGCGGAGTCCTTCACGCAAATCGGATCGGGAAACACCAATATGCGGTGTTCTCGATAGGCCTTCGCATCGCGCCTCAATGTCACGCACGAACTGATCCGCTGCCGCTGGAGACTCCGGAGCGATGTAGTTATAGATCGACTGCAAGTCGTCGGCGGCTGCCGGGCTGTACACCAGGACCAGAGGCATCAGTCCAGCTTCCTGATCGTCTCCCCATGCAGGCGGGCAAGCCGCAGCCTGACCTCTTCCGGCGTCAGGCGGATCGGATCGTTGATCGCTTCATCAATCTTGCCCTGGATGGCCTCCAGCCGTCTTTCGCGCTCCCGCTCGCGGTCCTGCCAAAGGCGCAAGGCTTCGCGGATGACCTCGCTGTTCGAGGCATAGGCCCCACCTTCGACCTGACGGCGGATCATCTGGGCCATATCGGTTGGCAGGCTGATGCTGAGTTTCTCCGTTTGCATGATCGGGTCCTTCATGGCTCTATGCTACTTGATACTATTTGCTACCATCAGGCAATCATTGACATGGACCCGAAGCGAAGGCGGTCGAGGGTAAACCGGCCGTGCCCGGCGTTGCGGACGCGGATGCCGTACCGCCGGTCAGCTCTCTCGTCCATTATTCTCCTGCTCGCTCCCGCCGCCAGCGCGCGATCTCGGCCAGGGCGTCGGACGGTTTTTCGCGGCGGACGGGGAGGCGACCGGGGAAGATCTCGCCGGTGTCGCCGTCCAGCGACAGGTATTCGCCCTCGGCCAGCGGCCGGCCGGACAGGGTTGCGCGGCGGGCGGCCGGATCGACGGACAATCCGGCACAGCCGACCAGGCAGACCTTGCCGAGCTGCCGGGCCACCACCGCGGCATGGGAGGTGCGGGCGCCCGTGGCGGTCAGCACGCCTTCGGCCGCCGCCAGCCCGGCAATGTCGTCCGCCGCCATGTCCGGGCGGACCAGGATCACCGGCGTGCCGGCTTCGGCCAGACGGCGGGCGCGCTCGGCATCGAACGCCGCCGCGCCGACCGCGACGCCGAGCCCGGCGGGGATTGCGCGGGCGACCGGCTGTGCCCCCGGCGGGGCGTCCAGCCGCACCCGTTCGATGGCGTCGAGATCGAGGCCCGACAGCCGGTCGAGCGCGGCTGCGGATTCGATGATGCCCTGCCGCACCAGATCGACCGCGATGCGCAGCGCCGCCCAGGGCGTGCGCTTGCCGGCGCGGGTCTGCAACAGGTACAGCCGGCCGTCCTGGACGGTGAATTCGAAATCCTGCATGTCGCCGAACCGGCGTTCCAGCACGTCCTTGACCCGGCCCAGCTCGGCCCGCACCGCCGGCAGCACCCGGCCCAGCCGCTCGGCATCGACCGCGGCATAGCGGCCCGACACCACGTCCTCGCCCTGGGCATTGAACAGGAAATCGAGGTAGAGCCGGTCCTCGCCGGTCGCCGGATCGCGGGTGAAGCCGACCCCGGAGCCCGAAGTGCCGCCGGCATTGCCGTAGACCATGGCCTGGACCGTGACCGCGGTGCCGGCGCGATCGTCGATCCGGTTGAGCCGGCGCCAGACGGCGGCGCGGTCGCTGGTCCAGGAGCGCATCACCGCCGCGATCGCCGCCAGCAGTTGCGCCATCGGATCGCGCGGCAGGTCGTGGCCGGTCAGCGCGCGCAGCTCGCTCAGCAGGGTGCGGGCGAGCGCCTGGAGGGCGTCGGTGTCGAGCTCGGCCGGCCCGTCCAGCGCTTCGGCCGCCACCTGCTCGGCGATCGCGCGGCGGAACCGGTCGGGCCGGGCGCCCAGCACGACCTCGGCATATTGCTGGATCAGCCGGCGCCAGCAATCCCAGGCCAGGCGCGGGTTGCCGGTCGCGCGGATCAGGCCGCGCAGGGTGGTTTCGTTCAGCCCGACATTGAGCAGCGTCTCCATCATGCCCGGCATCGACACCGCCGCACCCGAGCGGACCGACACCAGCAGCGGCCGGCGGGCGCCGCCGAACACCGTGCCGGTGGCGGACTCCAGCCGGCGGATGTGGTCCGCCACCTGCTCGGCCAGGCCGTCGGGGAGCTTGCCGTCGCCTTCCAGGAAGCGGCGGCACAGCCCGGTGCCGATCACGAAGCCGGGCGGCACCGGCAGGCCGGCGCGGGCCATTTGGATCAGAGTGTACGCCTTGAACCCGACCGCCTCCGGCCCGAGTGCGTCGGGCGTCAGGGCGTCGGCGCCGATCGGCAGGATCGCATCGGCGGCTTCGGGTGCCGCGGGCGCGGCGCCGGAGGGCATCGCTGCGGTCGTCGTACCGGGGGTCATCGTGTCGGCGGTCATGGCCCCATCCCCTCCTCGATCACGTATTCGCGCATCATCAGGCCGCTGCGCGACAGGGCGTCGCTCGCTTCTTCAAGGGTGCGGGCGATTTCGGTGCCGAGATGGAGTTCGCGGAAATCGGCGGCGTTGCGGACCAGTGCCGCGGTGACGGCGCGGGCGGCATCGTCGGCCGCGTGCTCGACCGCCACCAGCCGGTCGACCGCGCGCAGGAAATCGTCGAGATCCTCGCGCGCGCCGGCCCGGCGGACATGGGCCGCGCCCTCCAGGCACTTGACGTAGTCCTGGGCGCCGTCGAGCAGCAGCGCGCCCAGGCGCTGCAACGGTTCGACCAGGGTCGAGGCGGGGTCCCGCGCCGGCATCAGGGTGAGCAGGAACGCCGCCTCCTCCAGCCCGTCGGCGGCGTCGTCGGCCTCTTCCAGCAGGGCCTGGAAGCGCTCGGTGCCGGCGGCGCGGCGGACCATCGAGCGGGCCTCCTCGACCAGCCGGTCGGCCCTGCTTTCCCACCGGGCGGCGCGCTCGGCATTGCGCCGGACCCGGGCCTCGCCGTCGGCCGCCTCGCCATCGTTGCGGGGGGTGGCCAGCAGGCAGTCGCGGACGCCGGCGGCGATCTCGAAGATGTAGACGCCGTGGCGGCCGGCCAGGCCGATCAGGCTCTGCTGTGCGGTGTCGAAATGGGCCAGCAGCTCGGCCTTGATCTCGTCGCGGATCAGCCGCTCGGAGCGGTGTTCGAGGAGCCCCTCGCTGGCGGTGCGCAGCACGAATTTGAGGTACTCCACCGCGCGCCCGCGGCCCAGAACCTCGTGCAGCGGCTCGCCATAGGGCAGGCGTGCCTTGGCGGCGTAGTCGATCGCCTGATAGATCAACTGCTCGCCGCCCAGCGCCAGGAACGGGCAATGGCCGGTCTCGGTCTCGGCGGCCCAGGCCAGGATCTCGATGGCGTCGGCCGGCTCGACGAATTTGGCGAGGCGCTTGCGCGCCCGGTTCCAGTCGATCAGGAACACGATGCGCGAGCCGAGATGCTCCAGGCAGCGGTCGAGTTCGGCCTCGTCCGCGGCGGCGAAGGTGCCGACGGTCAGGGAATAGCCGCCGGTCTCGAACCCCGCGGCCGCGCGTGCCGCGGTGTCGGACCAGCACAGCGCGAACGGTTTCAGCAGCGTCTGGAAGAAGCGCAACCGGCGGGTGTGGATATCGGTGTAGGTCACCGTCGCCGCGAGGCCCTCGACCGCGACCACCAGCACATGGGCATCGGTGGTGCCGATATCGTTCTGGAGGATCAGGCGGTCGCCGGTGCGGGTGGCGGTGGTGCCGAGGCCGGGATGGTCGAGCTTCAGCCGGGCGGTGCGGTTGACCCCGCGCATGAAGGCGGCGATCCGCGGCCGGTCGGCGGTGTCGATGCGGTACGCCTTGGCGCCGCCGATCACCTCCTGCGCGATGGCGGCTTGCAGGCGGTTGAGCGCCTTGTGCAGATCCATCACCAGGATATGCAGGCTGTCGCCGGCCTCGCGCCGGCCGGAGGCGATCCGGGCGATCGTGCCGTGCGGCACCAGATCGTCCCCGAACGGCGGCAGCTCGGCGGCCAGCGCGTCGAAGCGGGCGCGCAACGCCGCGGCGTCGTCGCCGGCCATGGCGCAGCCGGCAGTCGGGGCCAGTTCGACCGGTGCGATCATCTCGCCGATCGCGGCCAGCAGTTCGGCCCGGATGCGGGCGGCCAGGGGGATGTGCAGCGCACCATCCCCGCCACGCTCGCTGCCGCCGATCACGGCATCGAATTCGGGCGCCGGGATCTGTGCGGCCGATCTCTCGCCGCGCAGATCGCCGGTCACGGCGGCGGGCCGGTCGGCGTGGTCCCGCGCGGTTTGCAGCAGGGACAGAAAATACTTGGCCCGATCATTCGCCAGCAGGCCGCGATTGACGCTCTCCGGCAGCAGCAGAGCCGCCTGCCCGAGATCTTCGACGATCCTGGACTTTTCGGTCATGGGACCCCTCCAGGCGACGGAAACGCATCTGTGCTGCATTGCAATAAGGGCAGCCGCGAGCGCGATGTCCAGGCGGGCGCCGGCCGGCCGGGGCGGGCATTTTCGGATGGCAGGGTTGACCGGGCCGGGGATTGCGGGTGCGGTGACGAGGCACGGTGCAAGACCGGCGCGGTTGTCGTGACTCGGGGTCGGGTCGATGCCGGTCGATCTCGGGGGATGGTCCCGGCCGGTGCGGGGGTCGGACCTGCGGCATGACGGCTCGCCGTCGAGGCTGCAAAACGCGTCCGGTCGCGCTATTCCATAGTAACGAGAGCGGGGCGAGAGCGGGGCACGTCCGCCGCGTCGGCGCTGAGTCGGGCAATGGCGATCGGCCTATCTCCGTGGACGTCCTCTTCATCCAGTTCCTGAACGGTCTGGCCAGCGCGTCGTCGCTGTTTCTGGTGGCGTCGGGGCTGTCGATCATTTTCGGGGTCACCCGGATCGTCAATTTCGCCCATGGCTCGTTCTACAT
>CAZTNV010000155.1:0-2755 GCA_964615535.1 uncultured Mycobacteriaceae bacterium | reverse complement strand
TGGACGCTGGTCACCCGGCTGCCCTATGGCCCGCTCGGTTTCTGGGGCGGGGTGGCCGTGGCGGCGCTGGCGGTGGGCGTGGTCGGCGCGGCGATCGAGGTGCTGCTGCTGCGCCGGATCTATCGGGCGCCCGAGCTGTTCCAGTTGCTGGCGACCTTCGGCGTGGTGCTGATCGTTCAGGATGTGACGCTGTGGATCTGGGGGCCGGCCGATCTGCTGGGGCCGCGCGCGCCCGGCCTGCGCGGGGCGGTGACCATTTTCGGGCAGCGCTTTCCGGAATACGAGCTGCTGCTGATCGCGGTCGGCCCGGCCGTGCTGGGGCTGCTCTGGCTGCTGTTCCACCGCACGCGGTGGGGCGTGCTGATCCGCGCCGCGACGCAGGATCGCGAGATGGTCGCGGCGCTGGGGGTCGATCAGCGGCGGCTGTTCACCTCCGTGTTCTTTCTGGGCAGCGTGCTGGCCGGGCTGGGCGGGGCGATCCAGGTGCCGCGCGAGAGCGTCAACCTGCACATGGATCTGGCGATCATCGTCGAGGCCTTCGTGGTGGTGGTGGTCGGCGGGCTGGGCTCGGTGCCGGGGGCCTATCTGGCGGCGCTGCTGATCGCCGAACTGCATGCCTTCGGCATTCTGGTGTTTCCGCGGATCACCCTGGTGCTGATGTTCCTGGTGATGGCGGTGGTGCTGGTGATCCGGCCGCAGGGACTGCTCGGCCGGCCGCTCGGGCTGCCGCGGGTGGGGGCCGGGGAGACCGCGCCGGTGCTGCGGCCGGCGCCGCGCGCGCTGCGGTGGGCCGGGCTGGGGGGACTGGCGCTGCTGCTGGTTCTGCCGCCGCTGGCCGGGGCCTATACCCTGTCGGTGATGATCGACATGGCGATCTTCGCGCTGTTCGCCGCCAGCCTGCACTTCATCCTGGGGCCGGGCGGGCTGATCTCGTTCGGCCATGCCGCGTGGTTCGGGCTGGGCGCCTATGGCGCGGCGCTGGCGGTGCGCTGGCTGGCGGCGCCGATGGAACTCGGGCTGGCGCTGGCGCCGCTGGCGGCGGGGCTGGCCGGTGCGGCGTTCGGCTGGGTGGTGGCGCGGCTGTCGGGGGTCTATCTCGCCATGCTGACGCTGGCCTTCGCGCAGATCTGCTGGTCGATCGCCTTCCAGTGGGTCGAGATCACCGGCGGCGACAACGGCATCCTGGGCGTCTGGCCGGCGGCCTGGGCGAGCGATCCGCTGGCCTATTATTACCTGACCCTGGCGCTGTGCCTGGGCGGCATTCTGGTGTTGCGCCGGGCGGTGTTCGCGCCGTTCGGCTATGCGCTGCGCGCGTCGCGGGATTCGCCGCTGCGGGCCGAGGCGATCGGCATCGGCACGGCGCGGGTGCAATGGGCGGCTTTGGCCCTGGCGGCGGCGATGGCGGGGCTGGCCGGCGGGCTGTTCGCCTATGCCAAGGGCTCGGTGTTCCCGACCGTGCTGTCGATCCAGCGTTCGGTCGATGCGCTGCTGATGGTGCTGCTGGGCGGCGTGCACACGCTGAGCGGCCCGATCGTCGGCGCGATCGCCTATACCGGACTGCAGGAGCAGTTGACCCGGCTGACCGATTATTGGCGCCTGATCCTGGGGCTGGCCATCGTGGTGCTGGTGCTGGCCTTTCCGCAGGGCATCGCCGGTGCCGCGGCGCGCATCCGGGGCCGGCGGCGCACCGGGGACGATCCGGCATGACCGTGGTGCTGGCGGCGGAGCGGCTGCGCAAGGCGTTCGGCCCGGTGGTCGCGGTGGCCGAGGCCTCGTTGGCGGTGGCGGCGGGCGAGATGCTGGCGATGATCGGGCCGAACGGCGCCGGCAAGACCACCTGCTTCAACCTGGTTGGCGGCCAGCTCCGCCCCGATGCCGGCAGCGTGCGTCTGGCCGGGCGGGACATCACTGGCCTGCCGCCGCGGCGGATCTGGCGGCTGGGGGTCGGGCGGACCTTCCAGATCACCGCGACCTTCGGTTCGATGACCGTGCGCGAGAACGTGCAGATGGCGCTGCTGTCGCATCATCGACGACTGACCCGGCTGTGGCGGCCGGCGGCGGCGCAGTATCGCGACCCGGCCGGGGCGCTGCTCGGCCGGGTCGGCATGGCGGATCAGGCGGAGCGGGCCTGCGCGGTGCTGGCCTATGGCGATCTCAAGCGAGTCGAGCTGGCGATGGCGCTGGCCCATGATCCGCGGCTGCTGCTGATGGACGAGCCGACCGCCGGCATGGCGCCCGCCGAGCGTGCCCTGCTGATGGATCTGGTCGCCGGCATCGCGCGGACCCGCGGTCTGGCCGTGCTGTTCACCGAGCACGACATGGACGTGGTGTTCGGCCATGCCGACCGGGTGCTGGTGCTCCACCAGGGCCGGGTGATCGCGGAGGGGCCGCCGGCCGCGGTGCGCGCCGATCCGCTGGTGCAGCAGGTCTATCTGGGCACGGACATGCCCGCCGGGGCGCCGGCGTGAGGCTGGAGGCATGATGCTGGAGATTGGGGAGCTCCACGCCCATTACGGCCGGGCGCATATCCTGGCCGGGGTGTCGCTGCGCGTGGCGCGGGGCGAGACGGTAGCGGTGCTGGGCCGCAACGGCGCGGGCAAGACCACCCTGCTGAAGGCGATCATGGGGCTGGTCCGGCCGAGCGGCGGCCGGGTGATGCTGGACGGGCGCGACATCACCGGTGCCGAGCCGCACGCCATCGCCCGCGCCGGGCTGGGCTATGTGCCCGAGGACCGGCGCATCTTCACCGATCTGA
>CAZTNV010000154.1:4429-9169 GCA_964615535.1 uncultured Mycobacteriaceae bacterium | reverse complement strand
ATGGAAGTTTCCCCTGCCGCGCCATTATATATCTAACCCAATAATGCTGTATTGCCGGATACAGTCCCCATCTCAACGAAAGATTCAAGGACACAACTAGGCCAGCTAAATCGAAACTTAAGAGCATCCACCATATCTGAGCCTCTACTGCTGCTCGTGATGAAAAAAATACCATGGCACCAGTCAATAGAATGAATGGGCTGAACGATACTATGAATATGATTCCACCTCGCCTCAACGATCGATTAATACCTTCACCAGAGCGTCGCCTGTCCTCAATCGGTTTTGAAATGAAACCATACCCATGTCCGGCTTGAACGATCCCCAAAATGGGGCTGAAGACAATCGCAACCACGCCGGCCGCCGTCCCAATACCCCACACAATAAATATAATTTCTATAGGAAAATCATAAGTCCCCGTGATACGACCAAACTGCAAAAAAAAGAACAAAATAATCAAAATGACAACGCTACCTAGAATTCCGTTAAGTGCAGCCCATATCGCTATCTTGGACATTTCTCTCAGGACTGCCTTACCCGACCAAGATAAACTTTCCATGAACATGATTTCCTGGCCATGTGAGCCTTCCATACTTATAAAAGTACGTTTCTTATCGCCCAACTCCTTATAGGAGATTAAGATGAGAAAAAATGCAATCATAAAAATCCCATACCACAGGAGTTCTTCATTGGCACCGTTAATTGCAAAAAGCAACGAACCTGTGCCCAATGTTATCAAAACCGAGGCCACCACCCGCAGACCGGTATTGACTCGTTCTCGACGCTCATTAATTCCGACTACATTTTGTACATCTGTTACTGATTTCAATTCTGGAAGTATTTTTCTACGCGACCAGCCAAGAACATATCTATAAGAATCAAAACCGCCGACAATTATACTGATCCCGACAAAAGCAAGTGCGTCTATCTCCAAGCCGAATATACCGTTTAATAATGCATACCACAACACAATATTAGCCAATAATCTAATCAGGAAAATAGCCAGTTTACTATATTTCAGAGCTTCGACAAACGAGCGAGTTGCTTCAATTAAACGGGTCTCTTTCACTTCGAAGCAATTAGACATAAAAATAGAGAAAAGGCCAATCCATACAAACGCCAACATTGAATAATTAATTATTATGGGATCATTTGATCCTAGACTGTTCCGATTGAGGATGTCAGCAATAATCAAGCCCACGAAGATTGTCGCTGCAGTTGAATATAAAAACGACAACAAAACTCCTACGGTAATCCTTGGAAGAACTCGAGTAAACCAGACTCTGTTTATTGACTCTTCCGGATAGTATTGCAGATCTTCTGCATAGAATAAGGATTGATTTGTAGAATTCATCAACGCCGCAAGGCTAGACATTTGTGCATCCACGTGAGTTAATCCTGATTTTGTCTTCTTTTTTCTAGAAAGGCAACTCTTTATAAAATAGTCAATGAAATTTTCATGAAAACCCTCCGACGGCCTTGGGGCACTGATTTCGGTTGCATTGTCAAATATTCGGCGGATTAGGGAATAGACAAGAGCAGATCCGGAAATCTTCTGAAATGCTTGGTCAGAAACAATAAAGGCATCAAAAAAGTCTCGCTCAGCGTCATTTTCTAATGCTGATCTGACGATATCTGGATTCCGATCTTTAATGACTAAGCAAGTATCAAATTCTAGCAAAACCCCGCAAGACTGATATTCATCTAGACGAGACGTCATAAACAATGCATTTAAGCCATGCTCCTTACGATATGAATTGATTTTGTCAATAAGTATTGCTCTAAACTTCTCGTCAACCTCATCTAGCCCGTCAAGCATGGGAATGATCATTCCCTTCTCAAGCCAGTATTGGGAAAGGTCTGCCTGAACCTTATAACGCCTTGTTGTTTCATCAATCAGCCATTGCTTAAATGATTTGCCCTTGGCATCCCATGATGCAAGGAGAAAAATCACTGGAATTGGAGAAGGTTGCTGTTCTTTCAAGCATATCTTTGCTCTGGAAATCAACTTCCGTGTTATCTCAAGAAGCAAAGTAGTTTTTCCCTGGCCAGGAGACGCAATTATCAACACAGATGGACCAAGTTGATCGAACACAGCGTCATCAGTTACGCTATTCAACGGAATCGGAGCTTGGCGCTGATCAACCAATTCCAGATCTTCCCATTGGCCTTTTTTAATGTAATGGTTGTCGATGACATACTGTACAGGAAGCGTCGAGTGTTCAGTTGATGAAATGGACCGATCTATCCAGTTGTTCCAAACAACATTCGCAAACGCGAGAAGATAGTGAGCTGATTCATCTGGTGGATTATAATCGCTGTATGGAGTTTTGTTGGATTGATTTTTGGTGGCTGCCCTCAGGTATTTAGGGGAACGCCAAAGTAAGGGTAATAAAAACAAGCCCAATCCAGAAAATAACCATTCTCTATTGTTCACCAAAAATGCGACGGGTGCGTTCATGATTGAGGTGAACTCAGAAAGGAAGTCCATGCACATATCCTCCGATGACGTCTGAAAACAGCCCTGATGATAGCCGAACAGGCACCTTGTTTGAACCATGAACGGTGATGACGCGATAATGGCCAGTCTCCCTAATCTGGCGAAGTGTCCGTTAAGAAGGCACCTCGGGACTCAAAATATCGCATCCATGTCGGTGCCGGAACCAACAAATCCGGCCGAAATTTCAGCCCTGCTAATGTCAGCCCTGCCTGTCGCTTCCTGGCGGACACGAAGTCCTTTGAGCGAAATTCAGTGTTTGTTAATAAAGCGCCTGTGGTCCCATTGTATGGCATTCATGGTGGCCCAGAGCACAAGATTTTGGCTAACTTGACGGGCCTCCTGCATGATTCTTGACGGACACTCACACCCGCTCGAACAGCGCCGCGATGCCCTGGCCGCCGCCGATGCCCAGGGTGGCGAGGCCGAGGCGGGCGGGGGCGGCGGGGGCGCGGACCATTTCGGCGAACAGCCGGGTGACCAGGATGGCGCCCGAGGCGCCGTAGGGGTGGCCCAGCGCGAGCGCGCCGCCGGCGACGTTGACCCGCGCCGCCGGGATTGCCAGCGCGTCCAGGCTGGCCAGCACCTGGGCCGCGAAGGCCTCGTTGAACTCGACCAGATCGATGCGGTCCAGCGCCAGATCGGGCCGCCGGGCGAGCAGCCGGCGCACCGCGGCGACCGGGCCGATGCCGAGCAGGTTGGGATCGACCCCGGCCGCCGCCGCGTCGACCAGCCGCAACCCGCCGGCCGGGGCCAGCGCGCGGAACCGCCGCTCCGACACCAGCACCACCGCGGCGGCGCCGTCGTTGACCGGGCAGGCATTGCCGGCGGTCACCGTGCCGCCCTCCACGAAGGCCGGTTTCAGCCGGGCGAGCCGGTCCAGGCCGGTATCGGGGCGGGGGCATTCGTCGGTGTCGATCGCGGCGCCGCCAGGAGCGACGGCCAGCGGCACGATTTCCGCCCGGAAGCGGCCGGCGCGCTGGGCCGCCACGGCCTTGCGGTGGCTGTCCAGGGCGTAGCGGTCCTGGCGCTCGCGGGAAATGCCGAAGGCGCGGGCGACGTTTTCCGCCGCCACTCCCATCTCCGGATCGCCGATCGCCGCGGGCGCGAAACGGGCGCGGCCGTAGAACCGCGGCAGGGCGGTGGCCGAGAGCGGCCGCTCGACCCGCCAGGGCGCGGTCGACGCGCTCTCGACGCCGCCCGCGATCACGACCTCGGCGGCGCCGGCCTGGATCAGCCGGGCGCCCAGCACGATGGCTTCAAGGCCGGAGCCGCATTGCCGGTCCACCGTTAGGCCCGGCACCGACAGGGGGAAGCCCGCGGCCAGCAGCGCCACCCGCGCCGGATTGCCGCCCGGCCCGGCGGCATTGCCCAGCACGACCTCATCGACCTCGGCGGGATCGAGACCGGCATCGGCCAGCGCCGCGGTCAGCACCGGTGCGGCGAGATCCTCCACCGGGAGCGTGCGCAGGGCGCCGCCGGCCCGGCCGATCGGCGTCCGGCGCGCGGCAATGATGCAGGCCGCGCCGGTCACGGCAGCCCGGTCAGGGCGCCGTCGCCCTCGATCACCCGGCGGCGCAGCTCGGCGCGGGCGATCTTGCCGCTCGCGGTCATCGGAAACTCCCGGATCAGGTACAGGCGGCGCGGCCATTTCGGGCGCGGCAGCAGCGCGCGGCACTGCGCCTGGACCGCCGCGCGGGTCAGCCGGGGCGCACCGGGATCGCGGCGCTCCTGGATCACGGCGCAGACCAGCTCGCCCCAATGCGGGTCGGGCAGGCCGAACACGGCGGCCTCGGCCACCCCCGGCAGGGCACGCAGGACGGTCTCGATCTCGGCGGGAAAGACGTTGATGCCGCCGGTGATCATCATGTCCTGCTCGCGCCCGGCCAGGACGATCCAGCCGGCCGCGTCGCGCCACGCGAAATCGCCGACCGTGGCCCAGCCCTCGACCACGCGGAAGCCGGTGTCGTCGCCGTCCGGGTCGAGATAGCCATCGATCAGCAGATCGCTGCGGACGTGGAGCCGGCCGATCTCGCCGGGCGCCGCCGCGGTGCCATCCGGCCGGCGGATCGACACCGCGACACCCTCGAACGGCCGGCCGACCGAGTCCGGCGGGGCGGGCTCGCGGGACGAGCGGACCGCGACGAAGCTGAGCTCCGAGGCGCCGTAGAAATCGAAGATTTCGGCGCCGGGAAAGCTGCGGTCGAACTGCGCCAGCAGGTCGGGCGCCAGCCGGGCGCCGG
>CAZTNV010000154.1:0-4419 GCA_964615535.1 uncultured Mycobacteriaceae bacterium | reverse complement strand
ATGGTCGGGACGGCGACCAGCACCGTCGCCGGCGCCCGCCGCAGCCGGTCGAGCGCCGCCCCGGCATCGAAGCGCGGCAGCAGCTCGACCGTGGCGCCGCGGAACAGGCCCTCCAGGGCGAAATACAGGGTCAGGCTGTGCGACAGCGGCCCCGGCGCCAGGATGTGGTCGGCGGGGCCGATGCCGAATTCCCGCGCGCTGGCCGCGAAGCTCCGCACCCAGGAGCGGTGGCTGCGGACATAGCCCCTGGGCCGGCCGGTGGTGCCGGAGGTGAAGCCGACATAGAATGGGGTATCGCCGGGAATGGGATGAGCGGGTGCGAAATCCGCCGGATGAGCCTCACGCCAGCTTGCATAGGCGTCGTCGCCGTCCTCGCCGGCCGCGATCACCGCCGTCGGGCCGATCCGCTCGCCCAGGCCTTGCGCGATGCCGGCCTCGGCGAACAGCAGATCGGGCGGGGTGCGGGCGAGCCGGTCGCGCAGCATCGCCTCGGGCCACAGCGGGTCGAACACCATGCCTTGTCCGCCGGCCAGCGCCGTGCCGAGGAACACCTCCAGGAACGCCGCGCGGTTCGGCATCGCCAGCCCGACCACCGGCGCCCCAACCACCGGTGCCCGGGCCGGCCCGGCCGCCGCGGCGACCCCGGCCGCCACCCGCCGGATCGCGGCCAGCAGCTCGCCATACCGCAGGACCACCGGGCCGATCACCAGGGCAGGCCGGTCGGGCGCGCGCAGCGCATGCTCGACCAGCCCGCCGGTGACCAGCCCGCCGGTGACCAGGGTCATCGCGAGACGGCGATCAGCGGATAGGCGCGCTTGACCACCACGGCGACGTAGGACGCGACCATCACCTTGGCCACATCGCCGGGGATGAACACCGACGACAGCGCCGCGGCCTCCAGCAGCGGCAGATCTGCGGCGAAGGCGCGCCACGGGATGCCCAGCGCATGGACCACGCCAATGCCGCCGAGCAGGTTCCACAGCACCGCCTTCCAGAAGTTCAGGGCGTGCCAGGACCGCTCCATCAGATATCCGATGCAGAACGCGCCCAGGATATAGCCGAGCAGATAGCCGCCCGAGGGCCCGACCACCACGCCCAGCCCGCCGCGCCCGCCCGACAGCAGCGGCAGCCCCGCCGCGACCAGCAGCACGAACACCACCAGCGCCAGACCGCCGCGTCTGGCGCCCAGAATGCTGCCGGCCAGCATGACGCCCATCGACTGCAGGGTGATCGGCACCGCCGGGCCGGCCAGATAGAGCGGCGGGAACACGCCCAGCACCGCGACGATCGCGGCGAACAGGGCGACATGGACGAGATCGCGGGTGGTCATCGGCTTCCCCTTCCGAGTACGTCCTTCGTACAAGGCCATCGCCGCCCGATGACCGCAAGGAGAATTGGCGCCCGCGGCCCCGCGCTAGCCGGACGGCCGGCGCCGGGGAACCGGATCGGCCTCCTCGGCGTCGAAGCAGCGTGCCTCCAGCGCGTCGGTGATGTCGTCGGCCAGCCGCAGCGTGCGCACCAGCAGCGGCAGCAGCAGCGCGAAGACGTTGCGCTGCAGCCCGCGGGCCGCCTGGGCCTCGCGGATCTCGTGGTACAGCGCGAACAGCAGGGGAATGAACCGGATCGCCATCGACAGCATCAGGCCCAGCCGGGCCGGGTTGGCGCCGAACCGGCGCAGCGGCTCCAGCCCGCGCTCGATCACGTCGATCATGTCGGAAACGCGGGTGGTGAAGGTGATCAGCGTGGCCAGCAGGATCAGCACGCCGAACCGCAGCACCGCGAGCAGTCCCTGCTGCCAGTCGGTGATCGCCCAGTGCACCAGGAACAGGATCGCCAGCAGCCAGAAGGCCGGCTTGATCTGGTGCACCAGCTCGCGCCAGGGCAGCCGGGCCAGGGCGAACAGGGCCAGGACCGCCGCCAGCGCCGCGCCCAGCGCCGCCAGATCGCGCGTGAGAAACACCGCCAGCCCGGCGGCGGCCAGCACGGCCAGCTTGGCCGCCGCCGGGAGGGCGTGGATCGGGGTGGTGCGGTGGATGTAGAGGCCGACGGTCATACCGGTCCCGGAGATGAGCCGGCGGAGGATGCGACGATCCGGCCGGTCATGACAGCAAAATCCTCAGGACCGGGGCGGCTCACAGCTCGCGCCCGATGGCGGCGTCGAGGGAATAGCGGCCGCCGCCGCGGATGACATAGGCCAGCGCGATCAGGCCCCACATCAGCGGGTATTCGAAGCCGCCATCGCTCCAGAAAAACCCGTTGCCCCAATGGACCTGGAAGGCCGCCACCGCCATAAAGCCCACCACCAGCGCCGCGACCGGCCGGGTCAGCAGGCCCAGGGCCAGCATCAGCCCGCCGAAGAACTCCAGCACGGCGATATAGGTGGCGAACAGCCAGCCAGGCTCGAAGCCCATTCCGGCGAAGCCCTGGGCCGTTGCCTCCAGCCCGCGGCCGCCGAACCAGCCGAACAGCTTTTGCGCGCCGTGCGGCACCAGCAGCAGGCCGATGGTGGCGCGGATCAGCGGATCGGCGAGCGGCGCCAGGGCGGCGTAGACCTGCCCCAGCGCGGGAACGACCGGCCGGGCGGCGCCGGGTTCGGTCAGGGTGCCTTGGGACGTCATGCGGATGTCTCCCTTGTCTCCGGTTGCGCCCGGCCGCGCGGCCGAACCATTCCGAGATAGCCCGGACCGACGGGAGGATCAATCCGCTGCCCTTGCACCTTTCTGTTGCGACAATCGGGACAATCTGCTGCGGCCCCCACGATGTCACGGTTCGTCACGGTTCGTCACGGCGGCGGCCGGGCCGGTTATCCCGTGCCGGTCTTGCGGCGGGTCTGGGTTTCCATGTATTCGCGCAGGACGGCGTGCACCCGGTCCTTGTAGTCGGGGCCGAGCGACTGGAAGAAGGCGAGCACGTCGTCGTCGAGCTGGATGTTGGCGGGGATCAGGTGGTTGGGCACCACCAGCCAGGCCCTGCGGAAGAACTCGTCGTCCAGGATCGGCGCGGCGTCCGGGTCCTCGGCGATGGCGCGCTCGATATCCTCATCGGTCATGGCCTCCAGCCGCGCCCAGTCGGTGCGGTCAGCTCCGCTCTCCCGCCGCCGCCGCGCTTCTTCGGCGGTCACTCTCACGATACCGTCCTCGCTCATCGTCCCGCGCCCTCCGCGCTGAAATGATCCGGCGGGCGGCCCCCCGCCACGTAAAAATGACGGCGATTTCGAGGCCGCCCGCCATGCCGATCGCCAGCCAGCGCGGTTCGCCGGCCCGATCGGATGGCTCTTCAATGATATGGCCCTCGAACACCTCGACGGCACGCACGAAATCGATGCCGTGCTTGGCCAGATTGGCGGCGTTCTTGGCGTCGTCCCATTCAAAGTCCATAGGGGTCAGTCCGCTTCGGCCGGCGATCCGGCGGCCCCGATCAGCGCCAGCCATTCCGGTTCGGTCAGGGTCGTGACCCCCAGCCCGGCGGCCTTGGCGGCCTTGGAGCCGGCGTCGGCGCCGATCACGACGTAGTCGGTCTTTTTCGAGACCGAGCCGGCGACCTTGGCGCCCAGGGCCTCGGCGCGGGATTTGGCCTCGGGGCGGGTCATGGTTTCGAGCGTGCCGGTGAACACCACGGTCTTCCCGGCGATCGGGCTGGCCGCGGCGGCGGACGGGGCGGCGAAATCCTCGACCGTGATCCGGCCGCACAGATCGTCGAGCACCGCAAGATTGTGCGGTTCGGCGAAGAAGGCGATCAGGTCGTCGGCGACGGCGGGGCCGATCTGGTCGATCGAGAGCAGGTCGGCATGGGCCTCGCCGGCGCGGTCGGCCGCGGCGATCATGGCCGCGCGCCACGCCGCCAGCGAGCCGTAATGCCGCGCCAGCAGGCGCGCGGTGGCCTGGCCGATCTGGCGGATGCCCAGCGCGTAGATGAAGCGGTCGAGCGCGATGCGGCGGCGGCGGTCGATCGCATCGAACAGCTTGGCGGCGGAGACCTCGCCCCAGCCCTCGCGGTCGCTGAGGCGCGGACCGGCCGCGCCGTCCTTGTCGCGCAGGCGGAAGATGTCGCCGGGGCCGCGGACCATGCCGGCCTCGTGGAACGCCTTGACCTGCTTCTCGCCCAGCCCCTCGATGTCGAAGGCGTCGCGGCTGACGAAGTGGCGCAGCCGCTCCACCGCCTGAGCAGGGCAGGTCAGCCCGCCGGTGCAGCGGCGCACGGCCTCCCCCGGCAGGCGGAGCGCGGCGGCGCCGCATTCGGGGCAGTGGTCGGGAAAGACATAGGGAACAGCGTCTTGCGGGCGCAGGCTCAGATCCACGTCGAGCACCTTGGGGATCACGTCGCCGGCGCGGTAGACGGTGACCGTGTCGCCCTCGCGCAGGTCGCGGGTGGTCCCGTCGGGGTTGGCGCGGATCGGGGCGCCGTCCGAGCCGCGTCCGG
>CAZTNV010000153.1:1308-9173 GCA_964615535.1 uncultured Mycobacteriaceae bacterium | reverse complement strand
GGCGTCCTACGACAAGATCCACATGTTCGACGTCGATCTGCCCGGCGGCGAATCCTATCGCGAATCGGCGACCTTCCGGCCCGGCCTGCAGGCGGTGCTGGCGACCCTGCCCTGGGGCGACGCGGCGATCGGGCTGGGCATGACGATCTGCTACGATCTGCGCTTTCCCTACCTGTACCGCGCGCTGGCCCAGGCCGGGGCGCAGGTTCTGGCAGTGCCCTCGGCGTTCACCCGCCAGACCGGGCAGGCGCACTGGCACGTCCTGCTGCGCGCGCGGGCGATCGAGACCGGCTGCTTCGTGATCGCCCCGGCGCAGACCGGCGAGCATGACGAAGGCCGCCAGACCTACGGCCATTCCCTGATCGTCAGCCCGTGGGGCGAGGTGCTGGCCGATGCCGGGGAGGAGGTCGGGTTCATCATCGCCGATCTCGACCTGGCGCGGGTCGCGGCGTCGCGGCGGGCCGTTCCCGCCCTCCGCCACGACCGCAGCTTCGCCCCGCCCGAACCGCTGCGGGCCGGGCCCCCGGCGGCACGATAGACCCGTTCAGGTCACTGGGCCCTCAGGCCGTCGGCAAAGCGGCCTCCGCCCGGACGCCCAGCGCCGCGCACACCGCGATCGGCAGCTCGGCGCGGTTCATGGTGTAGAAGTGGAACTGTTGCACGCCGTGGTCGTGGAGCGCCCGGCATTGCGCGGCGGCGACCTCCACCGCAACGGCCTGGGCCGCCGCCGGATCGCCCTCCAGCCCGGCGAAGCGTTCGGCCAGCCAGCCCGGCACCCGCGCGCCGCAGCGCGCGGCGAAACTCGTCATGCCGGCGAAATTGGCGATCGGCAGGATGCCGGGCACGATCGGCACGGTGATGCCGGCGCCGTGGGCGCGGTCGAGAAAGCGGTAGAAATCCTCGTTGTCGAAGAAGAACTGGGTGATCGCACGCACCGCCCCGGCATCGATCTTGCGCTTGAGACTGTCCAGATCGGCCTCGGGGCTGGGCGCCTGGGGATGGGTTTCGGGATAGGCCGCGACGCTCAGCTCGAACGGCGCCACCCGCAGCAGCCCCTCGACCAGATCGCCGGCAAAGGCGTAGCCGCCCGGCGTCGGATGATAGACGCCGTCGCCGCCCGGCGGATCGCCCCGCAGTGCCACGATATGGCGGATGCCGGCCGCCCAGTAGGCGCGGGCGATGGCGTCGATCTCCTCCCGCGTGGCATCGACGCAGGTCAGATGCGCCGCGGCAACCAGCCCGGCTTCGCGCTGGATGCGCTCGACCAGGGCATGGGTGCGCTCGCGCGTCGAGCCGCCCGCGCCATAGGTCACCGACACGAAGCGCGGGCCGAGCGCGGCCAGCCGCCGAACCGCGCTCCACAGCGCCTGCTCCATCTTCTCCGTCTTGGGCGGGAAGAATTCGAAGCTGAGGACAGGATCGCTGCGGCTCGCGCGAGTCGATGCCGGGGATGGGGGCGGGGATGGGGGCGGCGCGACGGCAACGGCGGTACGGTCGGGATTGGCGGTCATTCAGACTCCTCCGGCGGCGCGATGGGGGGTGATCGGGATAACGCTGGCGTCGGCGCGGCGGCGGGCCGGCCAGATCGTCACGGTCAGCTTGTCGCCGGGCAGCGCGACCGGCGCCTCGCAATCGAGCCCGGCCAGACGCAGCCAGCCGGTCACCTCGGCATCCGAAAAGCCCGGCCAGCGATGGGCGTGGTCGGTGCGCAGCGTCGCCAGATCGTGCGGCGCGAAATCGGCGATCAGCAGCCGGCCGCCGGGGCGCAGCACCCGCGCCGCCTCGGCCAGCGCCGCCGCCGGTTCCTCCAGAAAATGCAGCACCTGATGCATCACCGCGACGTCGAACGACGCATCGGCCAGCGGCAACTGGTACAGGTCGCCCTGGCGCACCTGGGCATGGCGCAGCCCGGCGCGGTCGAGATTGGCCCGCGCCACCGCCAGCATCTCGCGCGACAGGTCGATGCCCACCGCGCGCTGCGCCCGGTCGGCCAGCACCGCCAGAATCCGGCCGGTGCCGGTGCCCAGATCCAGCAGATCGCCGATCCGGCCCTCCGGCAGCAGCGCCGCCAGGGCCTGCTCGACCTCGCTGTCGGCGATGTGGAGCGAGCGGATCTCGTCCCACCGCGCGGCATTCTCGCTGAAATAGGCGGCGGCCGCGGCCGCACGGGTCCGCTTCAGCGCCTCCAGCCGCTTGAGGTCGAGCGCCAGCGCGGTGTCGTCGGGCGGAATCAGATCGACCAGGGTGCGCGCCAGATCGGCGCAGGCGCCGCGTTCCGCCAGCCGGAACCAGGCATAGGTGCCTTCGCGGAAGCGGTCGAGCAGTCCGGCCTCGCACAGCAGCTTGAGATGGCGGGAGACGCGCGGCTGGCTCTGGCCGAGGATCGCCGTCAGATCGCTGACCGACAGCTCGCCATGGGCGCACAGCACCAGAATGCGCAGGCGGGTCGCTTCGGCCGCGGCCCTCAGGCCCATCAGCAGGGTATCCATCATCGCGCCTTCGTTGATCGCGCCTTGGCCGATCGTGCCGGGGTCGATTGCCCCCTGGGCGGTCCCCAAGGCCGATCCAGTCCCGGAGCATAGCAAGCCGGGCGGGATTCATGAAAGCATATATAAAGATATATTTATGGAACGATGCTGCCGGACATCGCCCGATCGCCGGACCCAGATCCCATTCCGGTCGCAAGACGGATCGCGTGTATCTCGACGCGGACCGCAATCCAAATTATGATCGCGACGGGCTTGATGAACCCTTCGCGCTGCGGCCGCCCAACGCCGCGCATCGGCCAGCCGCGGCCCGATCGGGCGGATTGCGCAGCGTTCCGGCAAGGCTGTCCGATCGAAAGGCTCATGGCCGAGATCGCGCGAGTACGCTAGACTGAAAAAAGATCGCCTGGCGGCGGGCAGAGGCCAAGGCCGGGCAGAACGCTGGGGATTTGGCCTGCATGACACACCATGACGTTTCAGGGGACGCCATCGAGCGTTTACGCGCGCCTGCCCGTGTCCTGGCGGTCGCCCTTCTGGCCCTGGGACTGGCCGCGTGCGCCGGCACCCAGCGCAACGGGCCGGAGACGGCGCAGGGGGAGACCTTTGACGAGGTCAACGATCCGCTGGAGCCGATCAATCGCGTCACCTTTCAGGTGAACGACGCCATCGATACCGTTGTTCTGCGACCGGTCGCCGTCGTCTATCGCGACACGGTGCCGGACCCGATGCGCCAGGCGCTGACCAATCTGCTGCGCAATCTCGCGACGCCGGTGATCATCGCCAACAATGCGCTCCAGGGCGACTGGGAGCGGGCGGAAATCAATCTCACGCGGCTGTTCGTCAACACCACGGTCGGCGTCGGCGGGCTGGGCGACGTGATGGGCATGACGCCGGGCTACGAATACCGGTCGGCCGATTTCGGCCAGACGCTCGGCATCTGGGGGGTCGGCGAAGGGCCCTATCTGGTGCTGCCGCTGCTCGGCCCGTCGAATCCGCGCGACCTGGCCGGCCGTGTCGTCGATACCGTCGCCGACCCGATCTTCATCGCCGGGGCCACCGCGGCCGATCCGGTCTCCGACGCGCTCGACTATTTCGGCTACAGCCGGACCGGGGCCACCGTGATCGACATCCGGTCGCGCACCATCGACGAACTCGACGAGATCCGGCGCAGTTCGGTCGACTACTACGCCGCGATTCGCAGCCTGTACCGGCAATCGCGCAACGCCATGATCCGGGGCGATGCCGCGCCGTCCCCGGTGATCATCCCGGACTACAATCAAGCGCCGGATTCGGTGCCGGCACCGGCCGCGTCGATCCCGGCCGCGTCGATCCCGGCCGCGGCGGCTCCGCCGGGCGAGGCGGCTCAGGCCGCGCCGCGGCGCATCTGGAACCGCGGAACCACGGACGGCGCGCGGGGTTCAGCAGAGGTCGGGATGAGGGGGGCCGGTCTCGCCGAAACCGGTCGCGCTGAAACCGGTGCCGCCGAAACGGGGATGGAGCGATGATCATGGCACGTCATTTCGGCCGGTTGGCCGCAACGATCATTCTGGCCTTCGGGGTGTTCGGAGCGGCGGACGGACGCGCCGCGGTCGATCAGGCCGCCGCCAGGAGCTTCATGGTCGAGCTTGGCGACCAGGCGATCCAGGTGCTGCGCCAGCCGGGGCGGACCGAGGACGGCACCGTCGCCGCCTTCCGCCAGCTCTTCCAGGACAGCTTCGATACCAATACCATCGGCCGTTTCGTGCTCGGACGGTACTGGCAGCAGGCGACGCCGCCGCAGCAGCAGGAGTATCTGCGGCTGTTTCAGGAAATGGTCGTACAGACCTATGCCCGGCGGTTCGCCAATTATTCGGGCGAGGTGTTCCAGGTCGGCGATACCCGGCCGGTCGGCACCAACGACGTCCTGGTGGATACCCAGATCGTCCGGCCCGACGGCCCGCCGGTCACCGCCCAATGGCGGCTGCGCGAACGCAACGGCCGATTCCAGGTGATCGACGTGGTGGTGGAAGGCGTGAGCATGTCGGTCACCCAGCGCAACGAGTTCGCCTCGGTGATCCAGCGCGGCGGCGGCCGGATCGAGGCGCTGCTCGACGCGCTCCGCAACCAGATCGCCGCGGCGCAGCGCGGCGCCTAGCACCGGATCGCCGCGGCGGCACAGCGCGGGCGCCCGGCGGAACACCCGGTTCCGCTGGGCGCCCGCGCTGTGCATGTGCGCCGGCACGGCCTTGAACGGATGCCAATCCCGGCACCGGATCGCCCGTTCTGCACCCCGAGCTATGCGCCCGGCCTCTGCGCCTCGACCGGGGTTTCCAGCCCGCGCGGTGCCGGCGCGGCTTTGCCTCAGGCCGCGGAGACCAGCTTGCCGTTGACCGCCGCCAGGACCGCCTGGGTCCGATTCTGGGCCTTGAGCGCGCGCATGATCGCCGCGATGTGGACCTTGACCGTGGCCTCCGAGAGGCCGAGCGAATAGGCGATTTCCTTGTTGGATTTGCCCTGGGCCAGTTCGTTCAGGACCTGACCCTGCCGCCTCGACAATTGCCGCACAACGCCGTTCTGGCGATCGTTTTCGGACGGAAGATCCTGATCGACGTTCAGCAGCGACGGCGGCAGATACGTCCCGCCGCGCATCACGATGCGCAGCGCCTCCAGCAGGATATCCGGGGAGGTCGCCTTGGGAATGAAGCCGTTGGCTCCGGCGGCGATCGCGCTGCGGACCTCGGCATTGCGCTCGATCATCGACACGACGACGATCGGCGTCTCCGCCGCATTCTCCCGCAACGCCGAAACCGCCTCGTCTCCCTTCATTCCGGGCATCACGAGGTCGGTTATGATCAGGTCGTAAGTCTGACCCTGCAAGGCGGCCTTCGCCTCGTCCCAGGACCCGGCCTCGACCATCTCGACCGCGGCGTCCATTTCCGACAAAAGGTGCAGCATGCCCGACCGGAACAGAGCATGGTCATCGACCAGAAGAATTCGCATTCAATCTATCCTCCCTTTCCCGTTGCCTTCCCCCCGCCACCAGGATGAGGTATGTCCCATTTCGTTTCAAATGCAATAAGCAGATGGTCGTGGTAGGCGAATGGCTGGAACCGCCCAATGGCTGAGAAATGCAACGAACAGGACAAGCAAAACGGAACAACACGAAATCCTACCACAAAGTCATGATCCATCATACCCCATTGCTCGCTCCGTGGACACATTTCGGATCGGCGAATCGGCCCGCTCCAACCGGCCCACTCTTGCCCACTCCGGGGATTCCTGCCGAAAACGGGACCCAGTCCTTGATCGGACGGACCGCGTCGCAGATGCGGGCGGCAATCGGGCGGGTTCCGCCGGTCCGCTCCGGAGGGCAGCGACCGGATCGCAAACCGCGCAGCGGGTGCGGCGTCGCTCCCCGATGCGGACATCCGAAGAGGCTTTGCCGGCCGGACCATTTCCGGCATGATCATCCGGCGCAGCGGCGACGATCCGTCGCCGCGGATCGGCTGCGGCCGGCTTGCGCGACGGCATCGCCCAGGCAATGTCTTTCGGGGCCCGGGCAATGACCTGCGGGGGCAGGGACTTTCCGGACGTCGTGCCCGATGCCGGGTCAGGGATACAGCGCTGATCGGAGCTCCAACCAGATCATGAACGGGTTGAGCGCACGTCCGGCGCGGCCGACCGGCCCCATGGGGTCCTCCCCGCACATCCGATTTGCCGAGGAAGACGTCGTGCGGAGCTTTCCGCCGGCCGCGGTCGAGCACGGCCGGGCCCTGGTCCGGACCGAATCGGTGGTTCTCGAAACCCGGACTGCCGAAAACCGGTTCTCCGCGAGAGTGCAGGACGGACCGCGGACGCTGTCGACCAGGGTCATGCTGGCCGAGCGCCGCGGCCGCACCGGCTTCGAGACCGCCTGCACCTGCGGCAGCCCGAGCTGCGCCCATGCCGCGGCCGCAGCCCTGGCGATCCTGGCCGCCGATCCCGCGATGCGCCGGCCGGTGCAGGAATCGTTTCTCGACCGGTTGCTGGCGGCGGAGCCGGCGCGGGAACGGCACACGACGCTCTACGGTCTGGCGCAGTCCGGCGACCGGCGCGCCCTGATCGTTACCGTCTCGACCGAAATCCGCAGCCGCCTCGGCTGCCGGATCGGCCCCGGCTCCCCGAAGCAGGCGGCGGCGACGGCGCTGGCGGGCGCCGAGGGCGATGCCGATCGCGCGCTCGGCCGGCTGCTGGGCGGGGGTGCGGCATCCGAAGTGGCGATCGCGCTCGATCAGCGCGGGATGGTCGATCAGCTTTTGAGCCTGCTGGTCGCCAGCGGCCGGTGCCGCTGGGGCGCCGACGGTCTGCCGCTGATCCCCGGACGGACCCGGCGATTCCTGACCGAGCGGAACCCTCGCAGCGGCAATCTGCGGCTGGTCGATCTGCCGCCAAACACGCGGATTTTGCGCGGCACCACGGCCTGGTACGTCGATACCGCCAGCGGCGAGGTCGGGCGGGCGGCGTTCCAGCAGTCCGCGCCTCAGCCGACCACGCCTCAGCCGACCACCCTGGCACCGCGAAACGGCCGGGCGGACCCGCCGGCCGCCAGGGCGGAGGCCAAACCGGTCATCATCGACAGCCCGCCGGTGCCCCTGGCCACGGCCGCCCTGGCGACGATCCGCACGGCAGAGGGCGGGATCGAGACGCTGCCGGTGGTCAGCCTGGGATTCGCCTATGCCGAGGCGACCGTTCCGGCGGAGGCCGAGGGCCAGTTCGCGCGGATCGAGACCGTCACCGGCCCGGTGTTCGCGCGGCGCGATCCGAAGGCCGAGGCGCAGGCGGCGGCGAAGCTGCGCGACATGGGTCTGGCGCCGGTCCGTCTGGCCGCGGGCGAGGGCCAGCCGATGCGGCGGGCCTATGCCTATCGCGGCCGCGACCGCGAGGAGGCGTGGCAGCGCTTCGCCGTGGAGGGGGCCGAGAGCTTGCGGCGGGCAGGCTGGCGGGTCGATCTCGGCGCCACGGTGCGGGTTCTCGAGGTCACCGAGGACTGGACGGTCGATCTGGCGGAGAACGGCGAGGGCTGGTTCTCGCTGGCGGTCGGGGTGGAGGTCGAGGGGCGGCGCTATCCGATGCTGCCGATCCTGGTGGATTTGCTGGGCAAGGGCGGCATCGTCCCGATCGACGGCAAGGTTCATGCCCGGCTCGACGACGGCACCATTCTGGTGCTCCCGGCCGAGCGGGTCGCCAAGCTGCTGGCGGTGATCGAGGAAATGATCGGGCCCGAGTCGCTCAGCCCGGACGGCCGCCTGTCGGTGTCCGCGGTCGAGGCCGAGATCCTGACCGACATCGAACGGATCGACGGCACCCGGTGCGTCGCCGGCGAGGCGCTGCGCGCCTTCATCACCGCGCGGCAATCGGTCG
>CAZTNV010000153.1:0-1298 GCA_964615535.1 uncultured Mycobacteriaceae bacterium | reverse complement strand
ACCGCCTCCCCCCGGTCGATCCGCCGGCCGGCTTCGCCGCGACCCTGCGGCCCTATCAGCGCGACGGGCTGGACTGGCTGCAATTCCTGCGGGCCCACGGCATGGCCGGCATCCTGGCCGACGATATGGGGCTCGGCAAGACCGCCCAGACCCTGGCCCATGTCGCGGTGGAGCGCGAGGCGGGGCGGCTCGACCGGCCCTGCCTGATCGTCGTGCCGACCAGTCTGGTGCCGAACTGGACGGCGGAGGCCGCCCGCTTCGTGCCGGATCTGCGGGTCGTGGTGTTTCACGGCCTCGACCGGCACGACCGCAAGGCGGAGGTCGCCCGGTCCGATCTGGTGGTCACCACCTTTGCCCTGCTGGCCCGGGACGAGGCGTTTCTGGCCGGCATCGAGTGGCATCTGGTGGTGCTGGACGAGGCCCAGGCGATCAAGAATCCGCTGAGCCGAGCGGCGCGGGCGGCGCGCAAGCTGCCCGCGCGGCACCGCTTATGCCTGTCCGGCACCCCGATCGAGAACCATCTGGGCGAGGTCTGGTCGCAATTCGCCTTTCTGATGCCGGGGCTGCTGGGCGATCGCCGCCGGTTCACCAGCCGCTTCCGGACGCCGATCGAAAAGCACGGCGACGAGGCCTGCCGCCGCTGGCTGGCGCAGGGTCTGCGTCCCTTTCTGCTGCGCCGGACCAAGGCGGAGGTGGCCGCCGAGCTGCCGCCCAAGACGGTGGTGGTGCAGCGGATCGAACTGGCGACGGATCAGCGCGACCTGTACGAAACCATCCGGCTGTCGATGCACGACCGGGTCCGGGAGGAGGTCTCCCGGCTGGGTCTGGCGCGCAGCCGGATCGTGATCCTGGATGCCCTGCTCAAGCTGCGCCAAGTGTGCTGCGATCCCCGTCTGGTCAAGCTGGAGGCGGCGCGGGCGGTGCGGGGCAGCGGCAAGCTGGCCGCGCTGATGGCGATGCTGCCCGAGATGATCGAGGAAGGGCGGCGCATCCTGCTGTTCTCGCAGTTCACCGCCATGCTCGATCTGATCCGGCAGGGCCTGGGTCCGGCCGGGATCGATTTCGTCGAGCTGCGCGGCGATACGGCCGATCGCGGCACCCCGGTGCGGCGGTTCCAGAACGGCGAGGTGCCGCTGTTCCTGATCAGCCTCAAGGCCGGCGGGCGGGGCCTGAACCTGACCGCCGCCGACACGGTGATCCATTACGATCCATGGTGGAATCCGGCGGCGGAGGATCAGGCCAGCGACCGGGCGCACCGCATCGGCCAGGACAAGCCGGTGTTCGTCTACAAGCTGCTG
>CAZTNV010000152.1:0-9191 GCA_964615535.1 uncultured Mycobacteriaceae bacterium | reverse complement strand
TAGCGGCGCAGGGTGATCTCGGCCGGCGGATAGGCGGCGCGCTCCCCCTTCGCCGTGAAGCCCAGCGGCCGGGATTGCAGGACGGGCGGCTCGGCGCCGCGGGCCGCGTGCTGCGGGTCGCCGCAGACCGCGCATTGCGGGCGCCTGGCCACCGTGTGGCGCTCGGTTTGCAGCCGGACGAGGTCGAGGGTGACGATTTCGCCGGCCAGCGCCCTGGCCTCGCCCGCCGCCAGCAGCTTCGCCAGCTCCAGCGCGGCCAGGCGGCAGGCCGTCCGGTGCAGCACCGGACTCCGGGCCAGCGACCGCGGCAGCGGCCGGTCGAGCCGGCAGCGGTCGACGGCGAAGGATTCCAGCATCTGGTTGACCCGCATGCGGCTGGCCAGGCACTCCCAGCAGGCGGTTCGCCCGGGCACGAAAACCGGGCCGAGCCACAGCACGGTTCCGACCGGCTTGGCCAGCATCCAGGGCTGGCCCGCCGCGAGCTGGGCGCGGTTGATGTCCTCCAGCGCCGTGTCCAGATAGTGGTCGGTCAGCACCAGCCGCACGCCGCCTTCCGGTTCGACGCCGATGCCGGCCTCGCCCAGCGCCTCGATCATGGCGGCGGGATCGACGCCGCCGACCGCATCCACCCGCACCCGGGCGCTTTCGAGCCTGGCCTGCGCCGTGGCGCCGTCAATCCCCAGGGCGTTCCAGAAGGCCGCGTCCTCCGGCGCGAGAGATGCGCCGTCGCCGCTCTCGACCAGGCAGCCCTTCTGCTCCAGAAGATGGATGGCGTAGAACACGTAGGGCGGCATGACCTTGCCGGAGAGCTCGCCGATCAGGTCCGACGCCGTGCGGGTTCCATCGAGCAGCGGCGCCAGCAGGGGGTAGACCGCTCCCTTGAAGGCGTTCTGGCTGGTCTCGGAAATCGCAACCAGCGTCTGGTCGTCGAGGATCGCCACGTCGCAGGCGGCGCTCCATTTGGGTCGGGTGAGCATGGTGGACCTGTCTGTCGTGTGGCCGGGGATGCCGGCCGATTCGGGGACGGGCTGGGGCGGCGGAAGCGGCTAGGATCGCGCGGGCTTCCGGCCGTGGGCCGCCAGCCCCAGCATCAGGACGAAGGCGTCGGCCGCCCCGCGGAACTGCCGGTAGGCGATCTCGGCCTGCAGGAATTCCCGCGGGGTGATCAGGTCCGCGGCCAGGGCGGGTCCCAGGCGCGCCGTGTCCATCTGCGCGTCGAAGCGGTCCAGGCCGAGCTCGTCGCTGTGATAGACGAAGGCCTCGAGCCGGCACTGTTCGAACCCGGCCCGGCTGAGCAGGCGCCACAGCCGCCGGCCGATGCAGCGGTCGCCGCCGCGGCCGGTCTGGAGGCCCTCCGCCTTGCGGTAGACCTCCTCCAGGGCGGGCACGCAAGGCTGCGCGACGCCCCACAGGCCGGCATCCATGTCGATCACCGCGAGCAGGCCGCCCGGCCGCAACAGCCGGCCCAGCGCCGCCACCGCCGCCGCGGGATCGGTCAGATGCTGGAAGAGGTAGCGGGCGATGATCACGTCGTGGCTGGCCGCCGCGAGGCCGCTGTCGTAGACCGAGCCGCAAACCACCCGCAGCCGGTCCCCGGCCCGTGCCCCGGCGACCACGGCCGGCAGGTGCTCCAGCAGGTCGGCGCGCACGTCGAGCGCGGTGACGCGGCTCCGCGGCAGCCAGGACAGCAGCCGGGCGGTAAAGTGGCCCGGCCCGCAGCCGGCCTCCAGGATGTCCTGGCCGTCGCGCACGCCGATGCTCTCGAGCAGGCGGCGCTCGGGCTCCCAGCTCAGCTCGACCTGCGCCTCCAGCCGGCGCAGTTCCGGGCCGAGCGCGCCGTAGGTCTCCTCGGGACGATAGGAACCCGACTCGTTCATGCCGGCACTCCTTTCCGGACGGGGGGTATGCTCGATCCGGCCCGGGCCGCCTAGCGGCGCTCGATCCGCACCCTGATCCCGTCGCGCGGCCGCAGCGTCACCAGCGCGTCGGGCACCACCGTCTGGCCGGGAACGAGATGGACCTTGAAGCGGCCCAGGATCATGGCCAGCACCAGCCGGGTCTCGAGCCGCGCGAAGGGCTGGCCGATGCACGCGCGCGGCCCGCCGCCGAACGGGATGTAGCTGTATTGCGGCTGGGCGGCGGCGCGGCCCGGCCCGAACCGCTCCGGATCGAAGGTCTCGGGATCGCTCCAGAAACCGGGATGGCGGTGGATCAGGTAGGGGCAGACGATCACCAGCGTGCCGGCCGGGATCGGATAGGGGCCGAGCCGGTGGTCCGTGCAGGCCATCCGGGAGACGATCCAGGCCGGCGGATACAGCCGCAGCGATTCCTGCAGCACCATCCAGCCATAGTCCAGCCGGCTGACCGCCTCCTCCGGATCTTCGGCATCGACCGGAAAGCCGTCGGAGTCCGCCTGCGCCCGCTCCAGCGCCGCGGGGTGCCGCGCCAGCAGGTAGAGGGTCCAGGTCAGGGCCTTGGCGGTGGTCTCGTGGCCCGCCATCAGGAAGGTGAAGATCTGATCGGAGATCTGCTTTTGCGTCAGCGCCGCCCCGCTGCCCTCGCGGCGCGCCGCCAGCATCATCGCCAGCATGTCGTCATGCGCCGCGGGATCGCCGCGGCGCGACTCCAGGATGCGCTGGACCACCGAATGGATGGTCCGGATCGCCTGCTGGAAGGCCCGCATGCGGTCGACATCGGTGGGGTCGAAATGGCTCATATACTCGTTCATGGTCCACACCGCCCGGCCGAAGCCCGAGCCGTCGCTGTCCAGGTCGAGGCCGAACAGGCAGCGCGCCACGATCTGCAGGGTCAGGGCGTTCAACTCGTCTTCCAGGTCGAACATCGCGCCGGACCCGGCATGGGCCTCCCAGGCGTCGAGCATGCGCCGGGTGATCGCGACCATGTGGCGGGCGAAGCCCTGCATCGGACGGTGATGGAAGGCCGGCTGGAGCATGCGGCGCTGCTCGGCCCAGACCTCGCCATCGGTGGTCATCAGCCCCTCGCCCAGCATCGGCTTGAGCATCATCAGGTCGGGGGTGCCCAGCTTGGTGTAGTTCGCGCGCTGCTCGAACAGAACGTCGCGGATATAGGCGGGATGGTTGGCCACCACCACCGACCAGCCGCCGGTGGTATAGCTGAAGATATCCGGAAACCGGGCGCTGGTCTCGGTCAGGAATTCGAGCGCCCGGCTGCGCATCGCGTCCATCGGCAGATCGCGGCCGGCGCAGGGCAGCGGCAGCGGCGCGTCGTCAAGCTGGATCGTCACGGGGTTCACCTCGACATCATGGCGGCGGCGCGCCCGGCCCTGGCGGGCATGAGGCGGGACCGCCGGCGCGGGACCGCAGGGACTCGGTCTGGAACAGCGGGTGGCCGGCCTTCTGGTAGGAATCGGCGAAAGTCATCTTCAATCGATGATATTCTCTCTGGAAGGCGCTTGCCGGCAGCCGGGTCGGGGTCACCGCGTGCTGCAGGTCGAAATAGTTCCAGTCGGGCCGGCCATTGGGCTGCCGTCTCAGGATGGCGTCGAAGGACCGGCCCGCCTCGGTGCCCGGTATCGGGGTGAGGACCGTGAAGGACGGGTAATCGACCCGGTGCCGGCGAATGAAGGCGATGAGCTGGTCGAACTCCCTGCGGGTATAGTCGGGACGGACGATGAAATTGGAGAACAGGGCGATATCGAGCTCCCTGGCCAGCTTCATCGCCTGCACGATCTCCTCCAGCTCCTGGCGCTTGTTGTAGTCCTTCAGTTCCTCGTCGAAGATGGTTTCGATGCCGATGAACACCCGGCGCAGCCCGACTTCCCGCCAGCGCCGCATCAGATCCGGCGACTTCAGGAACGAATCGATCCGGCAATAGGCGAAATACTGCTTCTCGATCCCGGCCGCCGCGATGGCGTCGGCCAGCGCCGCCATGCGCGCGGGCGAGATGAACGGCTCGTCATCGACCAGGAAGACGAAGGTCTCCTCGATCGCGGACAGTTCCGCCACGACCTGCCGGATGTCGCGCTTGAGATACCGGCCGTGCTGGATCGTCCACAGCGAGCAGAACGAGCAGCGATAGGGACAGCCCACCGTCGTCCGCAGCATGGCGATCGGACTCATCCAGTCGATGTAGTAGCGCCGGCGATCCTCCGGGACCAGCGAGCGGTCCGGCCAGGGCTGACGGTCGATGTCGAAGGGCGGCCCTTCGCCGCCGAACCGGAACGTGCCATCGGACTGCCGCGACCAAAGATCCGGGATCGGCCGGTCGAGGCGGCCGTCCTCCAGCGCCCGGAGCAGGGCGCGGAAGGCCTCCAGCCCCGCGCCGACGGCGATGAAATCGATCTGCGGTTGGAAAAAGTCCTCGGGCAGCAGCGACGCGTGATGACCGCCGACGATGGTGCGGCAGTGCGGCAGCAGCGCCTTCGCGCGGCCGCAGATTTCGAGGTTGCGCAGGACATGCATGGAATAGCCGGTAACCCCGACCACATCCGGCCGGAACGCCGCCACGGTCGAGTCGAGTTCGTCCAAATGCAGGCGCAGATCGAGCAGGCGGACCTCGTGCCCCTCCTGCCCGGCCACCGCCGCGACGTATTCCAGCGCCAGCGGCTCGGCAATGGCGCCCAGATCGCCCAGGCCGATCACGTCCTGGCAGCCGTTCGGATAGATCAGCAGCACTTTCATCGCACGTTCTCCGCGCGGCGCCGACGACGCCTCAGCCGGCCCAGCCGGCCCACCCGGCGCCGCCGGCCTCCGCCTCGCTCACCGTCCCCAGGGCGAACTCGCCCACCGAGCCTTCGGCCAGATAGCTCAGGCCGGCGGCCTTGCCGAACCGGTCGGTGTCGCCGCCGCCGATGGCGCAGGGCGCCAGGCCCATCGCCGCCGCCACGAGATAGAAGGTCTGGAACACCCCGCCGATGTTCTTCAGGATCAGGGAATAGGTGACGCCGCGGTACTTCCAGGCGGTGCGCTGGAACCGTGCCGTCAGCACCAGCAGGATCTGCGGCCGCCCGTCGCTGCGCAACGCGGCCCTGGCCTGGTCGAGCACGGCTTCCAGATCGGTCGACATCGCCGCGATCCGGCACAGGTCGTGGCTGGCCGGCCGGTAATGGTACAGCCCCGGCTCCAGGCCGGTGCAGCGATGCGCGACGACGTAGGTCTCGAGCTCGTGCATCGACCCGCCGCTGGGATAGATCCGCTGGCTGAACTGGCCGGCATCGACGGCGATCCGCCGCTGCTCGCGCGCGCTGCGGAACAGGAACTGGCCGAGCTGGTCGAGCGAGATCGCCTCGGCGCCATGATTGCGCAGCGACCGACGCCGTTCCATCACCTGCCCGAACGGCGGGTCCCGCTCCATGGCCTGATCGGAGACCCGCGCCAGCGCGATGACGTCGCCCGCCATGTCGGGCTTGTCGATCGGCAGGGGCTCGATCCTGCCGACGAAGGGATAGGCGCCGCCATAGGGATTGCTGTGCCGGCCGAGCCGGGTGCGGCTGTGGAACAGCAGGTCCTGGAACTCCCACTGCATGGCCGCGGGATCGCGGTCCTCCGGGATGCCGCCCTCGGCATCGGCCGGCGCGACGAAGCCGTGCGACAGCAGGACCGACAGGATCGTGCGCGCCGCGTCCGGCGACAGGCCGTCGACCATCCCGGCCAGATCCTCGGCCCGCCGCGGCTCGGCCAGAGCCCACAGCACGAGCGGACCCGACCGGCCGTGCAGCTCGATCTCGGCCGGGGCGAGCGGCGATTCCAGCACCATCCGCGATCCCGCCCGCCGCGCCAGGGCGAAGCGCGACAGCAGGTAGGGCCGGCCGGCCTCGGCTTCGGCCTTCCGGCCGCGGCCGTGCAGCATGCCGATCGGCCGCACGCCGATCATTGGGGCGCCGCGCTCGTCATGCCAGGCGTAGCGGACGAGACCGCCGGCGAAGAGCTGTTCCAGCGTGCCGAACAGCCGCGGCAGCGCCGCCGGACCGTCGGTCTGCAGCACGGCGGCGACCATGTCCGGCTCGGCGCCGTCGCCCGCCCCGAGGCGGGTCAGCGCCGCCCGGAGGCCGGGCGTCGCCCGTTCGACGGCGACCGGCCAGGCACCGCCATGGATGGTCAGGGAGTCCGGCGCGGTCACGTCCATCCTGGCATGCTCGGCCAGCCCGATGATCTGCTTCAGCGGCATGGCGCCTGCCTCGACTCCCGGTTCAAAAGAAGATTCCGATGGGGTTCAGGTCGTCTTCCGCAGTCGCGCGCTCGCACCAGCCCAGGCGGACCGGAACGTCGTAGAGGCGGCCGGGGCCGAACCGCTTCCAGAAGTGGCGCAGCCCCGGCGCCATGACCTTGACCACGCTCAATCCGATGTCCGGCTGAGTCTGGTCGAGGACCAGCGTCTCGATGCCGTGCCGCGCCGCCACCTCGACGCACAGCGCCACGTCGTCGCGCAGGTCGTCGGTGGCGCGATCGGGGAACTCGGCCTTGCGGCGCGGCGCCCGGCCGGGTTGCGGGGCGAGATGGGGCTGGCCGGCGAGCGTCGCCGTGGTCCACCATTGGATCGCCTCGCGTTGCGGGAACCAGTAGACGGTCCTGCCCCGGCCGTCGGTGCGGGACACGGCGGGCAGGAACTGGTTCATCTCGGTGACCGCCCGCAGCAGGGCGACATGCGGATCGAAATGCGCGCCGAAGCCGAGCAGGATGTCCTCGCACGCCGCCCCGAGCCGGCGCGAGACCGCCGCGAAGGCGGGGATTTCCAGATCGGCGGTGATGTCCAGCACCCAGAACTCGCGGCCGAACGCGGCGCGGTAATGGTCGCGCAGGGCGGGAAGATAGGGGTCGTCGAAGCTGTCGAGATCGACCGCGGGGCGCGGCACCCGGTTGTACCACCACAGCGCCACGGAATCGCGCTCGACCAGCTCCATGAACCCCTGCAGGATCGCCTCTTCGAGGGTGTTGCCGGCGGCGTTGCCGTTGCCGTCGGAGGTGCAGAAGAACCTGGCCGCGAATTCCGGATGTCCGAACCAGCAATAGGCGCTGGGCACGTAGCGCACGCGGCCATGGGTCAGCGACCATACCGCGGTCCATTCGACCGTTTCGTGCTCGGAGAACGGCCGCGGCACCAGATGCAGGCCGTCCTGGTCGGCGCGATTGAGCGCTTCCCGCCGCTCGTATTGCCGGGCGCTCAGGCACATCAGCGCATTGGGATGCACGCCGTCGTCGCCCAGCGCCGCCAGGCTGGCCAGCCGGTCCGGCGGCTGCCCCTGGTACATGCCGGAACAGCGCTCGATCGCCTCGCACAGGGCGCTGACCCTGGCCTGGACATCGGTCATGCCCTTGCCGCCGCTGCGGCTGCGCAGGTTCTGGAACAGGAACCTGACGTCGTCCTGCGCCAGGGCGAAGTTGTGCCCCGAGGAATAGCTGTGGACCAGCCCGGCGCCGTCGCCGGATCCGAACTGCTCGATGCTGCGGACCACGCCGGTGATCTCGCTGACGTGGTGCTTGTACTTTTCGTAGGTCTGCTCGGGGCGGCTGGTGCGATGGCCGCCGTCGATCACGCGGTCCTTGCGCCGGGAGCGCAGCTCGACCGCGATCCCGGCCCGGCGGGCCGCGGCCGGATCGCCGCAGGCCGGGCATTGCGGACGGCGGACGAGGTGATGGCGGCGGCGCGACAGGTCGCGAGTGTCGATGCTGATCACCGCGCCGTCCAGGCTGCCGCCGCCCCCGAGCCCGGCGGCCTTGAGCAGTTCGGTCGCCGCCAGGTCGCAGGCGACGCGGAACAGCGACGGGATCGAGGCGGTCGAGCGGGGCAGCGGGTGGGGCAGCCTGCCCTGGGCCTGCACGAAGCGCTCGATCATGGCATTGGCGCGCAGGCGCTGGGCCAGGCATTCCCAGCAGCCGGTCTCGCCCGGCCGGAACAGCGGGCCGATCCACAGCACCGTCCCGACCGGCTTGACCAGCATCCAGCTTCGGTCGGCCGCCAGGGCCGCCGCGTTGATCCCGGCCAGCTCGTCGCGGAGATAGTGGTCGGTCAGGACGACCAGCCGGTCGCCGTCGCCGGCCACCCGTATGCCGAGATCCTGGAGCGAGTCGGTCATCTGGCGCGGGTCGATGCCGCCCAGGCCGCGGACCTGTGCGCTGGACCGCGCGACCCGGTCGAGGGCGGCATCTGCGCCGGCGCCCAGGGAATTCCAGAAGGCCCGAAGCGGGTCCGCGCCGCCGGTGCCGGCATCCACCAGACAGCCCTTGGCCTTCAGAGTGTGAATGCTCTGCATGATCTCGAGGGGGGAAACATCGGCGATCAGGCCGATCAGTTCGCCGAAATCGTGGCGCCCGTCGAGCAGCGGCACCAGCCGGGGATAGGCCCGCCCGACAAAGGCTTCCTGGATCGTCTCGCCGACCGCCACGACGCAGACGGAGTCGATGACCTGGAAATGCATCGACGCATTCAGTTGCAGCCGAGCCATGCGGGAGGGGGTCTGATCCTGATGCATTTCCGCCGACTGCATGATGCGGACGAAGTCCCAGGCCGGTTAGCGGATGACCACGGAATACCTGAAAGATGGAGGCCCGTCGATCGAATCGCGACCGGCGCCCTGCGCCCATTCGCCCCGGAGTGGTTCGAATGGGCGCGCCCGAAGCGTGCCGCCCTGGCCGGGCGGGCATCAGCTCATCGGGATTGGCGCGAGAACGGACTCAGGTGCAGCAGCAGCACGGGCAACTGCAGCAGCAGCAGCAGGTATCGGCCAGGGCCGGGTGGGCCGGATCCGCCTGGGGCGGACTTTCCAGTATGTACAGGACATACTTGCCGGTGGTCTCGCCCTGCATCCATAGATCGTACTGCTTTTCGAATCCCTCCGAGTTCTGGCCGGCGTTCTCAGGGGTCTGCGGCGTGCCCGGCGCCATCTGGATCTCGACCCCGGCGCCCGGCTTCACGGTGAATCCGAAACGTTCAAGAATCGGCACCGGATTTTTCGTTAACTCAACGATGTTGATCGATCCGTCCCAGACCGACAGCAGGAGTTTCGAGTAAGAAGTCCAGAATTCTTGCTTTTCCATGATGCCCTCCATATCTGTGTATGCATGAGCCGGGCGTTTTTTTTGGCGATGCCCAGCACCAATAGCATTAACATTAAAACTTCAAGATGAAAAGTTATATCATATTGACAGGAAATTTAGTTGCATTTCCCTATCCAGGCAAGGCAGGTTCTGCAAAAGTTCTGTCTTGGCCGATCG
>CAZTNV010000151.1:0-9192 GCA_964615535.1 uncultured Mycobacteriaceae bacterium | reverse complement strand
CTGGGGCCAGATGAGCTTCTGGGGCGCGACCGTGATCACCAATCTGTTCTCGGCCTTCCCGCTGATCGGCGACAGCATCGTGACATGGTTGTGGGGCGGGTTCTCGGTCGACAACCCGACACTCAACCGGTTCTTCTCGCTGCACTATTTGTTGCCGTTCGTGCTGGTCGGCATCGTCTTCCTGCACGTCGCGGCGCTGCACATCACCGGTTCGAACAACCCGCTGGGCATCGAGCCCAAGGGGCCGCAGGACACCCTGCCGTTCCATCCGTACTACACGATCAAGGACACGTTCGGCATGGGCGTGTTCTTCATCTTCTATGCCATCTTCGTGTTCTTCGCGCCGAACTATCTGGGCCATCCGGACAATTACATCCCGGCCAACCCGCTGGTGACGCCCGCGCATATCGTGCCGGAATGGTACTTCCTGCCGTTCTACGCCATCCTGCGCGCGGTGCCGGACAAGCTGGGCGGCGTGCTGCTGATGTTCGGCTCGATCCTGATCCTGTTCGTGCTGCCCTGGCTCGACACGTCGCGGGTGCGCAGCGCCCGGTTCCGGCCGATCTACAAATGGTTCTTCTGGCTGCTGGTGGTGACCTGCATCGTGCTGGGGTTCTGCGGCGCCAATCAGCCGGAAGGCATCTGGCTGACCCTGTCGCAGCTCGGCACGTTCTACTACTTCGCCCATTTCCTGATCGTCCTGCCGCTGCTCGGGAAGCTGGAACGCCCGCTGCCGCTGCCGCGCAGCATCAGCGAGCCGGTGCTCCGGGGCGGCGGTCCCGTGCCCGGCGGCGCGCCTGCACATCCGATGGAGAAGGCCTGACCATGCGCTCGATTCCCAAGCTCTCCATCCTGGCCGCGGGGCTGGCGTTGATCGGCGCGCTCGGCCTTGCCGGCGGTCCCATCCGGTCCGCAGAGGCCGCGGAGGGGGCCGTGCCGCCGGCACAGGACTGGCCCTTCAGCGGCATCTTCGGCACCTACGACCGGGCGGCAACCCAGCGCGGATTCCAGGTCTACAAGGAGGTCTGCGCGTCCTGCCACGGTATGCGGCTGCTGTCCTACCGCAATCTGCAGCAGCTCGGGTTCAGCGAGGCAGAGGTCCAGGCGATCGCGGCCCAATACCAGGTTCAGGACGGGCCCGACGACGAAGGCACCATGTTCGAGCGGCCGGCCCGTCCATCGGACCGCTTCGTGTCGCCCTTCCCGAACGAACAGGCCGCCCGCGCCGCCAACAACGGCGCCTATCCGCCGGACATGTCGGTGCTCGCCAAGGCTCGGGCGCATGGTCCGGACTACATCTACGCCATGCTGACCGGGTATCATGAGCCGCCGCCGAATGTGACGCTCATGGCCGGAATGCACTACAACGAATATTTTCCGGGTCATCAGATCGCCATGCCGAACATGCTGTCGGATGGCGGCGTGACCTACATGGACGGCACCGAGGCGACGGTGCGCCAGCAGTCCTGGGATGTGACCAATTTCCTGATGTGGGCCGCCGAGCCGCATATGGAAGATCGCAAGCAGATGGGCATCCGCGTGGTCCTGTTCCTGCTCATCTTCACCGGGCTGATGTATGCGGTGAAGCGCAAGATCTGGGCCGACGCCCACTGATCGGATACCCGCAATTTCGCCACGAAAAAGGGCCGCCCCATGGGGCGGCCCTTCTCGTTCGTCTGTCGTTCGTGGCACCGATCTCGCGGCTGGACCGGGTCGGCGGCGCGCCCTTACGACAAAACCTGCAGGTTTTCGGCCGACAGGCGGCCATCGCGGCCCTTGGCGGGCTCGAACTCGACCTTCTGGCCTTCATTGAGGCCGCGCAGCCCGGCCCGTTCGACGGCCGAGATATGGACGAACACGTCCTTCCCGCCATCATCGGGGGCCAGGAAGCCAAAGCCCTTGGTGCTGTTGAACCACTTGACGGTTCCGGTCTTCATCGTCTTCTCCTGGGCGGCGGCAGGTGCCGCCGGGTAGCCGGGAGTCGGGAAAGCGGCTGGCTGTCTTGTCCATCGCCGGTGCTGGCCCTCGGCATTCCGAAGACGCCAGCGCAACACCGTTCGGTGGACAGTCGGCCGAACCAATTCCCGGACATGCGTCCGGGAGGTCGATCCGACCGTTTCCCTGCACGACAACGGCGGCCCGCGGCCGGCCGTTTCGTGCCTCCCTTAAGCGAGCCGTACCCCGCGCGGCCGGGACAGCCCAAAATCACAATCGGTCTTCTCGGGAGGCAGCGGCCGCGGGTTCGTAAGCCGAGACGCACTTCACGCGGTCGCGAGAGCGGGACGCTTCCGTCCCTGTTACCCATGTGTGACGGGCCGGACTCGAAGTCAAGCCGTCTTTCCGCGCCATTCCCGGAACCGGCGCATTGCCGATGATGGATGGCGGCCATGCAACGTCCGCGATCCTGCCGCATGGCGTGCGATGGCTGCCAAGGCCATGTCAGGCGTGCAAAGTGTCGATATGATTGCCGAGTCCCTTCCTTGATTCGCCGCATCGTTCTGGCCGCCGCGCTGGTCCTGGCCGCAGGTGGCGCCATCGCTTGGTTCGGTGCCCGCTGGTATGCCGGGCCGCTGGTGTCGGTTGCCGAAGTCCGGCGCGGGCCGGCGGTCGAGGCGGTCTATGCCACGGCCAATGTCGAACCGGTGAGCTGGGCGCGGATTGGTCCGCTGGAAACCGGGCGCCTGGTCGGGCTCGATGCGCATGAAGGCGACCGGGTGGCGGCGGGCGACGTGCTCGGCCGCCAGGACGATCGCGAGGAGCGGGCGCGGCTGGAGGAGCTGCGGGCGCGCGAGCGTTGGCTGCGCGCCGAGCTCGAGCGGGCCAGCGCCCTCGCCCGGCGCGGCGTCCTCAGCGATCAGGCCGAGCAGCGGGCGCGCAGCGAACTCGATCAGGTGCTGGCCGGCATCGTCGCGGCGCAGCAGCGGATCGAGAGGCTGACCCTGCGCTCGCCGATCGAGGGCGTGGTGATGCGCCGCGACCGCGAGTTGGGCGAGGTGGTCCGTCCCGGCGATACCGTGTTCACGGTCGGCCAGATCTCGCCACTCTGGGCCGTTGCCGATGTCGATGAGCAGGACATTCCCCTGATCCGGGTCGGCCAGACCGCGCTGATCCGCGCCGATGCCTTTCCCGGCCGGGTCCTGGAGGGACGGGTGGCGGAAATCACCCCGCTGGGCGATCCGATCCGCCAGAGCTACCGGGTGCGGATCGGCCTGCCCGAGGATACGCCGCTGCTGGTCGGCATGACCGTGGAGGTCAATATCGTGATCCGGCGCGACGACAATGCCCTGCTGATCCCGTATGCGGCGCTGGTCGATGGGCCGCAGGGTGACGCCGTGGGTGCCCGGACGGGTGCCCATGTCTTCGTGGTCGAGACTGAGACGGCGCACCGGCGGTCGGTGCGGATCGGCGTGATCGGCGACCTGTCGGTGGAAATTCTGGATGGCCTGTCCGAGGGCGACCGGGTGATCGTGGCGCCGCCGGCCGGGCTCGCCGACGGGGACCCGGTCCGACCGGTGCCGGCGCCCGCGGCGGCCGGAGCCTGACGTCCGGAGGAGCGCATCCCATGGCCATGCCCCTGCTGCTCGACGTGGCGCTGACCCATCTGGCCGGCCGCAAGCGCCAGACCGTGATTTCGGTGCTGGGCGCCGCGCTCGGGGTCGGCTTCTTCATTGCGATGGCCGCCCTGATGCGCGGCTTTCAGGGGTATTTCGTCGAGACCGTGGTCAACGTGCAGCCGCACATCGTGATCCATGACGAGTTCCGCAACCCGCCGCCCCAGCCGGTCATGCTGGCGTTTCCGGATGGTGCCGTGGAACTGCGCCGGCTGCGGCCGCGCGACGAGGTGCGCGGCATCCGCAATGGCGGGCGAATCGTGGACGTGCTGTCGCGGATGCCCGGATTGACCGTGGCCCCGACCCTGACCGGCCAGATCTTTCTGCGCTATGGCAGCGCCGATACGTCCGCCACCCTGATCGGCGTCGTGCCCGAGCGCGAGCGCCGGGTGACCCGGATCGAGCAGGACATGGTGGCGGGGTCGCTCGACGACCTTTCGACCACCGCCAACGGCATCATCGTCGGCACCGGTCTGGCCCGCAAGCTGGGCGCGGCGCGCGGCGATACGGTCACCGCGGTGTCGCCGGAGGGCGTGGTCATGACCATGAAGATCGTCGGCCTGTTTTCGACCGGCATCGTCCAGCTCGACGAGGGCGAGGCCTACGTCCTGATCAACCGGTCGCAGATCCTGCAGAACCGGCCCAACGTGATCAACGCGATCCGCATCCGGCTGGACGATGTCGAGCAGGCCCAGGAGGTCGCGGCGCGGATCGAGGCGCGCTACGGCTACCGCTCCGAAGCCTGGCAGGAGACCAATCAGGGCATATTCGCGGTGTTCGTGATCCAGAACATCATCATGTATTCGGTGGTCGGTGCGATCATGGTGGTCGCCGGATTCGGCATCTACAACATCATCTCGACCGTGGTCTACGAGAAGTCGCGCGACATCGCGATCCTGAAATCCCTGGGCTTTGCCGAGCGGGACATTCGCCGGATTTTCCTGATGCAGGGCGTGCTGGTCGGCATGGCGGGCGCGGTGGTGGGGTGGGGGGTCGGATTCGGCCTGGTCCAGGGGCTGGCCAGCATCCGGCTCGAACTGGGCGGCATGATCCGCAGCGACCGGCTGTTTCTCGACCACTCCCTGATCTATTACTGGGTCGGTGGCGCCTTCGCCGTGATCTCGGCCGGCGTCGCCGCCTATCTGCCGGCGCGCAAGGCGGCGCGGCTCAACCCGGTCGATATTGTGCGCGGGGCGGCATGAGCGAATCGGTGCCCGCGGCGGCGGCCCGGCCGCTGATCGAGGCGCGCGGGCTGACCCGGACGATGCCCGGCCCGGTGCCGGTGACGCTGGTCCGCGACATCGACCTGACCGTGCGACCGCAGGAGTTCGTCGCGATCACCGGACCGTCGGGCTCGGGCAAGTCGTCGCTGCTCTACCTGCTCGGCCTGCTCGACCGGCCGAGCGCGGGCACGGTGTGGCTGGACGGAGAGGACACCGGGCGGCTCGACGGCGCCGCCCTGGCGGGGCTGCGGCTGCGCCAGCTGGGCTTCGTGTTCCAGTTCCATTTCCTGCTGCCGGAGTTCTCGGCGCTCGGCAACGTGCTGATCCCGATGCGCAAGCTGGGCGCGCTCGATACCGGGGCGGCGCGAGCGCGGGCGCATGCGCTGCTGGACGAACTCGGCCTGGGCGACAAGACGGCCCAGCGGCCCGGCCAGCTTTCCGGCGGCGAGCGTCAGCGTGTGGCGATCGCCCGTGCCCTGGCCAACCGGCCGAGCGTGATCCTGGCCGACGAGCCGACCGGCAATCTCGACTCGCGCAACAGCCAGCTCGTGTTCGACATCTTTGCCCGGCTGGTTCGCGAGTTCGGCACCACGGTGATCACGGTCACCCATGACGAGCACCTGGCCGCCCGGGCGGAACGTCGGGTGCATATCGTGGACGGGCAGGTGGTTCGGGACGGGTGAGGGCGGCGGGGAACGGTCGCCGGTGGGCCTGGTCCGACACCGCCTCGATCGCCTGGGCGACCTGCCCGGGAACCGCGTAGTGGACCATGTGGCCGACCCCTTCGACCAGCCGCAGGTCGCTGTCCGGAATCGATTCATGAAGCCAGACGGAATGGCTCTCGTAGCCGGCGATCTGGTCGCGGGTGCCGGCCATGATCACAATGGGCAGATGCAGGTCCCGATAGCGGTCCCGCATCGCCGCCGCACTCGGCACCATCGTTACGCCATCCTGGGCCTCGGCACGGATCTGTGCCGGTCGGGCCGGGAAAGCGTAGGGAAACTGCCGGCTGAAGCGTTCCGGCACGGGAAGCGGTGCGAACATGGCCTTGATGTTGAGCGGCAGCAGCGCGGTCCCCATCAGCGGCGAGACCGTGTACCGTAGCGCGTCGCCGACGAGAGGAATCACCGAGACGGCGACCATCGGTACATCGACCCGCAGTGTCGGCTTGTAATAACCGGACAGCAGGACCAGACCGCTCACCGCAGCCGGATGATTCAAGGCCAGTGCCAGGGCAGCAAGCGTGCCCCAGGAATGGCCCGCCACGACCGGCCGTTCGATACCGAGACGCGCGAATGCCTTCTGGAACAGATCGGCCTGTTCGGCCGCCGTCCAGGACCGACCGTGCGGCCGGTCGCTGAAGCCGAAACCCGGACGGTCGAAAGCAATCACGCGATGCCGTTCGGCGACCCGGTCGAACACGCCGCTCCAGACATAGTCCTCGGCCGTCACCACATTGCCGTGAAGCAGGACCACCGGCGGCCCCTCGCCGTCCTCGATATAGTGGAGCCGGACCCCGTCGACCGTGACGAACCGCCCCGCGGGCGGATGGTCACGTTCCGCCTTGCGCGCCCGATAAGTGTTGTAGAGCGCCGCTGCCGCCAGAGTGGCCGCCGAAGCGGCCAGGATCGCTCCGGTCCGCGATGGTGCCGGTGCCCGTTTCACGAGGTTTGGGACTTGAGAGGCGTAGGATCGAATCCCGTTCACTGGACCCTCCGGCATGATTTCCGATCGCCCCTCAGGGATGTGGCGGCGCCGCGTCGAGGCATTTCGCAACGGACACGGCACAGAAAACCGGAGCGGCCAGGAAAGGTTCCGGACCGACCATTTCCCGCCCCCGCCTTGCATCCCCGGCTCCGGAGCAGACAGCCGGTCGCCAACACCCTTTGCAGGCACATCGGCCGGCCGAAGGCACTTTTCGAGTGCTGTCGCGTGGTTTGGCAGGGGGCTATTTCGATTTCGCGACGATCGAACCATCTTAATAGGAATTGTCGGACAAGGAATCGGAGACGGGCCAATGCACGGATTGAACCGGCTGGTGTTGACCATGGCCGTTCTGGCGGGCGCGGGGCTGTCGGGCTGCGGCATCCTTGAACCCGTGGACAACAGCGCATGGCTCGAGCCCTGTTCGCCCGGCTACCTGCGCGAGGATTTCCCGCCCTTCGAATGCCTGCCGGATTATCTGATCCGGCCGAATTTCGATTGAGGAGACGACCCGGCCGGACCGCCCGGCCGGGCGCGCTCAGGCCGCGAGCAGGAAATCGCCGGGCGCCAGCAGGTTCGGCAGGACTCCGGCGATCGTCACCTCGTCCTGGCCGGGCAGGTCGATACGGGTAGCAGCGTCCCACTCACCACTGTCGTAATCTCTAGACGCCGTGAACAGTTCGGCCAGTGCGGCGAAATCTGCGAACCCGAAGGCGATCAGGTCGATGATGTCGAGACCCGGCTGGAAATCTCTGATCCGATCGTAGCCCGTGCCCGGCGCGAAGACGAAGATGTCGGCGCCCCCGCCGCCGATCAGCAGATCATGACCCGAATCGCCCGAGAGCCGGTCGGCACCCTCGTTGCCGATGATGATGTCGTTACCAGCTCCGCCGGCGATGTCGTCGTCGCCGGGGCCGCCCATCAGCCGATTGGCCTGGTCATCGCCCAGGATCATGTCGGCGTGAGCGGAGCCGGCGATGTCCTCGATGCCGTGGAGGCTGTCATTGCCCTCGCCGGTGGCGCGCCCGCCGGACAGATCGACGAAGACGCCGTTCGGCGCGTAGGCGAAGGAGGCGGTATCGATCCCGCCCCCGCCCACCAGACTGTCGTCGCCGTCGCGGCCGGTCAGCCAGTTGTCGCCGGAATCGCCGATCAGCACGTCGGCGAATCGCGAGCCGACCACGCTCTCGATCCCTTCGAGCCGATCTGTGCCGTCGCCCTCAGCCGTCCCGGCCGCCAGATCCACGGTCACGCCCGAAGCGGCGGTCCAGAACACCGCGGTGTCGCGGCCGCCGCCGCCGATCAGATGGTCGTCGCCCGCCCCGCCGATCAGGCGGTTGTTGCCGGCGTCGCCCTGGAGCCGGTCATTGAATCTGGACCCGAAAACGGTCTCGATGCCGGACAGCCGGTCCCGTCCGTCGCCGGTCGCGATGCCCTTCGCGAGGTCCACGCTCACGCCCTGAGGGGCGTTGATGTACACAGCGGCGTCGATCCCGTCGCCGCCGATCAGATGATCGTCGCCGGGGCCGCCGTCCAGCCAGTCGTCGCCGGGCCCGCCGATCAGCCTGTCGTTGCCGGCACCGCCACGAAGCTTGTCGTTGCCGCCCTGGCCCAGGATCAATTCGGCACCCGGTCCGCCGGTCAGATCGTCAGGTCCGTCGGTGCCGATGACCGGTCCCGGCTCCTGCGGGGCGGAACCACCATAGACCACGTAGGCGCCGCCCTGCAGCATGACCGTACTCCTTACCGGGCCTGATCCGTGCCGATGAATACTTGATAAGGGAAACGGTATTGCAGGATTGGGCACGGAGTCAACAAGGCAATGAAAATAAAAGGAAAATACGGTATTTGTTTCAAACTGCCCGGATATTGGAAAAATGAAACGCGGATTTGCCTAAATATTTGCTCTAATCGGCACAACGGCTGCCGCTGCAAATACCCGAGGTGATCATGGGGCGCTATGCTGGCTTGTTCTTTAAGGGGAAGGCAAATGCGCCGTGCCGAGAGATGCGCGAGGGGCAAGTCGTGCCCGCGCTGATCGAGGACGGCCGCAGCGTGCCGGCCGAACTCTCGATGGACGAAGGCTCGCTCGGAGTGCCCGCATAACGAAAAAGGGCGCCCCTGGGGGGCGCCCTTCTCGCGGCAGTTTTCCGCCGGGCCGAAGCCCGATCGGAAAGCCTTACCCGGCGTTCATCATGGCGATAGCGGTGTCGGCCATGCGGCAGGAGAAGCCCCACTCGTTGTCGTACCAGCTCATCACGCGGACGAAATTGCCGTCGATGACCTTGACTTCCTTCAGCGCGAAGATCGAGGAGCGCGGGTCGTGGTTGAAATCCATCGACACCAGTTCTTCGTCATAGACGCCCAGGATGCCCTTGAGTTGGTTGCTTTCCGAGGCTTCCTTCATCGCGGCGGCGATTTCTTCCGGGGTGGTCGACTTCTTGGCGGTGAACTTGAAATCGACCAGCGAGACGTTCGGGGTCGGCACCCGGATGGCCACGCCGTCCAGCTTGCCCTTCAGCTCGGGCAGCACCTTGCCCACCGCCTTGGCGGCGCCGGTCGAGGTCGGGATCATCGACAGCGCCGCGGCGCGGGCGCGGTGCAGGTCCTTGTGAGCGGTGTCCACGATCCGCTGGTCGCCGGTATAGCTGTGG
>CAZTNV010000150.1:0-9256 GCA_964615535.1 uncultured Mycobacteriaceae bacterium | reverse complement strand
GGGCTGGTGCGCGAGTTGCTGTTCGAGCCGATCAAGCATGCCGCCTTTCAGGGCGCGGAGGTCGAGACGATGGCTCTGGCCGCGCTGCGCACCACCCGCGAAGCCAGCGTGACCCGGCATGGCGAGGAGATGCACTGCCTGGAGGGTCTGCCGGCCAGGGGCGAGGAGGAGATCGTGTGGTTTCCGGGCGAGCTGCCCGACGATCTGCGGCGCGATCCGGAGGCGGACCCGAACCACCAGTTCGTGACCTTCCGGCCGCCGCCGGGTCTGGGCCGCGACGGCCAGGGATTGCCCAACATCCGCCTCGATCGTGCGCTGAACTGTTTGATCGGAGATTTGCTGGCATGACGATGTCCTCGCGGCGCCGCGGTCCGGCAGCCTTTCGGATCGACGATCCCGACATCCGGCGGGCGCCGGCGGATGCCTTCGCCGACGGTTCGGCCGAGGCCGCCGCGGCCGAAACCCGCGCGACCGGCGACCTGATCGCAGGCCCCGGATCGGGCCCCGGCGCGGCGGCGGGGGGAGCGCTGGTGCCGGCCCCGGTGTTTTCGCGCCGGTTCCGGGTGGGCACAATGGTCGGGGTGGCGGTGCTCGGGCTGATTGCGCTCGGCCTCGGCCTGGATGCCTACCTTCTGGTGCGGGATCTGTTCGCCCAGAACGTGGTTCTGGGTGCGGTCGGCGCGGCGCTGGCCGCGCTGGTCGCCGGCGGGCTGGGGTGGATGGTGATGCGCGAGCTGCACGCGCTGGGCCGGCTGCAGCGGATTGACGAGACCAGGGCGCTGGCCGATCGTGCCCTGGCCGAGAACGACATGAAGGCGGCGCGGCTGGTGGTGGGCGAATTTGACCGGCTGTATCACCGCCGGCCGGAACTGGCCTGGGCGCGCTCGCGCTTCCGCGACCACGACCACGGGGCCCATGATCCCCGCGAATTGCTGACCTTGCTGGAACAGCAGGTGCTGCTGCCGCTGGACGCCCGGGCCAATGCGGCGATCGGCCGGGCGGCGCGGCTGACCGCGGTGTTCACCGCGGTGGTACCGTTCGCGTTCGTCGATTCGCTGGCGGTGCTGTGGCGCAATCTGCGGCTGGTGCGCGAGATCGCCGCGTGCTATGGTGGGCGGCCGGGTCTGATCGGCTCGGCCACGCTGTTGCGCCGGGTGATGCTGTACATGGTGTTCGCCGGCGGCATCGAGGCCGGCGACGGGGTCGCCACCCATGTGCTGGGCGGCGGCATGGCGGGGTGGCTCTCGGCGCGGCTGGGCCAGGGCGTGCTCAACGGCCTGATGACCGCCCGCATCGGCCTCGCCACCGTGCAGCTCTGCCGCCCGCTGCCCTATCTCCGCGCCGCCAAGCCCAGCATCCGCGACATGGCCGCAGCGATCGCGCAGGATGTGAAGCGGCAGGTTTAAGGCGATCGGCGCTGATGGCCGGTTGGCGATGGCGAACCTGCGTTGGAGTGCAGGTTGGCCGTATGGGGTCGCGCGGCTAGCCCATGCCTTGATTGGTTTCCTGACACAGGGAGGCAAAACTCTCTGAAATGAAAGCCGGCTGTTTGTAGTATCCCTTGATCCAGCTTGCCAGCATGCACAGCTCTTCAAGGCTGACGATTTCGTCGAGCGTACCATCCGGGAAGCGGATGGTAAAGCTTTCGGCAATTTCATCGAGGATTGCTTCGATCTGCTCCATTCCGAGGCCGATGTCTTTTTCAAGCACGGCCTGTCTGGTGAGTATCGCTTCGTCGATGCCGTAATCGTCGCGAATCAGCTTGACGATCCAGCGGAACATGTTCATCCAGTTTTTGACGTCGTCAATTGGTCTCGCCATGCGCCATCCCTGGGGTTCGTCAATTCCGACCGATCCAAAAATTGCGTGCGCTGAAGCGCCGGGGCGAGCCGCTGGACCCGCTCGCCCAGGTCAGGGTATCCGCGGAAGTGTTAAATTCCGTTGATCCGCGACAGGGAATCTTGAGTCCGTTGAACATTGTCGGCCCGGCGGCCAGATTTGCGGGCTGCGGTCATCCCTGATCATCTGACCGCGGGCGGGGTGGCCTGCCCTCAAAACGCCATGCCGGGGCGCCAAGTATCACGGCGTTTCCGCAGTCCCGGCGAACCCTTCGGCGCCGCGCAGCGTTGCGATCCTGGTCCGGTCCGGCCCGATGGGGGACCGGGTCTGGTGCCCAGCCGCTTTCGGCCGCCGGAGTCGAGCGAGGCAGGCTTTGATGGTGCGCAAGGCGATCGCGATCCTGGCGACGGTGCTGGTCCTGGCGGCGGCCGGCGGCGCCTACTGGTATTTCGTCATGACCGACCAGGGCGCGCCGCGTCAGGCGGCCGGCGGCCGGCCGGGCGGCGCGGGCGGGCCGCCTTCCATGGCGGTGGAGGCGGCCGCGGCGGTGCGCGGCGCCGCGGTGCGCCGGCTCAAGGCGATCGGCACGGTGGTCTCGAACAATTCGGTGATCGTGCGGCCCGAAATCCCCGGCCGGATCACCGAAATCCGGTTTCGCGACGGGGCGACGGTGGCGGCCGGCCAGATCCTGGTGGCGCTCGACCGTGCCATTCTGGAGGCCGAACTGGCCCAGGCGCGAGCCAGCCTGACCCTGTCCGAGCAGGCCTATCAGCGCGCCACCGATCTGCTGGCCCGTGGTGCCGGGACCGCGCGGGCGCGCGACGAGGCCGAGGCCGGCCTGCGCAACGATCGGGCCCAGCTCGCGCTGGCCGAGGCCCGGCTGGAGCGCGCCGTGCTGACCGCGCCGTTCGACGGCGTGCTCGGGCTGCGCCGGGTCAGTGTCGGCGACTATGTGGCGTCCGGCCAGGATATCGTGAACCTGGAACAGATGAGCCCGATCAAGATCGAATTCCGGGTGCCCCAGCGTTTCCTCGCGGTGTTGAGCCTCGGCCAGCCGGTGACGCTGGCCAGCGATGCCTACCCGGAGGCCGAGTTCGCGGCGGAGATCAGCGCGATCGATCCGCGGATCGATCCCGCCAGCCGGAGCATTCTGGTCCAGGCGGTGGCGCAGAACCGCGACGGCAGGCTGCGCCCCGGCCAGTTCGTGGCGGTGACGGTGCGGATTGCGGAGCGCAGCGACGCGCTGTTCATCCCCGAATCGGCACTGGTGCCCCAGGGCGCGCAGAATTTCGTGTTTCGTGTGGTCGATGGTCGCGCCGTGCGCGGCGAGGTCGATGCCGGCTTGCGCTTTGCGGGTCAGGTCGAGATCCTGGCCGGGCTGACCGGGGGCGACATGGTGGTCACCGCCGGGCAGCAACGGCTGCAGGACGGCATCGCCGTGAGAGTATCGCCGCCGGTCTATGTGCCGCCGCGCCCGCCGGACGAGGAAATCGAAGTCCAGACCCAGTTCTGACTGAAGACCCGGTTCTGAGCGCCCCGGCCCGACTGCGGGGCCGCCGGCGGGGAAGCACGAGTCGTTCCGATGGTAGTGTCCGATATCTGCATCAAGCGCCCGGTGTTCGCGACCGTGCTGAGCCTGATCATCGTGCTGATCGGGTTCATCGCGTTCCAGCGCCTGAGCGTGCGCGAATATCCCAACATCGACGAGCCGGTGGTCAGCGTCACCACGACCTATCGCGGCGCCTCGGCCGAGATCATGGAGACCGACGTCACCACGGTGCTCGAGCGCAGCCTGTCGGGCATCGAGGGCATCCGCATCATGTCCTCGGTCAGCCGCCAGGGGAGCAGCGAGATCAGCGTGCGCTTCGTGGTGTCGCGCAATCCCGACGATGCCGCCGCGGAGGTGCGCGACCGGGTCGGCCGGATTCGCGGCGAGCTGCCCGAGGGCATCGACGAGCCGATCATCGCCAAGGTCCAGGCCGACGCGCAGCCGATCATGTATCTGGCATTCTCAAGCGATCGTCACACTCCGGCGCAGATCACCGACTATGTCGACCGGTTCGTGCGGGACGACATCCAGCGGCTGACCGGGGTCGCCGAGGCCCGGATCTTCGGCGAGCGGCGCTATGCCATGCGGCTGTGGCTCGATGCCGTCGCGCTGGCCGCCCATGATCTGACGCCGCAGGACGTGGAAGACGCGCTGCGCCAGCAGAACATCGAGGTGCCGGGCGGCCGGATCGAAAGCAGCCAGCGCGAATTCACCGTGCGCAGCCGCACCGGGATGACCACGGTGGAGGAGTTCAACGATCTGGTCCTGCGCAATGCCGGCGGCATGCTGATCCGCCTGCGCGATGTCGGCCGTGCCGCACTGGGCGTCGAAACCGAGGACGTGATCATCCGGTTCAACGGGTCGCCCGCCGTGGCGATCGGCGTGGTCCGGCAATCGGTCGCCAATCCGCTGGAGATCTCCCAGGCGGTGCGGCAACTGATCCCGGTGATCCAGCAGCGCCTGCCAGAGGGCATGGCGATCGAGGTCGCCTACGATTCCTCGGTGTTCATCGAACAGTCGATCCAGAACGTCTACGTCACCATCGCCGAGGCGGTGGTGCTGGTGATGATCGTCATTTTCTTCTTTCTGCGCTCGTTCCGCTCGGTGCTGATCCCGCTGGTGACCATTCCGGTGTCGCTGATCGGCGCCTTCGCGATGATGGAGGTGCTGGGATTCAGCATCAACACCCTGACTTTGCTGGCCATGGTGCTGGCGATCGGGCTGGTGGTCGACGACGCCATCGTGGTGCTGGAGAACATCCACCGCCATGTGGAAGAGGGCATGGCGCCGCTGCGGGCGGCGTTCCAGGGCGCGCGCGAGATCGGCTTCGCGGTGGTCGCGATGACGCTCACGCTGGCGGCCGTCTATGTGCCGGTGGCGCTCCAGCCGGGCCGAACCGGCCGGCTGTTCACCGAATTCGCGCTGACCCTGGCCGGTGCGGTGCTGATCTCCGGGTTCGTCGCGCTGACCCTCTCGCCGATGATGTGCGCCCGGCTGCTGCGCCACGATCCGCGGCCGAACTGGCTGTCGCGGCGGATCGAGGGGGTGCTGCGCGGACTGGATGCCGGCTATCGCCGTGTGCTGGGCGCCGCGTTGCGCAACCGCGCGCCGGTGGTGCTGGTCATGCTGTTCATCGCCGGCGGCTGCGTGGTGGTGTTCACCCAGCTCCGATCCGAACTGGCGCCGATCGAGGATCGCGGCGTGATCGTCGGCGTGGTGTCCGGGCCGGAAGGCGCGACGGTGGACTACACCAATGCCTATATGCGCCAGATCGAGGAAATCTACTCCGGCGTACCGGAAGCGGTGCGGTATTTCACCGTATCGGGCAATCCCGTAGCGAGCAGCGGCATCTCGTTTCTCGGGCTGAGGCCCTGGGAGGACCGCGAGCGGACCTCGCGGATGATCGCCGGATCGCTGTTCCCGCAGATGTTCGGCGTGGCCGGCGTGCTGGCCTTCCCCGTCACCCCGCCCTCGCTGGGGGCCAGCCCGCGTGACCAGCCGGTGCAGGTGGTGATCCGCGATTCGCGGCCCTATGAGGAGATCGCGGAGTCGGTCGATGCGCTGATGGCCGAACTGCGGCAGAACCCCGACCTGCAGAACCTGGATTCCAACCTGCGGCTCAACACGCCGCAGCTTCAGGTGCGGGTCAATCGCGATCTGGTCGCCGATCTGGGGATCGAGGTCGCCGCGATCGGCCGGACCATCGAGACCATGCTGGGCGGCCGGCAGGTCACCCGGTTCGAGCGTAACGGCCAGCAATACGACGTGATCGTGCAGTTGACCGACACCGCGCGCACCACGCCGGACGATCTCGACCGCATCTTCGTGCGGACCGCGGCGGGGCAGACCGTGCCCCTGGCCAGCCTGATCGAGGTGTCCGAAGTGGTGGCGCCGCGCGATCTGAACCATTTCAATCGCGCCCGCTCGGTGACCGTCTCGGCGACCCTGGCGCCCGGCTATGCGCTCGGCACCGCGCTGAGCGACGTGGCCGCGGCGGCGGAGCGCATCCTGCCGCCGACCGCCTCGCTCGACTATGACGGCCAGTCGCGCGAATTCTTCGAGTCGAGCGGCGGTCTGGCGGTCACCTTCCTGCTGGCGCTGGGGTTCATCTATCTGGTGCTGGCGGCGCAGTTCGAGAGCTTTGTCGACCCGTTCATCATTCTGTTGACCGTGCCGCTGTCGATGCTGGGCGCCCTGCTGGCGCTTCAGCTCACCGGCAACACGCTCAACGTCTACAGCCAGATCGGGCTGGTGACGCTGATCGGGCTGATCACCAAGCACGGCATCCTGATCACCGAATTCGCCAATCAGCAGCAGGACCAGGGCAAGCCCAAGGTCCAGGCGGTGCTCGACGCCGCGGCGCTGCGGCTGCGGCCGATCCTGATGACCACCGGCGCCATGGTGCTGGGCGCGCTGCCGCTGGCGCTGGCCACCGGGGCGGGGGCGGAGAGCCGGCACCAGATGGGCTGGGTGATCGTCGGCGGATTGTCGCTCGGCACGGTGCTGACCCTGTTCGTGGTGCCGGTCGCCTATACCCTCCTGGCCCGCGACCGCAGCCGGCAGCCGTCGCCCCGCTACGACGAGGCGGCGGAAGCCGGGACGGTGCATCCGCTGCCCAAGGCGGCGGAATAGGGCGGGGGGCGGTCTCGTGATAGATTGGCGGCATGGCCACCGCCGATCCTGCCGTCCTGGAACGACTGCGCACCGATCTTGCCAGACTCTACGGCGAGCGGATCGAGCGGATCGTGCTGTTCGGCTCGCGGGCACGGGGCGATGCGCAGGCCGGGTCCGATTATGACGTGGCGGTTTTTCTGAAGGACTTCTCGATGACGGATCGCTCCAGAGAAATCGATCGCATCATCGAGGCCGGCACCGATATCCTGCTCGACACCGGCGCGGTGATCAATGCCATGCCGTTTCGGGCCGGCGCCTGGCAGGACCGGACGCCACTGATGCACGAGATTCGTCGCGAGGGGCGGGATTTGTGACTCCCGAAGCCCGTCCTGGCGGTTCGCGCCGGTTCAGCCTTGGGACGGTCCATGGATGGGCGCCGACCTCAATCGTGGTTATCCGACGCAGGGCCGTGAATTGAAGCCGTCCCCATCGGCCTTGGCAAAGCCGCGAATCAGTGGCAGAAGGCTGGCGCCGTTTCGGTACGGAACCGGGGGGGTGCGATCGCGCGCCCGCAGACGGTTCGATGGGCCGGCCCGAGAGGTCGAATTGGGCATTCAGGTTTCGCTGGTCATTGCGGTTCACGACGAGGCCGAGAATGTCGGGCCGCTGTGCAGGGAAATCGCGGCGGCGATGGCGGGCCGCTTTCAGTACGAGGCGCTGTTCGTCGATGACGGCAGCACCGACGGAACCGCGGCTTGCCTGCTGGCCGAACGGCGGGACAACCCGGCGATCCGGGTGCTGCGCCACGACCGGCGGAGCGGCAAGAGCGCCGCGCTGCGCAGCGCCGTGGCCGCGGCGCGCGGCGAATGGATCGTGACGCTGGACGGCGACGGGCAGAACGATCCGGCGGACATTCCGCGGCTGCTCGACGTCGCGTGGCGCGCCGCGGAGGCTGGGCCGGTGCTGGTGGCGGGGCTGCGCCAGGGGCGGCAGGACACCCTGTCGCGCCGCTTCGCCTCGCGCTTCGCCAACCGGCTCAGGCGGGCTCTGCTGAAGGACGGCTGCCCGGACACGGCCTGCGGCGTCAAGGTGTTTCGCCGGTCGGACTATCTGGTCCTGCCGTTCTTCGACGGCATGCACCGGTTTTTTCCGGCGCTGTTCCGGATGTATGGTCACGCCCTGGTCAACGCGCCGGTCAATGATCGACCGCGGCGGCATGGCCGCACCAAATACACCAATCTTGGCCGGGCGCTGGCCGGGCTTCCGGATCTGCTGGGGGTGCTGTGGCTTCGCAAGCGAACGACGCGGCCGGGATCGGTGACCGAGGAAACCGCGGCCGATCGTCCGGCGGCCGAAACCGGGCGGATCGCCGTCCGGTGAGCCGATACTGCGGGTGGCGCAGGGCCGACCCGGTCTGGAGGGATCATGTCGTGGTCGGTGTGGGTTTGGATCGGCTTTCTGGGCCAGGCCTGCTTTTCGATGCGGTTCATCGTGCAGTGGCTGGTCAGCGAGAAGGCCAAGCGTAGCGTCATTCCGGAAATGTTCTGGTATTTCAGTCTGGCCGGCGGCGCGATTCTGTTCGCCTACGCGATCCATCGCGAGGACCCGGTGTTCATCGTCGGGCAGGGGACCGGGCTGCTGATCTACAGCCGGAACATCTACTGGATCTGGCGCGAAAGGCTGAAGCTGAGGCATGCCGCCGCCATGGACGGCCCGTCGACGTGACCGCGCAGGCGACCCTTGTGACGGCTGGGGGCGCCAGCGGCCTTCGGGCCGGGCTGGTCGCGGTCGCGTCCTACGGTCTGCTGGTGCTGCTGTGTCTGGCGCTGTTCACGCCCGGCCTGTTCACCATCCCGCCGACCGATCGCGACGAGTCGCGGTTCGCCCAGGCCTCGCATCAGATGCTCGAGACCGGGAATTTCATCGACATAAGGTTCCAGGAGCAGGCGCGGCACAAGAAGCCGATCGGCATCTACTGGCTGCAATCGCTGGCCGCCGCCCCGTTCGGCGGCGACCGGGCGCCGATCTGGGCCTATCGCCTGCCGTCGGTGGCCGGCGCGATCCTGGCCGTGCTGCTGACCGCCTGGGCCGGGACGCGGCTGTTCGGGCCGGTGGCGGGGTTCCTGGGCGGTGCGGCGCTGGCCGGCACGCTGCTGCTCGGGGTCGAGGCGCGGCTGGCCAAGACCGATGCCGTCCTGCTGGCCTGCATCCTCGCGGCGCAGGCCATCCTGGCGCGGGCCTATCTGGCGGATGTCGCGCTTCGGGGCGGCGCCGCGGCCCCGAACGGGGCGCCTGGAGGCGGCTTGTCCCGCATCGAGCCGTGGCTGTTCTGGGCGGCGATCGGGATCGGGATTCTGGTCAAGGGGCCGATCATTCTGCTGGTGGTCGGCCTGACCGTGCTGGCGCTGGTGGTGGTCGAGCGGCGCGGGCGCTGGCTGTCGCGGCTGCGCCCGCTGGCCGGGCTGGGGCTGGTGCTGGCGATCGTGCTGCCCTGGCTGATCGCGATCACGCTGGAGACCCGCGGCGCGTTCTTCCAGGAGTCGGTCGGGCAGGATCTGCTGGGCAAGATCTTCGACGGGCAGGAGGCGCATGGCGCGCCGCCGGGATACTACCTGATCGCGTTCTGGGTCAGCTTCTGGCCGTGGTCGCTGGCGGCGGCGCTGGCGCTGCCCTGGATCTGGACCCATCGGCGGGAGCCGGCGGTGCGGTTCTGCCTGGCCTGGATCGTGGGCTGGTCGCTGGCGACGTGCGGCG
>CAZTNV010000149.1:0-9313 GCA_964615535.1 uncultured Mycobacteriaceae bacterium | reverse complement strand
CGACCTGGCTCGCCTCCTTGAAGCCGCCGATGCCGGGCCCGTGGCCGGCGCGCGGATCGACGACAATGAACGGCCGCTTCCGCTCGTCGACCGTGATCCCCGCCGGCGGCACGATGCGGACCAGGATGTAGTTGACCGGCCGGTCAAGCGTCCGGCCATCCATCACCAGCTCGTAGTCGAACGCCAGCACCGGCGGCAGTTCGCTGGCCTCGTGTTCGAGGAACACGTTGCCGCGCTTGCGCATCACATCCCAGAACAGGATCGAGCGCTGCGCCGCGTCGGTCCAATACTCCATGGCCTGCTCGATCATGTTCACCATGGTTCGCTCCTCGCGTTTGGTGCGCCGGATCACGGGCGTCGGGTATAGTCGATCGCTACCTTCCGGATTGCCTCACAGGGTAGTAGAGACAAGGAACTCGGGTTGAACAGGACTACAATTTGCTTTCGAAGTATCGGAAGGTGTAACTCCAAGTAATTAACCAAATAATAATATCCACAATAGCGGTCTTTGTCAATGCAGGCTTGTCCTGACAGCAATGAACAGTGTGAATGATTGGCAGAAATGTGGCGAATAATATATTCCTTGGGCCTCTCATGGCGGGAGCATTCGGTCGCGCATCACGACATCTTCACCCGGCCCGCTCCTCGGATTGTGGTCGGGCCGGCAGGGATGTCGGGCCTTGAGGAGGCGGATTACACTCCCAGCACTCCCTGCCGTCCCTTCGGCGCGGCCAGTTCCGGCATGGCTTCGGCGACCAGTTCGGCCTCGGCCTCGGCGAGCAGCGCGTCCTCGGCCGCGCCGTGGACCTGCTCCCGGCCGATCTCCAGCAGCACGGGAACGGCCAGCGGCGAAATGCGCTCCAGCCGGCGGTGGACGATCCGGCCGCGCGCGCGCGCCAGGAGAGCCGCCAGCCGACCGATGTCGGTCAGGCCGCGGGCGGCGTCGGCGCGGGTGGCGCGCAGCAGGATATGATCCGGCTCGTGCCGCCGCAGCACGTCGTAGATCAGGTCGGCGTTGAAGGTGACCTGCCGCGCGGTCTTCTTCTGCCCCGGATGGCGCCGCTCGATCAGCCCGGCAATCACCGCCACGTTGCGGAAGGTGCGGCGCAGCAGGCTCGACTCCGCCATCCAGGCCTCCAGGTCGTCGCCCAGCATGTCCTGGTCGAACAGGCCATGGATATCGGCCGGTTCGCCCAGGCTCCAGGTCGCCAGCACGTAGTCGGTGGCAACGAACCCGAGCGGGTGCAGCCCGGCCCGCTCCAGCCGCCGGGTCAGCAGCATGCCGAGCGTCTGGTGGGCATTGCGCCCCTCAAAGCAATAGGCCACCAGAAAATGCTTGCCGGCGCGCGGGAAGGTCTCGACCAGCAGATCGTCGCGGCCGGGCAGCACCGAGCGCCAGCGCTGGAGGCCCAGCCATTCCCGGACCGCCTCAGGCAGCGCGGACCACGCGGCAGGGGTGGCCAGGATCGCCCGCACCCGCTCGGCCAGATGGGTGGACAGCGGCAGCCGGCCGCCGGCATAAGCGGGAATTTTGGGCGGCCCGTCGCCGCCGCGGCGGCACAGCGCCTCGGTCTCGTGCAGTCCTTCGAAGCGCAGCACTTGTCCGGCGAACAGGAAGGTGTCGCCGGGCATCAGGCCCTGGACGAAGTATTCCTCGACCTCGCCCAGCACCGGCCCGCGGTTCAGCCGGATCTTGACCATCGCCGCCTCGACGATGGTGCCGACATTCATGCGGTATCTCTGGGCGAAGCTGCGGTGGGCCAGGGCCCAGCGCCCGTCGCCGTCCTGCTTCAACCGGCGGAACCGGTCGTAGCTGCCGAGCGCATAGCCGCCGGTCGCGACGAATTCCAGCACCGCGTCGAACTCGGCGCGGTGCAGCGCGGCATAGGGCGCAGCCCGGCCGGTCTCGCGGAACAGCTCGTCCGCATCGAATGGCCCGGCGCAGGCGGTGCCGAGGATGTGCTGCGCCAGCACGTCGAGCCCGCCCGGCCCCGGCGGGTCGCCGTCCAGCGTGTGTTCCGCCACGGCGTCCAGCGCGGCGCGGCATTCCAGCACCTCGAACCGGTTGGCCGGGACCAGCAGGGCGCGCGACGGCTCGTCCAGCCGGTGGTTGGCCCGGCCGATCCGCTGCAACAGCCGGCTCGCCCCCTTGGGCGCACCGATCTGCACCACCAGATCGACCGAAGCCCAGTCGATGCCGAGATCGAGCGAGGCGGTCGCCACCACCGCGCGCAGGCCGCCCCGCGCCATCGCCGCCTCGACCTTGCGCCGCTGCTCGACCGCCAGGCTGCCATGGTGCAGCGCGATCGGCAGGGTGTCCTCGTTCAGCCGCCACAGCTCCTGAAACACCAGTTCGGCCTGGGCGCGGGTGTTGACGAACACCAGCGTGGTGCCGGCGGCGCGGATGCGGTCGTAGACTTCCGGCAGGGCATGCAGCGCCATGTGGCCGGACCAGGGCAGGCGCTGGGCGGTGTCCAGGATCTCGACCGAAGGCCGGGCGCCGCCGCGGCCGATCACCAGGCGCACCTCGTCCGCCCCGGCCGGGCCGGTCGGCGACAGCCAGGCGCACAGACCCGCCGGGTCGGCCACCGTCGCCGACAGCCCGACCCGCCGCGCGCCGGGCGCAAGCGTTGCCAGCCGGCCGAGCCCCAGCGCCAGCAGATCGCCGCGCTTCGACCCGGCCAGCGCATGCAGCTCGTCGATCGCCACGCAGCGCAGCCCGGCAAAGATCTCCGCCGCATCGGGATAGGACAGCAGCAGCGCCAGGCTTTCCGGCGTGGTCATCAGGATGTTGGGCGGGGTGCGGCGCTGCCGCTCGCGCTTGGCCTGCGGGGTGTCGCCGGTGCGCGTTTCGTGCCGAATGGGCAGACGCAGCTCGGCGATCGGGGTCTCCAGGTTGCGGTGGATGTCCACCGCCAGCGCCTTCAGCGGCGAGATATAGAGCGTGTGGAGTCCCGGCCGGGGTCGCTCGGCCAGGTCGATCAGCGTGGGCAGGAACCCGGCCAGGGTCTTGCCGCCGCCGGTCGGCGCGATCAGCAACGCGGATGCGCCGTCCCGCGCCGCGGCGATCATGGCGCGCTGATGGGCGTGGGGACGCCAGCCGCGCCGCGCAAACCAGCCGGCGAACAGCGGCGGCAAGAGGGCGGCGGGCGGGGACGGCTCGATCATGGGTTCGAGAATGCCCCCGCCGGAACGCCTACGATATTCACACATTTTGGCTTGGCAGGATTTGGGTGAGCGCGCAGCAAGCGTCAATCGCTCTCGCCAAAGCAAAAGAGGCGGCTCGCTGCACCATGTCGTGGCGCCAAAGGCGCCACGGACCTACGGTTGGCGATGGAAACGCGCATGTGCACTATCGTAGGTCCGTGGCGCTTTGCGCCACGACACCGCCGCCGCCCGCCGTCACTCGCTCATGCCAAGATGTGTGAATTCGGTAGGCCGGAACGCCGGGAGCGGCCCGGTCAGCCGGCGCGCGGCCGGACCGCGCGGGCGATCGCCTCGCCATGGTCGCGCTCGGCAATCTTCAGATCGTAGCGCAACTGAAGCCTCATCCAGAAATCGGCCGAGACGCCGAAATAGCGCCACAAGCGCAGAGCCAGATCCGCCGTGATGCCGCGCCGTCGGGCAACGAGATCCACGATCACTGCCGCCGGCACGGCCAGCGCTGCGGCGAACGCCTCGGCCGTCAGTCCCAGCTCGTCCATTTCGTCCTGAATATGTTCGCCGGGATGAATTGGCGGCAGATCGACCACCAAGGGTCCGTCGGGCTCATCCTTGAATTCAGCCGCCGTCTCGACCTCCTCGCGATGTTCAATGATAGTCGGTGATCTCGACATCGTAGGCATTCCCATCGATAAAGCGGAAGCAGATTCGCCACTTATCATTGATTCGGATGCTGTATTGTCCAGTGCGGTCACCGCCCAAGGCTTCAAATCGATTGCTGGGCAACCCGATCAACTGTTCAATTATGCTGGCCTCTTCAAGATAGTCCAAACGCCTCCGGGCTTGTCTTTCAAACGCCTGGAACTCCTTCACCCGTTCGCCGGCGAGGAACCGTCTGGTGCGTTTGTCGGCCGCGCTCTTGATCACGAATTCACACCGAAGCTAAGGTCGCGGCGGGCGCGGGTCAACCGGGTCGCCCGGTGCGGCTCGGCCGGGCGGCGTCCGATCCGGCCGGGAGAGGATCACGACCTTTCCGAATATACTTGTTCTCGGAGCCTCGAAAAAACCCCCATGACCGACCCTCGCCCGATCGGCTTGATCGCCGCCATTCCGCAGGAATTGCGCCATCTCAAGGCGGATTTCGTCGAGCGCGGGCGGCGGGAGGTCGCCGGGTTCGGGTTCCGGCTGGGCGAACTCGCGGGCGTGCCGATGGTCACCGCCATGGCCGGGATCGGCAAGGTCAATGCGGCACTGGCCGCCACCCTGCTGCTGCACGCGTTCGGCTGCCGCGCCCTGGTGTTCTCCGGCGTGGCCGGCGGGCTCGATCCCGATCTCCTGATCGGCGACGTGGTGGTGGCGCGGCGGCTGGTCTGCCACGATTATGGCGCGCTGATCGATGGGGATTTCAAGCTCTACCAGCCGGGCGCGCCGCCCCTGCCCGGCCATCCCGATGCCCATGGCTACGACCTGCCCGAACCGCTGGAGGGCCGGCTGCGCGCGGCGCTGGACGGCCTCGACCTGCCGGTGCTGGACGCCGAAGCCGCCGGCGGCGAGCCCCGCATCCCGCGGCTGGTGTTCGGCACGGTGCTGACCGGCGACGTGCTGCTGAACTGCGCCGCCACCCGCGCGGCGCTCCACCGCCGCCATGGCGGGCACGCCATCGAGATGGAAGGGGCGGCAGTGGCGCAGGTGGCGGAACAGTTCGGCGTGCCCTGGGTGGTGGTGCGCGCCCTGTGCGACCTGGCCGGCGGCGGCGACGGCCGGATGCATGTCGAGGCCTTCCGCACCGCCGCAGCAGCGGGTGCCGCCGCGATCGTGAGGCGGATCGTGCCGGTGCTGTAGCGGTCCGCCGAAACTGCCGCGCCGCTCAGCGCCGCTTGCGCCCGCCCGTCAGGGCCAGGATTTCGCCCACGATGCCGCGGCGGAACAGCAGGACGCAGGCGACGAAGATCGTGCCGGTGACCACGGTGACCGGCAGGCCGGTGCCGGCCAGGAAGAACTGCAGCGCCGAGACCAGAAAGGCGCCGATCGCCGGGCCGACGATGGTGCCGATGCCGCCCAGCAGGGTCATCAGCACGACCTCGCCCGACATGTGCCAGTTGACGTCGGTCAGCGAGGCGAGCTGGACCACGATCGCCTTGGTGCCGCCGGCCATGCCCGACAGCGCCGCCGACAGCACGAAGGCGGTCAGCTTGTACTGGTCGACCTTGTAGCCGAGCGAAACCGCCCGCGGCTCGTTCTCCCGGATCGCCTTGAGCACCTGGCCGAACGGCGAGTGCACGGTGCGGTAGATCAGCCAGAAGCCGAACAGGAACACCGCGAGCACGAAATAATACATGTGCAGATGGTCGTCCAGGCCGAACAGCCCGAGCACCGCACCACGCGGCACCGCCTGGATGCCGTCCTCGCCGCCGGTGAAGGACGGCGTCTGCACCGCGAAGAAATACACCATCTGGGCCAGGGCCAGGGTGATCATGGCGAAATAGATGCCCTGCCGCCGGATCGCGATGAACCCGAACACCAGCCCCAGCGCCGCGCCCGCCACGGTGCCGAGCAGGATGCCGAGCTCCGGCGTCAGGCCCCAATACTTCACGGTATAGGCGGTGACATAGGCCGCACCGCCGAAAAAGGCGGCATGGCCGAACGACAGCAGCCCGACATAGCCGATCAGCAGGTTGAAGGCACAGGCGAACAGCGCGAAGCACAGCGCCTTGGCCAGGAACACCGGATAGAACTGGAACGGCGCCAGCACCGCCAGCACCAGCGCCGCCGCGATCGCCGCCCAGGCGAGCTGCGGGCTGACGAACGGCCGTGCGGCGCGGGCGGCGGCCGCGGTTTCGGTCGCCATGGCTATTTCTCCCGCCCGAACAGGCCGGCCGGCTTGATCAGCAGGACGATCGCCATGATGATGAAGATCACGGTGGCCGAGGCCTGTGGATAGAACACCCGGGTCATGCCCTCGATCAGGCCGAGACCGTAGCCGGTGACGACGGCGCCCAGGATCGAGCCCATGCCGCCGATCACCACCACCGCGAACACCACGATGATGATCTCCGATCCCATCGGCGGCCGCACGGTCTGGATCGGCGCCGCCAGCACGCCGGCCAGCCCGGCCAGCGCGACGCCGAAGCCGTAGGTCAGGGTCAGCATCAGCGGCACGTTGATGCCGAACGCCTGGACCAGCGTCGGATTCTCGGTCGCGGCCCGCAGATAGGCGCCCAGCCGGGTCCGCTCGATGGCATACCACGTCGCCAGACAGACAATGATCGACACGCCCAGCACCCAGAGCCGGGTGTTGGGCATGAAGACGAAGCCGAGATCCTGGGCGCCGCGCAGTTCGGCAGGCGGCGCATAGCGCACTCCGGACACGCCGAACTGGTCGACGAACAGCCCCTCGATGATCAGCGCGATGCCGAAGGTCAGCAGCAGGCCGTACAGGTGATCGAGCTTGTACAGCCGGCTCAGCATGGTCTTTTCGATGATCACGCCGACCAGCCCGACCGCCAGCGGCGCGATCAGCAACGCCCACCAATAGCCGATCCCGGCATACTGCAACAGCATCCAGGTCACGAAGGCGCCCAGCATGTACTGGGCGCCATGCGCGAAATTGATCACGTTGAGCATGCCGAAGATGACCGCCAAGCCCAGGCTGAGCAGCGCATAGAACGAGCCGTTGACCAGCCCCAGCATCAACTGCGCCGGCATCTGGTTCAGTTGTTGTTGGGTGATCCCCAGCACTTCGAGCATGATCCAGGATCTCCTATCCGGCGGCCGGGCCGGAAACCGCGGAACCGGGCATCACTGCGGGTTCGACTGCTGGGCGGCCTGATCGACCAGCGGACAACCGCTCGCCTCGGCGCTCTGATAGGCCCGGTCCCCGGGAATGGTGCGCAGGATGCGGTAATAGTCCCAGCGCCCGCTCGATTCCGCCGGGGTCTTGACCTGGACCAGATACATGTCGTGGACCATCCGGCCATTGGCGAGAATCCGGCCGTTCTGGGCGAACATGTCGTTGACCGGGGTCTCGCGCATCCGCGCCGCGACGACATCGGGATCGTCGGTGCCGGCGTCCTGGATCGCCTGGAGATAGTGCCGCACGGCGGAATAGACGCCGGCCTGGACCATGCTCGGCTTGCGCCCGACCCGTTCCTCGAACCGCGCCGACCAGGCCCGGGTCTCGTCGTTCATGTCCCAGTAGAAACCTTCGGTCAGCACCAGCCCCTGGGCCACGTCCAGGCCCAGCGCGTCGATGTCGGTGATGAACACCAGCAGCGCCGCCAGCCGCTGTCCGGCATCGGTCAGGCCGAATTCATGGGCCTGGCGAATGGCGTTGGTGGTGTCGCCGCCGGCATTGGCCAGCCCGACCACCTGGGCGCCGGACGCCTGCGCCTGGAGCAGGAAGGACGAAAAATCGCTGGTGTTGAGCGGGTGGCGCACGCCGCCCACCACCTCGCCGCCCAGTTCGCGCACCACGGTGGCGGTATCGCTCTCGAGGGAATGGCCGAAGGCGTAGTCGGCGGTGATGAAGAACCACGACCGCCCGCCTTCCTCGACCACCGCGCGGCCGGTGCCGACCGCCAGGGCATGGGTGTCGTAGGTCCAATGGAACCCGTAGGGCGAGCAGGCGTCGCCGGTCAGCCGGGTGGTCGCCGGCCCGGACATCAGGAAGATGCGGCGGTTGGTGCGGGTCAACTCCTGCACCGCCAGGGCGACCGAAGAGGTCGGCACGTCGGCGATCGCGTCGACCCGGTCGACGTCGATCCATTGCCGCGCGACGGTGGAGCCGACATCCGGCCGGTTCTGATGATCGCCGGCAATGATTTCGATCGGAACGCCGCCGATCCGGTTGTCGAACTCCTCCGCGGCCATGCGCGCCGCCACCGCCGAGCCCTCCCCCGAAAGATCGGCATAGAGGCCGGAGCGATCGTTGAGCACACCGATCCGGATGGCGTCGTCGGAAAACTGCGCCTGCGCCGCGGTGGCTGTGGCGGTCAGCGCCAGAATGGCGGCGCCGCCGACCAGTCGACCGATAAAGCTCATGACTCCTGACTCCTCCCATTCTTGGCAATGCATGCGAGCCGAACCGCCTGGTACCAGCCCGCTCCGGCGTTTCGCCGAGAGCATCATACTCCGAGATACTCGTGCAACTTGTCCATTCGCGCCAGGACCTGATCGTTGGGAATCACGTCCACCACCTTGCCGTCCTCCATGACGTAGTGGCGGTCGGCGATGGTCGCGGCCCAGCGGAAATTCTGCTCGACCAGCAGGATGGTCAGACCGGTCTGCTTGAGCTGGCGAACCACCCGCCCGATCTGCTGGATGATCACCGGCGCCAGACCCTCGGTCGGCTCGTCGAGCAGGATCAGATGCGCGCCGGTGCGCAGAATGCGGCCGATCGCGAGCATCTGCTGTTCGCCGCCGGACAGCCGCGTGCCCTGGCTGCGGCTGCGCTCCTTGAGGTTCGGGAAGAGCTCGTGAATCCGGTCCACCGTCATGCCGCCCGGTCGGATCACCGGCGGCAGCATCAGGTTCTCCTCGACGGTCAGGCTCGCGAAGATGCCCCTTTCCTCGGGCACATAGCCGATGCCGAGCCGGGCGACCCGGTTGGACGGCAGACCGATCAGTTCGCGCCCCTCGAACCGGATCGAGCCCTGCCGCTTGCCGACGATGCCCATGATCGCGCGCAGCGTCGTGGTCTTGCCGGCGCCGTTGCGGCCGAGCAGGCCCACCACCTCGCCCCGGCCGACCTCGACCGAGACGCCGTGCAGCACATGGGACTCGCCATAGAACGCATGGAGCGCGTCGACCGCGAGCAGCGGTCCGTCGGAGCCGCGGCCGGCGTCAGGCATGCTCGACCCCCATATAGGCCTCGCGGACCCGCGGGTCCTGCGAGACCCCGGCATAAGGCCCCTCGGCCAGCACCTCGCCGCGCTGCAACACCGTAATGGTGTCCGACAGATCGGCCACCACGGTCAGATTGTGCTCGACCATCAGGATGGTGCGCTCGGCACCGATCCGGCGAATCAACGCGGCGATCCGGTCGATGTCCTCGTGCCCCATACCGGCCGTCGGCTCGTCCAGCAGCATCATTTCGGGATCGAGCGCCAGGGTCGTGGCGATCTCCAGCGCGCGCTTGCGGCCATAGGGCAGC
>CAZTNV010000148.1:0-9343 GCA_964615535.1 uncultured Mycobacteriaceae bacterium | reverse complement strand
CAATGTCGGCGACAATGTCGGCGACGTGGCCGGCATGGGCGCCGACATTTTCGAATCCTATGTCGGCTCGATGATCGCGGCGATCACCCTGGCGGCGACCGTCAGTGCCGTCACCATGACCCAGTATTTCGGCGAGGGCGTCACCCGGCCGATGCTGCTGGCGCTGCCGCTGGTGCTGGCGGTGATCGGCCTGTTGTCCTCGCTGGTCGGCATCTACGGCATGCGCGTGTTCAAGGGGCTCGGGCCGGAGCCGGCGCTGGCGGTCGCCGAATACAGCGCGGCCGCGCTGTTCATTGTGCTGACGCTGCTGGTGCTGCTGATTTCCGGCTATGGCTGGCCGCTGTTCTTCGCCATCCTGGCGGGCAATCTGGCGGGCGTCGCGATCGGCCGGGCGGCGTGGTACTACACCTCGTCCAAGCCGGTGACCAAGATCGTCAACGCGTGCAAGACCGGGCCGGCGACCAACATCATCACCGGGATCGCGGTCGGGCTGGAAAGCTGTGCGGTGCCGCTGCTGGTCATCGTCGCCGCGATCTTCGTCTCCTACAACGTCGCCGGCCAGTACGGCATCGCGATCGCCGCGGTCGGCATGCTGGCGACCGCCGGCGTGACCATGACGATCGACGCCTCGGGTCCGATCTCCGACAATGCCGGCGGCATCGCCGAAATGTCGCATCAGCCGGCCGAGGTGCGGCAGATCACCGATCACCTCGATGCGATCGGCAACACCACCGCGGCCACCGGCAAGGGCTTCGCCATCGGCTCCGCCGCCCTGACCGCGCTGGCCCTGTTCGTCGCCTACAAGGAGGCGGTCGAACTGGCGCTCGGCCACCCGATAACCATGGACATCACCGATCCTCGCGTGGTGATCGGCGTCCTGATCGGCGGCATGGTGGTGCTGCTGGCCGCGGCGATGACCATGAGTTCGGTGGGCCGGGCGGCGATGGAGATGGTCTCCGAAATCCGCCGGCAGTTCCGGGAGATTCCGGGCCTGCTCCAGGGCACCGCCAAGCCGGACACGGCCCGATGCGTGGCCATTTCGACCGATGCGGCGTTGCGCGAGATGGTGCCGCCCGGCTTGCTGGCGGTGATCGCGCCGGTGATCGTGGGCTTCTTCTTCGGCCCGGCGGCGCTGGGCGGCATGCTGCTGGGCGCCCTGCTGACCGGGGTGATCTTCGCCCTGTTCATGTCCAATTCGGGCGGCGCCTGGGACAACGCCAAGAAGGCGATCGAACGCGGCGACCTGAAAGGCGAGAAGAAGGGCGGCGACGCCCATGCCGCCGCAGTGATCGGCGACACGGTGGGCGACCCGTTCAAGGACACCACCGGGCCGGCGATGAACATCCTGGTCAAGCTGCTGTCGATCGTGGCCCTGGTGCTGGTGCCGTTCATCACCTGAGACCGGTGCGCCGGGTGCGGGTGCCGGCCGCCGCCTTAGGGGCGGCCGGTCCGCTCCGGGTCACGGCCGCACGGGCGCGGGTCAGTCGGCCAGCACCCCGCCCAGGGCCAGGGCGACGCCGATGTCGCCTTCGACCTGGATCAGGCCGTTGCTGAACGCCACCCCGGGATCGAGCGTACCGTCGAGAATCCTGCCCATGGTTTCGGCACTCGCACCGATCGTGACGTCGGCCTCGCGGTCCTCGGTCGTTACGGCCGAGGGCGTCACCGTGCCGTCGAGGATGATGACGCCTTCTTCGCCCAGATCGAACCGGGCGATGCTGCCGAGCGGCGGATTGCGTTCCGCCCGCGCCCGTATTTCCCCGGCCAGAACGTCAACGTCGTAATCGGCGGTGCTCATCGTGTTCCCTCCCTGCTGGATGTCTTGCCGCGTGCATCAGGCGGCCTGCCGGCCGTCCGCTGCGGCGATCCAACCGCCGCCCAGCACCCGGTCGCCGCGATAGAACACCGCGGCCTGTCCCGGCGCCACGCCGAACTGCGGCGCATGAAGGCGGATTTCGGCGGTTTCGCGCGGCCCGGCGAACACCGTGGCCGCGACGGCGGGCTGGGCCGAGCGCAGCTTGACCGCAACATCGGTTCCGGCCGCGGCCGGCGGCACGGCGTCCAGCCAGTTGAGGTCGCGCACCGTCACGCGGTCGCGCGCCAGGGCCCGGTGCGGGCCGACCAGCACGCGATGCCGAACGGCATCCAGCGCGACGACATAAAGCGGCTCGGCATCCTCCCCGGCCCGTCCGCCGATCCCGAGCCCCCGCCGCTGGCCGATGGTGAAATTGATGATGCCGTCATGCCGGCCGAGCACGCGGCCGTCGATATGGACGATCTCGCCCGGCTCGATCGCGCCGGGGCGCAGCTTTGCCACGACCCCGGCATAGCCGCCCGAGGGCACGAAGCAGATATCCTGGCTGTCCGGCTTCGCGGCCACCGGCAGGTTCAGCGACTGGGCCAGCGCGCGGGTTTCCGCCTTGGCCATGCCGCCCAGCGGGAACCGCAGGAAGGCGAGCTGCTCGGGCGTGGTGGCGAACAGGAAATAGCTCTGATCGCGCACCGGGTCGACGGCGCGGTGCAACTCCGGCCCGGCCGGACCCGCAACGCGGCGGACGTAATGTCCGGTGGCCAGCGCATCGGCCCCCAGATCGCGCGCGGTCCCCAGCAGGTCGCGGAACTTGACGCGCTGGTTGCAGCGGATGCAGGGAATCGGCGTCTCGCCGCGCAGATAGCTGTCGGCGAAATCGTCGATCACGCTGCCGGCGAAGCGGTTTTCGTAATCCAGGACGTAGTGCGGGATGCCCAGCCGCTCCGCGACCCGCGCGGCGTCGTGGATATCCTGGCCGGCGCAACATGCGCCCTTGCGCCCGACCGCGGCACCGTGATCGTAGAGCTGGAGCGTGATGCCGACCACGTCATAGCCCTGCCCGGCGAGCAGTGCCGCCGCGACGGAGCTGTCCACCCCGCCCGACATGGCCACGACCACGCGCGTCTCGGGCGCCGGCTTGTCGATTCCGATGCTGTTCATGATCCAGAATGTAGTGGCTCGCCGCTGCGATGCCCAGCGCGGTCGCCACGTGCCCGGCGGTGTCCCCGCGTCCCTCGATTCCGATGCGAGGTCTGCAAACGCAAGGGAGTCGCCCCGGAGCGGGGCGACTCCCTCGGATCGACGGTCTCGCCGGGCCGGCGGGGCCGGCCCGGATTTCGCCGGCTCAGCCGTGCGGGCGCTGCTGGTCTTGGGACTGGCCGTTGCCCTGGGCCGCCTGACGCGCCTCGGACGCCCCGGCCTGCGCCGCACGGTTGCCCTGATCAGCCGCCTGGTGCGCCGCCTTCACCCCCTCGTCGGCCGCCTGCCTGACCGTGCTCGACGCCTGGTCCGCAGCTTGCCGGGTCATGCGCGAGCCCTGGTCGGCAGCCTGCCGGGTCATCTGCGAGCCCTGCTCGGCAGTCTGCCGCGCGGCATCGCTCGACCGCTGGGCCACCGCCTGGGCGCCGCAGATCATGGTTTGCATCATCTGCGAGCTCTTCTCGCCGACCGCCCTGGTGTCTTCCTGGATGCGCCCGAGAAAGCCATTGGTCCAGTCGGAATAGAGCTGAAGAACCTGGCCCATGTCGTCCGCCTGACCCATCTTTTCGACGGTCTCACGGGCGGCCTCGACACCCTGGCGGCGCCGGTCGATCCAGCCCTCCATCAGGTCGCCGAAATCCTCGATCAGGTCGGTCTGCATCCGCAGCCACGCGGCGGTGGGATTGGCCCACGCTTCCCGCAGCGCCGTGGATTGGTTGAAGGCGAGGGCCGGGGGATTCCAGTCGTTTCTGATGGTCATGATGGTCTCCGCTTCCAGTGGATTCAGTTGCGTCCGATCCGGGTCGAACCGACCCGGCGAAATTCTTCGCTTGCGCCCCGGCGGCGTTTCCTCCCGGCTGATCGCTCATATCCGTCGGGGGTGTCGTTGCAGATCAGGTTGTAGAGAATCACGGGCGATCCCTGCTTTCAGACCGGCCGAAACTGCTCGCAGCAACATCCGCTTCCCATCGCTCCCTGAGTTCCAGAATCAGCGTAGCGTCGGAATGTGACGATCTCTATCGCCAGTACTTGGCTAAGCCACAAGTGCTATTCGGCGGCTTGGCTGGATGATGCCGACTCCCAATCGGATTGAAGCCGGGTTCCTGGTCTAGACTTCGCGAACCGGCGGTGCGACAGCATCCTGCTGTGGTCCTGGGTCGCGGCCGGATCGCGGCCGGAAAACCGATTCAATGTAACGGCCCAACGCGAAGTCACCGACCCCCGTCTCAGACCCTTCATGAACGGGCCAACCGCGACAGGGTTCCACACGACCTCGACATTTTCAGTTCGATCCCGGACGCTGGCAGCGATCTCGCCCGGCATTCCGCCGGCGGCGGACGGTGCCGCCGCACACGGGGTCCATTTCCCTTACGCGACCCGCACCCGACACCATCTATTGATGCCGGGGCGCCAGCCAGCCTATATTCAGATGAAGAATGCAGGCGCAATCCTGCGAGAACCATTGTGAGACGTGGATGCCGGTGCGGACGAAACCGCTTCATTTGCGTCCGCTGACGGGTCCGGGCATCGAGCGGCGGGACCGCATCCGATGCCGGCGCCGGCCCGCGGCGGCATTCCTTCCCGGTCGGGAGGCGCCCGGTGTTTGCCGCCGGAAAGGCGGTCGGGGATGATGTCCGATGGCGGCGCCGCGCGGCCGGACGGTGGTGCGACCGGCGGCATGGAGGGCGGCGACCTGCCGGCCGCCCTGCCCATCGATATCGACGACGTTCGCCGGGTGCTGGGCCCCGCCACCTACGAACGCGGCGTCGCCTATCAGCGCCAGGGACGGGTCCGCGATCTCGTGATCGACCGCGACGGCCTTGGTATCACTGCCAAGGTTCAGGGGAGTCAGTCCCGGCCCTACCGGGTATCGATCAGGCTGGATGGCTCCGGCCGGCGGCCGCCGATCGTGGCGGACTGCACCTGCCCGGTCGGGTTGAACTGCAAGCACGCCGCCGCGGCGCTGCGCGAGGCGCTCGATCAAAGGCCGGCATCGCCGGTTGCCACGGTCCCGTCGCCGCGTCCGCCGCTGCGGACCCCGCTGCCCGACCCTCTGGAGGGGCCGGTCGGCGACTGGCTGAAATCGCTGTCCGCCGAACTGTCGAAGGGTGCCGGCCGCAAATCGCCCGAGCAGGTGATCTACGTGCTCGACGGTCCGGCCGCAACGCCCGGCGGACCGTTCCCCGGCGGATCGTTCAAGATCGGCATCCAGGTGGTCCGGCTGCTGAAGACCGGTGGATACGGCCAGCCCCGGCGATCGGGACCCGATGCCCTGGTCGCCTCGACGGCGGCCTATGTGCAGCCCGAGGACAAGGCGATCGGACGGCTGCTCAACAGCATCGGCCTGCACAGCGGCGGGCCTGCCGCATCGGACGATGCGGACCTGGTGACGCTGATACTGCGCCGGATGATCGCGACCGGGCGCTGCCACTGGCAGGACAAGGACACGCCGCCGCTGACGCTCGGGGTGCCGCGCCGGGCCCGGATGGATTGGCGCCTGCTGCTCGACGGCCGGCAGGTGTGCGCGATCGTGCCCGAAGACGAGGGCCCCGCGGTGCTGCCCGGTGCCGCGCCCTGGTATGTCGACCCGGCCCGCGCGGAGGCCGGGCCGCTCGAGCTCGATCTGCCGGGCGGCCTGATCAAAACGTTGCTGAACGCGCCGCCGATCGCCCCGCATCAGGCCCAGGCGGTGGCCGAGACGCTGACCCGCGATCTGCCGATCACGGCCGTGGTGCCGCCGCGAATCGGGCTGGTCGAGGAGATCCGCAAGGCCGAGGCGGTGCCGCTGCTGCATCTGATCAGCTTCGAGCGGCCGCGCGGCGCCTATGCCCATTACTGGCACGTCGGGCCGGCGGGCATCGATCCGGTCGTGGACCTTGCTCTGCTCGCGTTCGAGTATGACGGGCGGATCATTGATCCGCACTCGGCGCCTCACGAGGTGCGGCAGATGGAGGATGGCCGCATCGTCGTGCGGCGGCGAAATGCCAGGTCCGAAAAGGCGACACGCCGAAGGCTGACCGAACTGGGCCTGGTCGAATCCGCGGAAACGCCGCCGGTGACTCAAACCGGTGTCCGCCGCGGCTTCGGCTTCCCCGAAGGCAGGCCGGCCTGGCTCGATTTCGTGCATCGCGACGTACCCGAACTGCGCGCGGCCGGCTGGCGGATCGAGATCGATCCCGGCTTCCGCTATCGGGTGATCGAGGCCGATACCGACTGGTCGGCGACCATCGGCGAGAACCCGACCGGCGGCGAGGGCGAGGGCGAGGGCGCGGGCGCGGGCGGCTGGTGGTTCTCGCTCGACCTCGGGATCGAAGTCGAGGGCGAGCGGGTGCCGCTGCTGCCGGTGCTGGTGGCGGCGCTTGGCCGGCTGCGCAATCCGACGCCCGAGGGTCTCGAGCGGATCGCCCAGGACGGCACGCTGTACGCGCCGATGCCCGACGGGCGGCACCTGGCGCTGCCGTTCGACCGCGTCCGCGGCATTGTGTCGGTGCTGATCGAGCTGTTCGACGCCGCCCGGCTGTCGGCCGGCGGCGCCCTGACCATCTCGCTGGGCGAGGCGGCGGGACTGGCCGCGCTGGAGGACTCGCTCAGGCTGCGCTGGCTGGGCAGCGACCGGCTGCGCGATCTGGCCCGCGATCTTGCGGCGTTTTCCGGGGTGGACGCGGTTCCGCCACCGCAGGGTTTCGGTGCCGTGCTGCGCCCCTATCAGCAGGCCGGGCTGGACTGGCTGCAGTTCCTCCGCCGCTACGGGCTGGGCGGCATCCTGGCCGACGACATGGGGCTGGGCAAGACGGTCCAGGCGCTCGCCCATCTTCTGGTCGAGAAGCAGGCGGGCCGGCTGGACCGGCCCTGTCTGGTGGTCTGCCCGACCAGCGTGGTACCGAACTGGCGGGCCGAGGCCGCGCGATTCGCGCCGATGCTCAAGGTGCTGGCGCTGCACGGGCCGGACCGCGCCCGCGGCTTCGGCGACATCGCCGGGGCCGATCTGGTGCTGAGCACCTATCCGCTGCTGCTGCGCGACGCCGACGTGCTGCTCGACCGGGACTGGCACGTCGTCATTCTGGACGAGGCCCAGGCGATCAAGAACCCGGCGGCCAAGATCACCCAGACGGTCTGCCGGCTCCGGGCCCGAGCCCGGCTCTGCCTGACCGGCACGCCGATCGAGAACCATCTGGGCGAGTTGTGGTCGCAGTTCGCCTTTCTGATGCCCGGCCTGCTGGGCACCCACAAGCAGTTCACCCGGCTGTTCCGGACGGCGATCGAAAAGAAGGGCGACCGCGACCGGCGGGAACTGCTGGCGTCGCGGCTGCGGCCGTTCATCCTGCGGCGGACCAAGTCGGCGGTCGCGGCGGATCTGCCGCCCAAGACCGAGATCGTGCAGCGGATCGAACTGAACGGCGATCAGCGCGATCTCTACGAGACGGTGCGCCTGGCGATGGACCGCAAGGTGCGGGAAGCGGTGACGGCGAAGGGGCTGAACCGCAGCCAGATCGTCATCCTGGATGCGCTGCTGAAGCTGCGCCAGGCGTGTTGCGATCCCCGGCTGGTCAAGGTGGCGGCGGCGCGGCGGACCGCCGGCAGCGCCAAGCTGGCCGCCTTGATGGAGATGCTGCCCGAACTGATCGCCGAGGGCCGCCGGATACTCCTGTTCTCGCAGTTCACCGGCATGCTCGACCTGATCAGGCCGGAACTGGACCGGGCGGGGCTGCCCTTCGTCGAGCTGCGCGGCGACACGGCCGACCGCGCCACGCCGGTGGCGCGGTTCCAGGATGGGGCGGTGCCGCTGTTCCTGATCAGCCTGAAGGCCGGCGGCACCGGGCTGAACCTGACCGCAGCGGACACCGTGATCCATTACGATCCGTGGTGGAACCCGGCGGTGGAGACCCAGGCGACCGACCGGGCCCACCGGATCGGCCAGGACAAGCCGGTGTTCGTATACAAGCTGATCGCGCTCGGCACGGTCGAGGAGCGGATGCTCGACCTGCAGGAGCGCAAGCGGGCGCTGGCCGGTGTGGTGTTCGATCCCGACAGCGGCGGCAGCGCCGGCTTCGACCAGGCCGATCTGGAACTGCTGTTCCAGCCGCTGGGATAGGGCCGGTTCGCCGGCGCCGCCCGCCGGGGCTGTCGTCATTGGGCGAGCGGGACCGCCGCAGCGGGCGCGAGGGCGCAGGATGAGCTTTCTCGACAATCCCGTGCCGGTGCATGACGGGCTGCGCGCCGCGATCGATCGCGCCCATCGGATGGACGAGGCGGCGGCGGTGACGGCGCTGGCCGATATCGCCCGCCTGCCGCCCGAACGCTGCCGGCAAATCGAGGCGCATGCCGCCGCGCTGGTGCGGGGTGCGCGGGCCGCCCGGCAGGGTGGCGGGCTGGACGCCTTCCTCCAGGAATACGGGCTGACCTCGCGCGAGGGGGTCGCACTGATGTGCGTGGCCGAGGCGCTGCTGCGGGTTCCCGATGCCGAGACCGCCGACCGGCTGATCAGGGACAAGATCGGCGGCGCAGGCTGGGCGGCCCATCTGGGCCGCGGCGAATCGCTGTTCGTCAACGCCTCGACCTGGGGGCTGATGCTGACCGGCCGGGTGCTGACGCTGGACGGGGAGGATCTCCGCCGGCCGCGCGCTCTGCTCAACCGCCTGACCAAGCGGCTGGGCGAGCCGGTGATCCGCCAGGCAATGTACCGGGCGATGCGCATCCTGGGCCGGCATTTCGTGCTCGGCCGCTCGCTGGACGAGGCGTTCGCGCGCGCCCGTCCGGCCGAGCGCCGCGGCTACCGGTTCAGCTACGACATGCTGGGCGAGGCCGCCCGCACCCATGCCGATGCCGACCGCTATTTCGCCGCTTATCAGCGGGCGATCGCGGCGATCGGGCAGCAATCGGGCGGCCGGGGGCCGAATGCGGGGCCCGGCGTGTCGGTCAAGCTGTCGGCACTGCATCCGCGCTACGAGCCGGCGCGGCGGGCCGAGGCGGTGGCGGCGCTCACCGCGCGACTCCGTACCCTGGCGCTCGCGGCCAGGGCCCACGACATCGGCCTGACCGTCGATTCAGAGGAGTCCGACCGGCTCGATCTGTCGCTCGACATCATCGAAGCCGTTCATGCCGATCCGGCGCTGGACGGCTGGAACGGCTTCGGGCTGGCGGTCGCGGCCTATCAGAAGCGCGCCCTGCCCCAGATCGACTGGCTGGGCGATCTGGTGCGGCGATGCGGGCGGCGGCTGATGGTGCGGCTGGTCAAGGGCGCCTATTGGGATACCGAGATCAAGCGGGCGCAGGTCGACGGGCAGGACGGCTATCCGGTGTTCACGCGCAAGGCGTCGACCGACGTCTGCTATC
>CAZTNV010000147.1:0-9347 GCA_964615535.1 uncultured Mycobacteriaceae bacterium | reverse complement strand
TCCGATCAAACCGCTGCAAAACACCTTGCAAGCAGGGGGCCGTCCACATATGGGCTGAGCCAGCAGGATTTCGAATTCGAAGGGCTGGCCGGTCTCGACATTGGCCATGCGGCCATTGCGCACCTCCCAGCCCGCCTCTCTCAGCAGTTCGACCGCCTGGCGCATCTGGGGCCGGATGGTGCCGCTGGCATCGGTCACCGGCGGGCGGAACTCCTCGGTGAACACCTCGTCGGGGATCTGGCCACGGAACTGTTCGAGGATCTCCAGCTCGGCCGGGCCGGGCAGGCCGGTCGCGGCCAGCTCCGAATTCGAAAAATAGCTGTTGGATCGGGTGTAGGCGTCATAGAACAGATTCCGGTTCAGCCATTCGAAATCGAACAGCAGGTTCAGCGCCTGGCGCACCCTTCGGTCGGCGAAGATCGGCCGGCGGGTATTGAACACGAAGCCCTGCATGCCCTGAGGGTCCTCATGCGGGATTTCCTCCCGCAGGATGCGGCCTTCGCGAACCGGCGGCGTGTCGTAACCGGTGGCCCAGTTGCGGGCCACGTTCTCCAGACGGAAATCGAACCGGCCGCCCTGAAACGCCTCGAACATCACATCGAGGTCGCGATAATAGTCGAACCGCAGGGTCCCGATATTGTAGCGGCCGCGATTGACCGGCAGATCGCCGGCCCACCAGTCCTCGACCCGCTCATAGGTGATCGAGCGGCCGGGATCGACCGAAGCGATCCGGTACGGCCCGCTGCCGAGCGGCAGTTCCAGCGTCGCGCTGGTGAAATCCCGGCCCTCCCAATAGTGCCGCGGCAGCACGCTCAACTGCCCCATGATCAGCGGCAGCTCGGTATTGCCCGGCCGGGCGAAGGTGAAGGTCACGGTGCGCTGGTCGATCGCCTCCGCACGGGTCACGTCGGCGTAATAGGCGCGGTAGAAGGGTGCGCCGTCACGCTTGAGCGTCTCGAAGGTCCACACGACATCGTCGGCGGTGATCGGCCGTCCGTCATGCCAGCGCGCATCCTCGCGCAGCACGAAGGTGACCCAGCTCCGGTCCGGTGCGACCGTGATGCTCTCGGCCAGCTCGCCGTATTCGACCGCCGCCTCGTCCTGGGAACTTTCGGTCAGCGTCTGGTAGATCAGGGAGATGCCGGCCGCCGGAGTGCCGCGGATAATGAACGGATTGAGCGAATCGAAAGTACCGAAGGCCGACAGCACGGCCGACCCGCCCTTCGGCGCATCCGGATTGACATAGTCGAAATGCTCGAAATCCGGCCCGTATTTCGGCGGATCGCCATACTGGGTCAGCGCATGCTGAGGCTGGGGGGCGACTTCCGCCAGGGCGGGACAGACCGCACCGGCCAACACCAGAACGGTTGCCAGGACCACGCCCACCGCCCGCCGCCGCCGCAAAGGCATCTGTGCGGTTTTCCTGAAGGGCGAGAACGGTGCGCGCAGCCCAGCCATGGCCGGCCTCTGCAAATTCATCCAAACCATGTCACCGTCTCCGGCCGATCGCGGCGTCCAGCACCGGATCGATCCACCAGGTCGCGGGGAAACCGGTGCCGTAGCGCGGCACCTGTTCGGGCCGCCCGAACCGGTTCCAGTACGCGATCCAGAATTCGTCGTTGTAGTATTGCGGCACCGCGTAATGTCCCCACAGCAGTACGCGGTCGAGCGCGCGGGTGACCGCGACCAGCCGCCGGTAGTCTTCGGCCGTGCGGTCCGGCGTGGCGATGATCTGCTCGATCAGGGCATCCACCACCGGGCTGCGAATGCCGGCGAAATTGGCCGAACCAGTCTGGTCGGCCGCCGCCGATCCCCAATAGGAGCGCTGTTCGGGGCCCGGCGGCACGAAGCTGTTGAGCGCCAGGGTGGTCATGTCGAAATCGAACTCGTCGATGCGGCGCTGATACTGGGCGCTGTCGACCAGCCGGATCGAGGCCCGGATGCCGATCCGCTCCAGATTGCCGACGAAGGGCTGGGTCAGCCGCACGATGCCCTGGGAAACCTCCAGGACCTCGAACCGCAGAGGCTCGCCGGTGGCGGTGTCGGTCATCGCCCCGTTGCGCACCTCCCAGCCGGCGGCGCGCAGCAATTCGACCGCCTCGCGCATCCGGTCGCGCAGATTGCCGGTACCGTCGGATTGCGGCGGGCGGTATGCCTCGGTGAACAGCTCCGCCGGCAGTTGGTCGCGATAGCCCTCCAGGATCGTCAGTTCCTCGCCCTCGGGCACGCCGGATGCGGCGAAATCGGAATTCGGAAAATAGGTTGCCACCCGTTCGTAATAGCCGTTCAGGAGCTGGCGCTGGGTGGTTTCGAAGTCGTAGAGCAGGCCGATCGCCCGCCGCACCCGCACATCCCGGAAAATCGGGCGCCGGGTATTGAAGAAATAGGCCTGGATGCCCTTGGGCGAGCGATCCGGCAGGGTCTCGCGGATCACCCGCCCGGAGCGCACGGCGTCGGTGTCGTAGCGGGTCGCCCAGCTCAGCGCCCGCCGCTCCTGAAGATGATCGAACCCGCCGCCGAGGAAGGCCTCGGTCATCACGTCGTTGTCGCGGTAGAAATCATAGCGCAGAATATCGATGCTGTTCTGCCCGATCGCGACCGGCAGGCCGGCCGCCCAGTAATCCGGCACCCGCTGATAGGTGATCGAGCGGCCGGGATCGACCGCGGCGATGCGATAGGGGCCGCTGCCCAGGGTTGGCTCGAGCGTGCCACGGGCGATGTCGCGTCCGCCCGCCGTCCACCAGTGCCGCGGCAGGGGCGAGAACCCGGCGGCGAGGATCAGCGGCCCCATCCGGCCGCGCGTGGTCATGGCGAAGCGCACCCGCCGCTCCGACAGCGCCTCGACCTCCGCGATCTGCTCGTAGAAGGCCTGCAGGAACGGCCGGCCATGGGCGCGGATCGCGTCGAAGGTCCATTTGACGTCCTCCGCGGTGATCGGCCGGCCGTCGTGCCAGCGCGCCTCGGGCCGGATGTTGAAGATCACCCAGGACAGATCCTCGGGGTATTCCGCGCTCTCGGCGATCAGCCCGTACACCGCGCTCAGCTCGTCGCCCGAGCCGGTCATCAGCGAGTCATGGACGATGCCGATCGACGTCGGATAATCGCCCTGGAGCGGCACCCAGTTCAACGTATCGAAGCTGCCGAAATCCGACAGCACCACCGCGCCGCCGCGCGGGGCCGCCGGGTTCACATAATCGAAATGGGCAAATCCGGGCGGATAATGCGGCGGCCCGAAGCGGGCGAGAGCGGAGCTGACGGTGACTCCGTCCTGTGCCGGGGCGGCAGGCACGACCGCCAGCACCAGCGCGAGACTCGCCAGAAGTGTCAGCACGCGACGCATCATGAAACCGGTTCCCGGCGACTCCGAATCGCAGCACATACCAGTGCGGGGGCAGTATGGCAGAACTGTGAGGCGATCACAGGGCCGATGACCGCGTCATCAGAAGCCCTGCCCCCGGTCATGGCGCCGCGGCTATTGCGGGCCGGGGGCCGTACCATCCGGCGGGACCGCGGGCGGATCGGGAACGGCCGGTCGATCGGCGCCGCCCGGCGGCCGGTTCGCCGGCTCGGACCTCAATCCCGATGCCAGCCCGTCGATCCGCTGGGTCAACACGAGCAACTGCACCGAATGCGCCTCGATCCTTTCCATCATGGCGTCCATGCGGCCGCCGAAGCCGATGATCAAGGCAACCATGATCGCGACCACGCCGATCAGGACCGCGGCGACCACCCCGGCCCAGACCCCGAGGATGTTCTGCGAGTGGCGGGTGGCCTCGGCGATCGCGACGCCCTTCTCGGCAATTCCGATGCTGCGCTCGCCCATGACCTTGAATTCGGCGAAACTGGCCCGGATGTCGGCTCGCAAGGCATCGTTCTGATGCCGGATGATCTCAGCCTCGGCGGTCACCCGGCTGACCACGGCATCGAGCTTGCTCTCAATGCTTTCGAACCGATGATCCAGCGCCTTGTGATGCAGATCCATCTCGTACCGCGACACCGGCATGTCCTCGGAACGGGGCTGGCCGGGTCGGTTGTTCTCGCTGTTCATTGCCGCACCAGCATCGGGAGTGTCATCGGTCCGCCGCCGCCGTATCGTCATCGGCTTGACGGGCAGCGGTTCGTCGGCCTCGCCCTTCTCGATATGGTTGGCCGAGCGCCCCTCATCCATCGAAATCGACCCGGCCACGGTTCTGCAATCCACCCTGCCGATCGAAGCGGCCAGAAGCCTGAGCTGATCACGCCGGCCCGATGAACGGACGGCAAACTCCGCAGCCTTTGGCCGATCGGGAGTCAAGTTAGCTCAATTTTAACGGCGCATCAACCCGAACGATCCTGCTCCCGATGGTCCAGCACCGCCAGCGCCGCGTGATGCGTGCGGGCATCGCCCGCGGCGATCACCCGGCCGGACGAGCCCTGGCCGAGCGGGGCGCCGGCCCAATCCGTCATATGGCCGCCGGCCCCGGTCACCACCGGCACCAGCGCGGCGAAGTCGTAGAGTTTCAACTCGCTCTCGACCACCAGATCCAGGAAACCCGCGGCCAGCAGGCCATAGGCGTAGCAGTCGCCGCCATAGGTGGTCTGGCGCACCCGCGCCTTCAGCCGGTCGAAGCCGGCCAGATCGGTCGCCGGGAACAGGTCCGGCGAGGTAGTGTTGAGGGTTGCCCGATCGAGCGCCGGGCACGAGCGCACCCGGGCGGGCAGGCCGTTGAACAGGGTGGGATGTCCGGTCGCGCCGATCCAGAAATCGCGGATTACCGGCTGGTCGATCACGCCCAGGATCGGCACGCCGCGATGCAGGCAGGCCAGCAGCGTGCCGAAGATCGGCCGGCCGGTCACGAAGGCCTTGGTGCCGTCGATCGGATCGATCACCCAGACGAACTCGGCCTCGGGACTCTCGCTGCCGAACTCCTCGCCGATGATGCCGTCGTCCGGCCGCGCCGCCCGGAGGATCTCGCGGATGACGGTCTCGGCCTCGCGGTCGGCGATCGTCACCGGGCTGAGATCGGGCTTCTGGTCGACCGCGATGGGCTGGCGGAAATGGCGGCGGATCACCACACCGCTCGCCAGCACCGCCCGCTTGGCCAGGGCCAGCAACGGCTCGGGGCAGGTCTCGATCATGCCCGGCCGGTGCCGAACGTTAGGCCCAGGCCCGGCAAGCCCAGCCCCGGCCGGAGCGCCACCCTCACCGGTCTGCCGAAGACTGGCTTGCCGAGGACTGGCTTGCCGAGGACTGGGGGACCTGCGCCGCCGCGATTTCGGCATGAGCCGGCATCAGCGATCCGGTCGTGGTCGGCGGCGCAGCCTCGCCCTCGCCGGCAGGCGCCGTCCCGCCTTCGGTCGGTGCGGCTTCGCCCGCGGGAGCGGTCTCACCCCCGGCCGGCGCGCCGCCCTCCGCCGGAGCGGCGGCCGCCTCGGGCAGCGGCGGCGGATTGTCGCTGAGCGAGCGCATGTAGACGATCAGATTGGCCCGGTCCTGTTCGTTGCGCAGACCGGCATAGGTCATGGTGGTGCCCGGCAGATAGGCGCGCGGGCCGGCCAGGAACTGGTTCAGCTCCTCGTAGTTCCAGACGCCGCCGGCCTCGGCCGCGGCCCGCAATGCCTGGGAGTAGTTGAACCCTTCGATATGGGCCTTGGGACCGCCGACCACGTTCCACAGGTTCGGGCCGACCCGGTTCGCTCCGCCCTGCTCGAAGGTGTGGCAGGCGGCGCAGGCGCGCGCCGCGGTCTGCCCGGCGGCCGGATCGGCGCTGGCCAGCAGCGGCGCGACCGGCGCCGGTCCGGTGGGCGCGGCCGGCGCGGCGGCGCCGGCGGCGGGTTCGGTGGTGGCGACGCGGAAGGCATTCTGTTCCAGGCGCTCCGGCGCGACCAGCAATTCGGCGATGAAGCCGGTCGACATGCCGATGACGCCGGCCAGCAGGATGGCCGCTACGATCTTGTTGGTTTCCATGCCGGACCCGGCTCCTTCCTGACGCGCGCTCAAGAATAACGGGGCGATTTCTAGGGCCATTCCGCCGTGAAACGCAAGCGTCGCGCCGAGAATTCGCGGCTTGACGCGGTACACCGTTTGTCGCACCACGGAACGGTCATGGTGTCCGCTTCCCTGCCGCCCCCCAACGCTTCCCCGAACCCGATCGTGGTGATCCCCGCCCGGCTGGCGGCGACCCGGCTGCCCGGCAAGCCGCTGGCGCTCATCAAGGGCGTGCCGATGATCGTGCATGTCTGGCGCCGGGCCATGGCCGCGGCGATCGGCCCGGTGCTGGTGGCGGCGGCCGAATCGGCGATCGCGGAGGCGGTGATTGCGGCCGGCGGCCGGGCGGTGCTGACCGATCCCGCCCTGCCCTCCGGCTCCGACCGGGTGCATCAGGCGGTCGGGCTGATCGATCCGGAGGGGCGGCACGATGCGGTGATCAATCTCCAGGGCGATCTGCCGACCATCGCCCCCGCGGCGATCCGCGCCGCGCTGGCGGCCTTGGACGATGCCGAAACCGATCTCGGCACCATCGCCGCGGTGATCACGCGCGACGAGGAGCGCACCGATCCCAATGTGGTCAAGGCGGTGGTCGAGCCCGATGTCACCCGGCCCGGCTTCGGCCGGGCGCTGTATTTCAGCCGGGCGACCGCGCCCTGGGGCGACGGACCGCTGCTGCACCATATCGGCGTCTATGCCTGGCGGCGCGCCGCCCTGGCGCGGTTCGTCGGGCTGCCCCAGGCGGCGCTGGAGCGGCGCGAGCGGCTGGAGCAGCTCCGCGCCCTGGCCCATGGCCTGCGGATCGCCGTCGCCCTGGTCGACTCGGTGCCGCTCGGAGTCGACACCCCGGCCGATCTGGATCGGGCGGAGCACCTGCTGCACATGTGAGTCTTCGCACCAACCTGTTGGACCCCATGCCAAGCAACACCGTCGCCTTCCAGGGCTGGCCCGGCGCCAATTCCGATCTGGCCTGCCGGCAGGTCTTTCCCGGCCTGAAGACCCTGCCCTGCGCCTCGTTCGAGGAGACCTTCGCCGCGGTGCGCGAGGGCCGCGCCGCGACCGCGCTGATCCCGATCGAGAACTCGGTGGCCGGCCGGGTCGCCGACATCCATCACCTGCTGCCGCGCTCCGGCCTGCACATCGTCGGCGAGCATTTCCAGCGGGTGATCCACCAGTTGCTGGCGGTGCCCGGCGCCACGCTGGCCGAGATCCGGCGGGTCCACAGCCATGTCCACGCGCTGGGCCAGTGCAAGACCCTGATCCGCGCGCTGGGCGTCGAGCCGGTGGTCCATGCCGATACCGCGGGCGCGGCCAAGATGGTCGCGGAGCTGGGCGACCGGACCCAGGCGGCGATCGCCTCGTCGCTGGCCGCCGAGATGTACGGTCTGGCCACGCTTCGCGCCGGCATCGAGGACGAGGCGCACAACACCACCCGGTTCCTGATCATGCGGCTCGATCCGCGCTGGCCGCCGCCGGCCGACGGGCCGTGCATCACCAGCTTCGTGTTCCAGGTCCGCAGCGTGCCGGCGGCGCTGTACAAGGCGCTGGGCGGATTCGCCACCAACGGCATCAACATGACCAAGCTGGAAAGCTACATGGTCGCCGGCCGCTTCACCCAGGCGCAGTTCTATGCCGATGTCGAGGGCCATCCCGAGGAGCGGCCGCTGCGGCTGGCGCTGGAGGAGCTGGAATTCTTCTCCAAGGATCTGAAAATCCTGGGCGTCTACCCCGCCCACCGGTTCCGCCAGGACCCCAGCCAGGCGATCGGGGACGATTGAGCGGGGCGATGGTGGGCGGGATTGCGGCCGGTGGATTGAACTCCGGATGAGTCGCGCCAAGCAGAAACTTGTTCTTGCATGAACGGGAAATCTTTGAGTTTTAAAAAAACGCATGTTATACTACTTATTGAAGATCATCTGTTGCTATCGCAACCATTTGCGACAGATGACAGTATTGTTCGGAGAGTGCCTATGGATTTGGCCATTCCCATGGTTTTTCCGGCTTTTCTGATCAACGTCACGACGCCCGCCGTCAACCTCGACCTGGTTCCCTTCTTCGAGATTCCCGGCGATACCATTGTCTTTCCGGCGAGGACCGAACGCCGACCCGATCTCGGTCATGCCGGCGTGCTGCTAATCCAGGGAGCCAGCGGCTTAACGAAGTATTACGAGTATGGACGTTATGACGCGGCACAACTTGGTGAAGTCAACCACATCCCTGTCAGGAATGTTAAGATGGCTGCCGATGGCCGGCCAACCCGGCAATCCTTGATAAATACTCTCGACCAGATATCGGCACTCGCCGGTCAACGCGGCCGGATCAGCGGTGCATACATGATGGTGGCTGGCGGCTTTGCGGCTATGCTAGCTCATGCCCATGCCCGGGATGCCGAAGACTCAAATCCGGCACGACGCCCTTACGACGTCATGTTCAATAGTTGCCTTCATTTCATGAGAGAGGTGGTGGTCGCTGGAGGTGTCAACATGCCATGGGTGATGGATCCGCGCCCCGTTCGATACATGCCCCGCGTCAGGGAGCGATACCCGGACCTGGACTACAACCCTCGCGGCCGGGTTCTCGCCATCGAAGGAATTGATCTGGCATGAGCATGGCAGATCGCCGCGTATCGCGATCTTCAGGACTTCGGCGAACCACTGGCTTAGGGGTCGTTGTCGTTGTGCTCGCCGGACTGGCCGGCTGCGAGGAATCGCCGCCGACTTCGGGGCGCCATCGCCCTGCCGGCATACCTGACCGAGCATTCTTCGTCGGCGGAGCGGACGGCGGCGCCTTTGTTGTTCTCGAACGGCGGCCCGGTGATCCGTCGCATCATTACTTTTCATGGATTTTCGAGGATTTCTCCGGCCTCCTCCTCTACAAGGGCGGACTTGCGGTCGACTCATCAGACCGCCCTGAGATTGATCTGGATGATCATGATTTGTTCCGGTCATGGTCCGGCGAGCTGAGGCTTGTCGACGGGCGGGTTCTGTGGCCGATCGACGACTGGGTGCCGCCGCTCTCAACCCGGCCGGACTACCCAAGTCCGGCCAGCAAATAGCGGTCTCGGGTCGGGTCGGCCCATCGTCGATTGCCGGCTACGCACCCCAGCAAGACCCCTGGCCCAACAAGACCGCGGCAGGATCAAACGCCACCGCGTCGCTTGCAGCGGCAGAGCCGGCCAGTGATGATGGCGGCACAGGATGATCGCCTGCGCAACCCGCCATGACGCTCAATCGAACGTCACCACCGTGCGGATCGATTTGCCCTGGTGCATCAGGTCGAAGGCCTCGTTGATCCGGTCGAGCGGCACGGTATGGCTGACCAGATCGTCGATGTTGATCTTGCCGGTCATGTACCAGTCGACGATCCGCGGCACGTCGGT
>CAZTNV010000146.1:0-9449 GCA_964615535.1 uncultured Mycobacteriaceae bacterium | reverse complement strand
CAGGCGATCGCCGATTCGGGTCTGACCGAAGGCGAAGTGTCCAACGAACGGACCGGTCTGATCATGGGTTCGGGCGGCCCCTCGACCCAGAACCTGATCGCCGCCGCCGACATTGCTCGCCAGAAGGGGCCGAAGCGGATCGGTCCCTATATGGTGCCGCGCACCATGTCGAGCACCAATTCGGCGACCCTGGCGACACCGTTCCGGATCAAGGGCGTCAACTACTCGATCAGCTCGGCGTGCTCGACCAGCGCCCATTGCATCGGCAATGGCGCGGAAATGATCCAGTGGGGCAAGCAGGACATTGTGTTCGCCGGCGGCGGCGAGGAACTGCACTGGACGATGTCGGTGCTGTTCGACGCCATGGGCGCCCTGTCGAGCAGGTACAATGATACGCCCGAGCGGGCCAGCCGTCCCTATGACGTCGATCGCGACGGCTTTGTGATCGCCGGCGGTGCCGGCGTGGTCGTGCTTGAGGATATGGACCGGGCGAAGGCGCGCGGTGCCCGGATCTATGCCGAGCTGACCGGCTACGGCGCGAGCTCGGACGGCTACGATATGGTCCAGCCTTCGGGCGAGGGCGCGGTGCGCTGCATGCAGTTGGCCATGGCGACACTGGACCGGCCGGTGGACTACATCAACTCGCATGGCACCTCGACGCCGGTCGGTGACATCAAGGAGCTGACCGCCATACGCGAGGTGTTCGGCGAGCAGGTGCCCTGGATCAGTTCGACCAAGTCGCTGACCGGCCATTCCCTGGGCGCAACCGGCGTCCAGGAGGCGATCTACTGCATTCTGATGATGCAGCACGATTTCATTTCCGCCTCGGCCAATGTCGAGACGCTCGATCCTGGCGCCGCGGGGTATCCGATCGTTCGCGAGCGCCGCGACCAGGCCGGACTCAACTGCGTGATGTCGAACAGCTTCGGCTTCGGCGGCACCAACGCGACACTGGTCTTCTCGCGCCATGCAGACTAACGGGAGCAACATCGCCGGACCTGCGGGCGCGATGCTCGACGGTTCGACGGCGGCGGCAGGGACCGATCGAGGCGATGTGCAGATGACCTCAGCAACCGCATTGATGGCCGGCAAGAAGGGCCTGATCCTGGGGGTCGCGAACAGTTATTCGATCGCCTGGGGCATCGCCACCGCCCTGCGCCGCCATGGTGCCGAGCTGGCCCTGACCTATCAGGGCGAAGCGTTCCGCAAGCGGGTCGAGCCGCTAGCCGAGTCGATCGGCGGCCGGATCGTCATGCCCTGCGACGTCGAGGACGATGCATCCATCGATGCCGTGTTCGATCGGCTGGCCGGTGAGTGGGGCGGCATGGATTTCCTGGTCCATGCCGTGGCCTATTCCGACCGGGACGAATTGAAGGGACGCTATCTCGACACCACGCTCGACAACTTCACCCGCACCATGCGGATTTCCTGCTACTCCTTCACCGCCCTGGCGCGGCGCTGCGCTCCGCTCATGGCGCAGGGCGGCAGTCTGGTGACGCTCAGCTATCTGGGTGCCGAACGGGTAATGCCGAACTACAACGTCATGGGGGTGGCCAAGGCGGCGCTGGAGGCCAGCGTGAGATATTTAGCGGTCGATCTCGGGCCCCAGGGCATCCGGGTCAACGCGATTTCGGCCGGGCCGATGCGTACCCTGGCCGGCAGCGCGATCGCCGATGCCCGTCACGTTTACAACTTCACCAAGGTCAATGCGCCGCTGCGGCGCAGCCTGCTGCTGGAAGAGGTCGGCGGCGCCGGACTATACCTGCTCAGTGATCTGTCCGGCGGCGTCACCGGCGAAATCCACCATGTCGATTGCGGTTTCCATGCCGTCGGCATGCCTGGCCCCCAGAAACCTGTCGGCAATGGCGGGCTCGGCAATGGCGGGCTCGGCAATGGCGGGCTCGGCAATGGCGGAATCAAGGCGGAAGAAGAGGCCGGGACCTCCTGATGCCGTTCCCGTCCGATCGGGGCGGGTGGTGGCTGGCCCGCCCGTACTCCGGCCGTCCCTCCTGACGCCGTATTGAGCCTGTCGGCCGAGTTGAACCGCTATTCGGGCGCGCTTACAATGACGGGCACGATCGAGCAGTGCCACGAGTCCCGATCCCGATCCGGTTGGCCCCGAGGTCCGGCGTCTCCGTCCCCCCGAAAGACTGTTCCTCGGCAGGCCGGTCGCGAGCCTCTCAACGCCTGCGGTGCGCGTCGACGGACGGAGCTTGGCGCATCGCTCAGATCCGATGTCGGGAGGAGAGGAAACGCATGACCAGGGTCTATGCCAGTTCAATCATCAATGCGCCGGTGGCAGAGGTCTGGGCCCATATCCGGGATTTCAACGCGCTGCCGAAATGGCATCCGGGCTTCGTCAACAGCCGGATCGAGGATGGCCGGCCGGGCGACTCGGTCGGCTGCATCCGTGTCTTTGATCTGGCCGATGGTGGTGGAACACTGCGCGAGCAGTTGCTGGCGCTGTCGGACATCGACCGGGCCTGCACATATTCCATCCTGTCCTCGCCGATGCCGCTGCACAACTATGTGGCGATACTTCGACTGCATCCGGTGATCGATGGCGATGCCACCTTCATCGAATGGTCGTCAAACTTCGAAACGCCTCCGGATCAGGAGGAGGAAATGGTCGACCTGCTGACCAGTGCCGTGTACCAGGCCGGCTTCAACAGTCTCAAGCAGCACTTCACGGGCCGCTGAGCCGGGCACCGGCGCGTGCGGATCACGGCCGGACCGGTGCGACCCGTTCGGCCAATGCCGCCAGGATCATGTCGGGCCGGTCGGTGAACACTGCCGCGACGCCCTGGCCGAACAGGGTCAGGGCGCGTGCGGCGTCGTTCACCGTATAGGCCAGCACCGGCAGGCCCAGGCTGCGATAGTCGGCGATCCGCGCCGGGGATGAGCGCCGCTGGCTGATGTTGATCGTCGCGGCACCGAGCCGCTCGGCAACCGCTCGCCAGTTCCGTGGCCTGCGCCAGATCAGATAGCCACGCGGCCAGCCGGGCGCGATTTCCTGCGCCGCGGTCAGCGACTCCAAGTCGAATGACGAGACCAGCGGCGGCGGCTGATCGGCCGGCCACAGCGCCGCCGCCTGGGCCAGCGCAACCAGGGCGGTCTCGCGCTCGCGGCCGGGGCACGGCTTGATCTCCAGGTTGATCGCCAGGCCGAGCCCGGCGGCCAGGGCCAGCGCCTGGGCCAGGGTCGGCACCCGCTCCCCGGCGAAGGCCGAACCGAACCAGCACCCGGCATCCAGCCCGGCGATCGCCGGCCAATCCAGGTTGCGCACCGCGCCGGTGCCGTCGGTGGTGCGGTCGAGGCGGTCGTCATGCATCAGGATCGGGACGCCATCGCGGGTCAGCTTGACGTCGACCTCGACCATGCCGCAGCCCAACTCCGCCGCCTTGCGCAGCCCGGCCAGCGTGTTTTCGGGCGCCAGCCCGGCCGCACCGCGGTGGCCGATCACGCGGGGCAGATGCACCTCGACACCCCCCTTTACCGCGCCTGCTGCCCGAGCAGCGACCGCAGCTCCGCCATCTCGCGGCGGAGCGCCGTGATCTCCGCGGTCAGGGCGTCGTTGCGGGCGTCGACCGCGTCGCGGTCCTTGGCTTCCGTCGCCTCCCGGATCGCCTCCTTCTCCTGTTCGTGCCGGCTCTGCATGGCATTCACGATGATCGCGATGAACAGGTTGAGCACCGCGAAGGTGGTAATCATGATGAATGGTACGAAGAATGCCCAGGCATAGGGGAACAGTTCCATGGTCGGCCGGGCGATGCCCATCGACCAGCTTTCCAGCGTCATGATCTGGAACAGCGAATACATCGAGGCGCCGATCGTGCCGAACCAGTCCTGCATGTTCGGATCGGGATGGGCGCCGAACAGCTTGGTCGCCAGCACTGCACCGATATAGAAGATCAGCACCAATACCGCGATGATCGAGCCCATGCCGGGCAGTGCCGAGAGCAGCGCCTCGATCACGCCGCGCATCTGCGGCACCACCGACAGCAGGCGCAGCACCCTGAGAATGCGCAGCGCGCGCAGCACCGACAGCGGGCCGGAGGCCGGCATCAGCGAGATCGCGACGATCACGAAATCGAAGATGTTCCACCCGCTCTTGAAGAAGGCCAGACGGTACACGATCAGCTTGGCCGCCAGTTCGATCACGAAAATGCCGAGGATGATCTTGTCGATCGTGACCAGTAACGTCCCCGCGGCGGCCATCGCCGTCTCGCTGGTCTCCAGGCCCAGCGTGATGGCGTTGATGATGATGATGCCGGCGATGACGGCCGTGGTTCGGGGGGATTCGACGAAGCGCTTCAACCGGCCGCGCAGGCCGGGCAGTGTCTGGGAAACGGCCAGATCGGTCATGGTTTCCGTCAGAAAAGGTTGAACCGGACGGTAAGTGGGAGTGGTCCCCGGCACTCGGCAAGAGGTGAACACGACGAGGAGCGCTGGACTAGGGGGGTGTCCGATCGAGGTGGCGGGCGCCGGGTCAAACAGCGGCGCGGTCGAACGGCCAGGCGTTGACGATTCGATCGCCGGGCAGCCATAGCGTCGCGGTGGTGCCCTCGCCGGGCACGCTGGCCAGCCGGAGCTGGCCGCCGTGCAGTTCCGCGAGCTGCTTGCTCAGGGGCAGGCCCAGGCCCACCCCGTCACTGCTGCGGACATAACCTTCCCCGTTGCGAATGGCGGGCTGGAACAGTCGCGCCAGGGTTTCGGGACTCATGCCGATGCCGCCATCGGCGACGGTGAACTCTATTCCCTCGGGGGATGCCAGTCCGACCCGAAGCACGATCCGGCCGCCGGTGACGGAAAACCTTACGGCATTGGACAGCAGGCTGAGCAAAATCTGGCGCAGCTTGACGCGATCGGCGCGGATTGGTGGCGATGCGGCGATCTCGCGCTTGAGGATCAGCGAGGCGCGGGCTGCCTCTGCCGCGACGATCCGGATCACCTCATCCACCAGCCGCGCCGGTTCGACGATTTCCTCGTTGAGGTCCCCGGTCCCGGCCTCGATCACCGCCAGATCGAGAATCCGATCGATGATCTGGAGCAGGTGGCTGCCGCTGTCGAGAATGTCGCGCGTGTAGATCTGATACCGGTCATTGCCGATCGGACCGAACATGCCCGACGCGATCAATTCGGAAAACCCGATGATTGCGTTCAGCGGCGTGCGCAGTTCGTGGCTCATATGGGCCAGGAATGCGGTCCGGGCGCGGTTGGCGGCTTCGGCCCGCCGGGCTTTCTGCAGCAGGCTGTGCCGGGCCGCGGCCCGTTCGGACATGTCGCGCAGCATGGCGACGCACCATCGTCCCCGCCCGGTATCGGCCGGCCCAGCATCGCCCAGCCCGAAAGCGACCGGCCCGATATCAACCGGACTGACCGAAAGCTCCAGCGGTACCCGGGTGCCGTCGAGGCGCAATCCGACCGCCTCGCGCCCATAGGATTGCCCATCGCCCGCGCAATCGGCCGCGTGGGACCGCTCGGCCGGGCCGACCCGGCAGGGCCGGGCCAGCCAGTCGCGGTCGGCGGCGGGAGCGTCGCCAAGGTCCGGGATGGTGATCATGGCGCGGGCATCGCGGCCCACAAGGGCATCGCCCGGACAATCAAAGATCCGTGCCGCCGCGGGATTGAGGCGGCGCACCACGCCGTGAGCATCCAGCACCATGATCCCGTGCGGTGCTGCCTCGAAAATCGCCCGTAGCTCGCGGTCGGTCCCCCGCACCAGGCCCAACGCCTGCCGCCATGCGGCGGCCATGCGGCGGGCGAGCAGGGCCGCGACGCCGATCAGCACGGCCAGCGCCGGCAGCAGGCCGAGCATCAGGTCGTCGCCGGGCCGGTCGGGCCGCCAGGTCGCCAGGGCGACGATCCGCCCGTCCGGACCGGTCAGGGGAACCGCCGCGGTGGAGCCGGGCAATGCTTCGGCCGGCGCCAGCCGCAGATCGTCGAGTGCGAACCGGCTGCCGAGCTCGGCCAGCAGCGCCGCATCGATTCGCTGTCCGAGCAGCAGGATGGCGGGCGGCTCCGATGACGGCCCGGCGGCCGTCCGGTCCGCAATCAGCGCGGTCAAGCCGATCAGATAAAGCTGTCCGTCGATCATGACGAAACCGGTCCGCGATTCCCGGGCATTGAGGTGCGCCCCGCGCAGCTCGGCCACGGACGGCGCCAGCCGCGCCGCGACAGCGGCAAGATCGAGCGCTCCGCCAGCCTGCCGGTCGGTCGCGCCATGGGTGAGTCGATGCTCCGGCGACAGGACCCCGACGGCCGCGAGGCCGAACAGGTGGCGGAAATCCTGCCCGAAATTGGCGCCGGCCCAATCCGGGTCCGGGTCTTCGACCAGACGGGCCACGGCCTCGTCCCGCCGGCCATGATCGAGCAGGACGGTTGTCAGCCTGTCGCGAAGGTCGCGAATCAGTGATTCGAGGGTGCGGGTCTCATTGTCGAAATCGACCCGGTTGACGCTCACTGCGGCGGCGACGGCCAGCCCGCCGATCGCCAACATGGCCAAGGCAAGCAGCACTGCCGCTGGCGCCAGCACGCAGCGGCGCAGCAGGGCGGTTGCCGAGGGGCTCGGCGCGAGCGACTCAGTGTGCTCCGCAACTGATTCAGTGCAGCCCAGGTAGGACGTCGGCATAACGCTGGTAACGATCGCAGCGCCAGATTGGCCATCTGACAGGTGAAGCAATTCTATTGAGAAAAAAGATAATGAAAAACTAAGTTTTGTTAATTGCCGCGTGTGCCGATGATCCGGAGCCTATCATCGCAGGGCTGGCGCCCGCCCGTGCCGGGGCGCCAGCCCCGTCGCGGTCATGGCGGCCCGAGCCGGGACGGCCGCCGCTGGAGGGACATGGCGACGATGACGATCAGCGCGATCGGCGTCGCTGCCAGGGCGGCATAGAACAGGACGGGAAGCCCCCACATCATGGTGCCCAGGACGACTGCCAGCAGGACGTTGACCGCCCAGTAGAGCGCCGTTTCGGAGGCCCGCCCGTCGTGATCCTCGACGCTTTCAAAGCCCGATTGTGGTGCAGAGGAAGGCGGCGCCGCCTCGGGCCCGCCGGGCGACTGGGTGCCGACTGGCGCTTCGAGATGGTCGTGCCGAATTCGATCATTGTCCCTGTACATGTTTCGTCCGTCCTGCTCGATCCGCTATCGCGTGCCTTGCGAAATCCATTGCTGATATGGGGTTTGGGCCGGTCGCGGTTGACCGGCCGGTGCGATCGGTCGCACCGTGCGCCACATTGCAGCCCTTTTGTCGCCCCCCTGTCGGCAATCGCGCACTCGGCCCGGCCGGGAGTCCGCAGCCCCACACACTGGCATCGCGTTTGCTTGACAAGTCTTGCGACCGCGCCCGAAGCACGCAGGAGATGCCGGCATGACCGACCGACCGACCGAAGACGCCATCCGATTGCTGGTTGACCGGTTTTATGCCCGGGTTCGGGCCGATCCGTTGATCGGCCCGATCTTCCTGCGCTCGGTGGGGGAGTACCCCGGCGACTGGGATGAGCACCTGCAGACGCTGTACGATTTCTGGTCGTCGATCCTGCTCGGCTCGGGCCGGTACAAGGGCAACCCGATGCTGGTGCACCGCCGGCTTCCCGAACTGGGACCCGAACTGTTCGACCGCTGGATCGCGCTGTTCGACGCCACCGCCGCCGAGCTTTTCCCGCCGGATCTGGCGGAAACCGTCCAGGCCGCGGCCCACCGCATCCGGCGGCGGGCCGAGGTCAACTGGGTGGCGCCCCGCTAGGCATCGTCGGGTTGGGCCGCGACCGGAACCAGCACGGCCACCGGGAGAACGCCGAACACCTGCCCGGCCGACACGGTTTTCTTGTCCTCGGAGCCCTCGGTCGCGACCGGATTGCCGGTCAGCAGGTCGCGCCAGCATCCGGCCGCCGGCTGGGCCGGCAGGGGAATGGCGGTATCGCCCCAGCCCGGCTGCTGCTCGAGCCGGGCCGGGCAGCGCGCGACCGCGACCAGCACACCGTCGCCGTCGATCTGCCGCAGATAGGCGCAGACCTGCTCCGACCGTTCGCCGACGGCATTCAGCCCCTCGTACCCGCCGGCCGCAAACAGGTTCGCGTGCTCGCGGCGGAATGCCAGAACATGATGGGTCAGCGCCAGCTTGATCGCGCCGTCGCGCCAGCGCGCCATCAGCCTGGCCATGACCTCGGCGCCGGTGCCCAGTGCAATCACCTCCTCCAGCATCGCCCGCCTCGTGCCGTAATCCACCGGCAGCCGGTTGTCGGGATCGACCAGGCTGAGATTCCAAAGCTCGGACCCCTGATAGATATCCGGGATGCCGGGTGCGGTCAGCTTGATCAGGGTCTGGCCCAGGCTGTTGGCCACGCCCAGCCGGGCGACCCGCTCCTGGAAGGGCAGAAAACTGTCCAGGAACGGGCTTCTCCGGGTCAAATCCAGGGCATCGCGGACGAACCCCTTCATCGCGTCCTCATAGACCTCGTTGGGTAGCGCCCAGGTCGAATTGACCTTGGCCTCGCGCACCGACTTGACCAGGGCGCCTTCCAGCCGTTCGGCGAATACGGCCACTGCCTTCTCATCCAGTTCCTCCTGCATCACCCCGGTCAGTTCGGCCGGCCAGGCGCCGAGCAGGAGCTGGTAGATCAGGTATTCGTCGTTCCGGTCGGGTGGCGCGGTGCCCTCGACATCGCCGCGGCGCGCCCGCAGCATGCGGCTCCAGGTCTGGACGTACCGCTCCCATTCGTCCGGAATTTCCGACAGCACGTTGAGCCGGGCGCGCAGATCCTCGCCGCGCTTGGTATCGTGGGTCGCGGTCGACAGCATGGAGTCCGGCCAGCGTCGGGCCCGGTCGGCATTGGCCCGGTGGAAAACGTTGAGACTGACCCCGAAGCGGTCGGGATCGCCCCCGACCTCGTTGAGCGAGACCAGGCGGTTGTAGCGATAGAACGCGGTGTCCTCCAACCCCTTGGCCATCACCGGGCCGCTGTACTGCTGCAGCCGCATTGCCAGCCGGATCACCGTATACCGGCTGTAGCCGCTGCGCGGCTCGGCGACCAGATCGGTGGTCAGCAGGGCATGCAGGAAATCGAACACGCTGGCATCGGGCGCATCCAGCGTCCGCCGCGCCTGGGTGATCGCCCAGTCGATGTCGCGCCGGTCGGCTTCCGACGGGGTCGAACCGTCGATATAAGTGCGGTAGACCGGGAAGCGCGCGATGATCTCCTCCAGGGCGCGCAACAGGATGTTCTTGGTGAAGTCGCAGGTGTGCCAGTTGTCGCGGGCAACGCGCGAGGCGTCGCGGGCAAGCACGTTCAGCTCGCTGGCCATCTCGCGTTCCATGATGGTGATCTTGCAGTCGCGGACGACGTCCTCGAACGGCCGGTCCTGCCGCGTGAATTCGTGATAGAGCCGGGTGAACGGCGCCTCGCCGGCCGGGTCGACGAACACGCCGCCGACCAGATTCATGAATT
>CAZTNV010000145.1:1379-9693 GCA_964615535.1 uncultured Mycobacteriaceae bacterium | reverse complement strand
TACACCGACATCAACCGCGACGGCGCAATGGGCGGCCTCAATGTCGAGGCAACCGCCGATCTCGCCTTCGCCCTGACCACGCCGGTGATCGCCTCGGGCGGGGTATCCTCGCTGGCCGATCTGATTGCGCTGAAGGCCGAAGAGGGATCGGGGATCGAGGGCGTGATCTGCGGCCGGGCGCTGTACGACGGTCGAATCGACCCCAAGACCGCGCTCCGCATCATGGCCGGGACCGAACCCGAAACCGTGGCGGAACCCCATCGCGAACCGCGCGGCGGGAGTTGAGTTGAAGCCGGCGCCCCGGCTGCCCAACCGGCGTGCTGCGTTCGAAGGGGCCCGTGTCTCGACCGCCTTTCCGCGCCCTGGATTGACCGCTGGCCGCCGGCTCGATCTTGCGGTAAAGCAGGGACTGCGCAATGCGGAGCCGCGGTGATGCTGAAGATGCGCGTCATCCCCTGTCTGGACGTCAAGGACGGCCGGGTGGTCAAGGGGGTCAATTTCATCGATCTGGTCGATGCCGGCGATCCGGTCGAGCAGGCCCGGATCTATGACCGCGCCGGCGCCGACGAGCTGTGCTTCCTCGACATCACCGCCTCCAGCGACGACCGCGCCATTCTGCTCGACGTGGTGCGGCGCACCGCGGAACAGGTGTTCATGCCGCTGACCGTGGGCGGCGGGGTGCGCACCATCGAGGACATCCGGAAGCTTCTGCTGGCCGGGGCCGACAAGGTGTCGATCAACACCGCCGCGGTGCACCGGCCGGAATTCGTGCGGGAGGCGGCGGAGAAATTCGGCACCCAGTGCATCGTGGTGGCGATCGACGCCAAGCGGACCGGGCCGGATCGCTGGGAGGTGTTCACCCATGGCGGGCGCAAGGGCACCGGGATCGAGGCGGTCGGCTGGGCGAAACGCATGGCCGAGTTCGGCGCCGGGGAGATTCTGCTGACCTCGATGGACCGCGACGGCACCAAGGCCGGGTTCGACATCGCGCTGACCCGCGCGGTGGCCGATGCGGTGCCGGTGCCGGTGATCGCCTCGGGCGGGGTCGGCACGCTGGATCACCTGGTCGAGGGCATCCGCGACGGCGGCGCCACCGCGGTGCTGGCCGCCTCGATCTTCCATTTCGGGACCTATTCCATCGCCCAGGCCAAGCAGCGCATGGCCGAGTCCGGCATTCCCGTGAGATTCTGACGCCATGGACGACATCTCCCCGACCGACACCGAGGCGGCCGAACCGGAAACCGCGCTGGTGCTCGACCGCCTGTTCGCCGTGATCGCCAGCCGCAAGGGCGGCGATCCCGAGCAGAGCTACACCGCCAAGCTGTTCGCGCGCGGCACCGCCAAGATCGCCCAGAAACTCGGTGAAGAGGCGGTCGAGGCGCTGATCGAGGCGGTGCGGCTGGGCGCCGGCACCACCCCGCCCGAGGCCGGGCGCGCCGCGCTGGCGGCGGAAAGCGCCGACCTGCTCTATCACCTGCTGGTGCTGTGGGCCGATGCCGGCCTTGATCCGGCGGAGGTCTGGGCCGCCCTGGCGGCGCGCGAGGGCCGCAGCGGCATCGACGAAAAGAAGAGCCGTCCGAAACGGTGACGGAGATACGCGAACAGGGGAGCCCGCCAATGCCCTATGATCCGAATAACGTCTTCGCCCGGATCATCCGCGGCGAGATCCCGTGCAACAAGCTGTACGAGGACGAGCACGTCCTGGCGTTTCACGACATCAATCCCCAGGCGCCGGTTCATGTGCTGGTGGTGCCCAAGGGGCCGTACGTGTCGATGACCGACTTGGCCGAGCATGCCTCGGATGCCGAGATCGCCGCGCTGAACCGGGTCGTGGCCAAGGTGGCGGCGGCAGCCGGCGTAGCCGAGAGCGGCTATCGGGTGCTGGTCAACAACGGCGGCGATGCCCATCAGGAAGTGCCGCATCTCCACCTCCATGTGTTCGGCGGGCGCAGGCTCGGACCCATGCTGGTCCGGCCGGCCGGATAGGCCTTTGGTCACGCCGGCTCGCCCGGACCCGGCGGCGTCGGGGCAGCACTGGCCGAGGTCGCGCACCGTGCCGATCGCGGCGACCCTGGCCACCGGCATCGGCGCTCTGGTCGCGGTCGCCGTGCTGGGCGTTCTGGCGATCGGCTGGGGCACCAGCCGGACCAACACGCTGGCCCTGCTGACCGACAAGGCTGCGCTCGCGGTCGAACTGGCGCATGCGCAATTGCGCGATCATCTCGATCCGGTGCGCTTTCAGGTCTCGTTCGTCGCCCGCGAGATCGAGCGCGGCCGGATCGACCCGGCCGACCCGGCCGCCTTCCGCACCCTGCTGACCGGCGCCATGGCGGCGACGCCACAGGTGCTCGCACTGGCATTCTGGACCGGCGACCGGCAGATGACCGGCATCGGTCATGTCGGCGGCGATCCCGAACCGATCGCGCGCGAGGACGGCGGCGATGCGACCATCGCCGCCGCCCTGGCCCAGTCCGCCGCGATCGACGGACCGTATTGGGGGGCGCCGGTGTTCGTCGAGATGCGGGGCGTCACCGCAATCAATCTCCGCCAGGCGGTACGCCGCGATGGCGGCATGATCGGCATGCTGGTGGCCGTGGTTTCGGTGCAGGAGTTGTCGCGCTTCGTCGAGCGGCTGGGCAATCCGGCAACCGGCGGCCAGGCCTTCATTCTTTATGGTCGGGACCGGGTGCTGGCTCATTCCGCCCTGGCCGCCGGCATGGCCGGGCTGTCGCGGGATCGGCCGCTGCCGGGGCTGGAGGAGATCGGCGATCCCTGGCTGGCGGATCTGCCAGACGCCCCGGTGGGCAGACGGATCGAGCCGGCCGCGATCGACATTCGATCGGTTGATGTCCGCGGCCACCGGGAGGTCTTTCTCACCCGCGCCGTCGATGGATACGGCCCGCAGCCGCTGATCCTGGGCGCCCGTTTTCCATACGATGCGATCGCCGGCGAGCTGCGCCGGCTGACATGGTCGGGGATTGCCGGGCTGGCCGTGCTGGCAGTCGCGGTGCTGCTGGGCATTGCGCTGGGGCGGCGGATCGCGCGGCCGATCAAGCGGCTGGCCGCCGCGGCCGGGCATATCGGCAAGCTGGAGTTCGGCCGGGTCGCGGCCCTGCCCGGCAGCGCGTTCACCGAGCTGAACGATCAGGCGCGGGCATTCAACACCATGCTGGCCAGCCTGGTCTGGTTCGAGACCTATGTCCCCCGTACCCTGGTCAAGCGGCTGGTCGCCAAGGGCGACCGCCAGGATATCCCGTCGGAAGAACGTGAATTGACCGTGCTGTTCACCGACATCGCCGGGTTCACCGCGGCGTCGGAGACCCTGCCGGCGGCGCGGCTGGCCGGCTTCCTCAATGCGCATTTCGCGCTTCTGGCACGATGCGTGGAGGCCGCGGGCGGTACCATCGACAAGTTCATCGGCGATTCGCTGATGGCGTTCTGGAACGCTCCGGACGACCAGCCCGACCACGCCGAGCGTGCCTGCCGCGCCGCGCTGTCCATGGCGAGCGCCCTCGCGGCCGACAACCGGCGGCGCACCGCAGCGGGACTGGCGCCGGTGCGGCTGCGCATCGGCGTGCACAGCGGCCCGATGGTGGTCGGCAATATCGGCGCGCCGGGGCGCATGAACTACACCATCGTCGGCGATGCGGTGAATACCGGCAGCCGGCTGGAACAGCTCGGCAAGGAGCTGAGCGGCGCAGACGGCGACTGCACCATCCTGATCAGCGGCGCCACCGCCGCCCGGCTCGGCCCGGACTTCGCCCCCCAATCCTGCGGCGAGATCGCGATCCGCGGCCGGCGCGAGGGGGTCGCGGTCTACCGGCTGAAGGTGGAGATTGCCGAGGCCGATGGGGCGGGCGGGGTCGAGCGTTCGGACAAGACCCGCTGACTTGGCAGGCAGTCCTTCACCGGCTTGAGCGGACCGCCGGGATGCGGTGATTCCGCTCCGGTCCGCCGCCGGTCGCCATGGCCCCAAACAGTTCCTCTTGCCTCCCAAATGGAACTGAATATTGCACCGATCAGCAACCTGCGTTATTACCGCTCCGCGCTTTCGAGCAATCTTTTCGCGACAGACCGAAACAAGCGGGAGGGTGAGATGCAATTGGAACTCAATCGCGCCATGGCGGCGCTGGTGGTGGCGATGGCCGTCGCGACGGGCGGGCCGGCCGGGATGACGCCGGCTGAAGCGTCCGAAACGCGCAACGACTTTGTTCAGGCGATTCGGACCGCCTCGGTGCCGGACCCGAACATTCCGGCCGCCCTGTTCGCCATCACCGACGACAATCCGCAAATCGTCTGGCGCGACCCGGCGACCCGGCGGGAACTGCTGGCGGCGGTGTTCATGAGCGACGACGCCTATCTTCGCTTCTATGCCGCCTCGCCGAACGGCACCACTCCGGCAAACCGGCCGGTGGTGTGGGCCACCGTGGTGCCGCAGGTCCGCGAGTTCTGTCAGGCGCAGTACGGCACGGTTGCCGACATGGCGCTTCGGCTGAAGCAGTATCTCGGTCTCGACCCGTCGCGGCCCTACGAACGATTCGTGCAGATCTGGGTCGACCGGGACAACCTGTTTCGTCCCTGCGCCGATCCCGAGACCGATGACGGCCAGTGCAACGTGGCCATGACCGGCGATCCGCAGGTCGTTCGGGTCGCCGATTACCGCGGCTTCTTCACCGGCCTTTTCGCCAGTTCGTATCAGGAAAACGGGGCGCCCTGGACCCGGCTGGGCTGGACCTACGACTGGGGCAATCCGGCCAACCCGGTGGGTGCCAGCGAATTCCTCCTTGCGCCGAGCACGCCCTATGAGGTGCACTCGACCTATTCCATCGACGAGTATTGCCGGCCCTGAACAGGCTATCGGTCGCCGCGGCGCCGGAGAGCATTGATCGGCGCGATCCGTTGCCGCGTCACCGCCGCGACCGAGCCGGCGTTCCGTCCGCATCGTGATCCCGATCCTGCGGGCTGAATGCGAGCGGATGCGCCCTGCGGCAGCCGTCCTGCGAGGCGGCGTCGCGGATGGACGATCGGTCTTTGGTAAACCGGAACTGCCGGCTCTTGCCCCCATGGTCGGCTATGGTATGGTTCGTGCAACCCGACGTGGCCAGGGCCGGCGGCCAGGGCCGGATGGGGCCGGTGCAGCGACGTGCAACTCCGACAGGCACGGCGCCGCCACGGCGATCAGGTCGCGTCGAACGAACAGGGTAGACCAGACAGGGAAAGCCTTCGAGCATGACCAAGCTGAAATTGTCTCTCGTGACCGCAATGGCCGCCACCCTTGCTTTCGGTGTGGCGGCGGCGCGGGCGGAAATCGTGGTTGCCACCTCCGGCCCGATGACCGGTCAATACGCCACCTTCGGCCAGCAGATGCAGGCCGGTTTCGAAATGGCGGTGCGCGACATCAACGCGGCCGGCGGCGTTCTGGGCCAGCAGCTCTCCCCACGGGTGTTCGACGATGCCTGCGATCCGCGCCAGGCTGTGTCGGTCGCCAACCAGGCCCAGGGCGAAGGCGTGGTGTTCGTGGCCGGCCATTTCTGCTCCGGGTCCTCGATTCCGGCCAGCCAAGTCTATCACGAGGAAGGCATGCTTCAGATCTCGCCGGCCTCGACCAATCCGCAACTCACCGAACAGGACCGCGAAAACGTGTTCCGGGTGTGCGGTCGGGACGATCAGCAGGGGCTGGTCGCGGCGCGCTACATCGCCCAGAACTTCCCCAATGCCCGCGTCGCGATCATCCACGATCGCACTGCCTACGGCAAGGGGCTGGCCGACGCGATGCAGGCGGCGCTGAACAACACGCACAACATTCGTGAAGTGATGTACGAGGCCTATACGCCGGGCGAGAGCGATTATTCCGCGCTGGTCACCCGGCTGAAGGCGGAAAACGTCGATGTGCTGTATGTCGGGGGCTATCACACCGAGGCCGGGCTGATCGTGCGCCAGATGCGCGAGCAGGGCATGTCCACGCAGTTGATTTCGGGCGACGCGCTGGTCACCAACGAGTTCTGGTCGATCACCGGGGCAGCCGGCGAGGGCACGCTGATGACCTTCGGCCCGGAATCCCGTGACAACCCGGCCGCGACCGAGGTGGTGCAGCGCTTCCGGGCCGGCGGCTACGAACCGGAGGGTTACACCCTGTACACCTATGCGGCCGTGCAGGTGTTCGCCCAGGCTGCCGAGATCGCCGGCTCGACCGATCTGGACGCGGTGGCCGCCGCCATGCGCGACAACACCTTCAACACCGTGCTCGGCCCGATCGCCTTCGACGAGAAGGGCGACCGCCGGGATATCGACTACGTGTTCTACCGGTGGAACAACGGAAGCTACGCACAGCTCGCGAACTGAGACGCTGCGGCCAATTGATCAGGGCGAGGCCCGGCGATCGCGCCGGGCCTTTCGCTTCCGCCATCTCCGCGATTTCGCCATACCCGCGGTCTTCGATTCGATTGCGAGTCTTCATTTCTTTAGTCCTGAACTATACGATCGTGTTCACGCGCAGGAGATCGACGGTTTTGCAGTCGCATTTTCCGTGCGCCACCCACAGGTTCACTTTCCTCGCGGGACAGTTCCATCGCGGGACAGTTCCATCGCGGGACAGTTCCATCGCGGGACGGGGCGCGGACTGGAGCACCAAGATCCGGCGCGACCGCCTGAACGGATACTCCGTTCGAATAAGGGGGCTGCGATCGACCGTGAAGGGGCATTGCCCAGTGAATGACGCGCGATATCTCGGGTTTCAAGTTCACGAAAATGTCGCAATAGATACCGCTGAATGTCCGAATGGTCGTGTAGGCCGATGATCCCCGCGATGCGGACCGCAAAGCTATCGATCCGAGGGACGCTGAGCGACGTATCGATAATGCAGACCGCGATGCGTGGCAATCAAGAAGAGAACATCATGGATTCAGTCTCCACTCCGGTCGACCTGCGCGGGCTCGACGCCGCATCGCTGAAGCGTTCTTTTGAGGAATGGTTGATCCATTCGGCGGGAAAGAGCCCTGAACAGGCCACCGCACGCGACTGGTTCACGTCGGTGGCGCTGACGGTGCGCGACCGGCTGGTCGATAACTGGATCAATACCAATCGCCGCGGCTATCAGCGCGACCAGAAGCGGGTCTATTATTTATCGATGGAGTTCCTGATTGGCCGGCTGCTCGGCAATGCTCTGGCCAATCTGGGCATTGTCGAGGCATGCCGCACGGCGCTGGGCGATCTCGACATCGATCTCGACCGGATGATCCAGATCGAACCCGACGCGGCGCTGGGCAATGGCGGGCTGGGCCGGCTTGCGGCCTGCTTCCTCGACAGCATGGCAACCCTGGGGATCGCCGGCACCGGCTACGGCATCCGCTACGAATTCGGCCTGTTCGAGCAGCGTTTCGACCAGGGATGGCAGATCGAACACGCCGAGGACTGGCTGAGACATGGCAATCCCTGGGAGTTCGAACGATCGGAGGTCGCCTATCCGATCGATTTCTACGGCCATGTCCAGGATGGTCAGGATCAGGGCGGGGTCCGCCGGCACAAATGGGTCGATACCGAACGCGTGCTGGCGGTCGCCTATGATACGCCGGTCGTCGGCTGGGGCGGCACCACGATCAATACCTTGCGGCTATGGTCGGCCCGTCCGACCGCCAGGTTCAATCTCGCGGATTTCAACCGCGGCAACTATCTGGCGGCGGTCGAAAAAAAGGTGATGTCGGAAAACCTGTCGCGGGTGCTTTACCCCAACGACGCGACCGAGACCGGGCAGGAGCTGCGGTTCAAGCAGGAGTATTTCTTCACCTCGGCGTCGCTGCAGGACATTCTCCGCCGGTTCCGGCAGATGCACGACAGTTTCGACCGCCTGCCCGACAAGGTCGCAATCCATCTGAACGACACCCATCCGGCGATCGCCGTGCCCGAGCTGATGCGCCTGCTGACCGACAAGTACGGTCTGCCCTGGGCGCAGGCCTGGGAGCTGACCAGCAACACGATCGCCTATACCAATCACACGCTGATGCCCGAGGCGCTGGAGAGCTGGCCGGTCCGGCTGGTCGAGCGGGTGCTGCCGCGGCACATGCAGATCATCTACGAGATCAATGCGCGATTTCTGCAGCGCGCGCGGACCCGGTCGGGCGGCGACGACCAGCGGCTGTCGCGGCTGTCGCTGATCGACGAGCACAATGGCCGGCGGGTGCGCATGGGCCATCTCGCCTTCGTCGGCTCGTTCAAGGTCAACGGCGTTTCCGCGCTGCATACCGGGCTGATGAAGGAAACCGTGTTCAGCGATCTGCACGAGGAATTCCCCGATCGCATCACCAACAAGACCAACGGC
>CAZTNV010000145.1:0-1369 GCA_964615535.1 uncultured Mycobacteriaceae bacterium | reverse complement strand
TGGCTGCTCCAGTGCAACCCGCCGCTGGCGCGCCTGATCACCGAGACCATCGGCGACGGGTGGATCACCGATCTGGAAGAGCTTTCGAAGCTCGTCCCGCAAGCCGAAGATGCCGGGTTCCGTGCCGCCTTCGCCCATGCCAAGGAGCACAACAAGCTGCGGCTGGCCGAGGTGATCCGTCGCACGGTCGGACTGGAGGTCGATCCCCGGGCGCTGTTCGACATTCAGGTCAAGCGCATTCACGAGTACAAGCGGCAGCTCCTCAACCTTCTCCACACCGTCGCGCTGTACAATGCGATGCGCGACGATCCGACCGCGGGCTGGGTGCCGCGGGTGAAGATCTTTGCGGGGAAGGCGGCGCCCTCCTACACCACGGCCAAGCTGATCATCAAGCTGATCAACGACGTGGCGCGGGTGATCAATGCCGATCCGGCGGTGCGCGGGCTGCTGAAACTGGTGCAGTTGCCCAACTACAATGTCACCCTGGCCGAGCATCTGATCCCGGCCGCCGATCTGTCGGAGCAGATCTCGACCGCCGGAATGGAGGCGTCGGGCACCGGCAACATGAAGTTCGCGCTCAACGGCGCGCTGACCATAGGCACGCTGGACGGCGCCAATGTCGAGATCCGCGAGCGGGTCGGCGACGACAACATTTTCATCTTCGGGCTGACCGCCGAGGAGGTGGCGGCAACACGCGCCGCCGGCTTCGACGCGCGCGCCGCGGTTGCCGCCGATCCGCGGCTGAAGCGGGCGCTCGACATGATCGCGAGGGGAGATTTTTCGCCCGAGGATCGCGGCCGGTTCCGCCCGCTGATCGACGGCCTGCTGGAGCGCGACTGGTTCCTGGTGACCGCCGATTTCGCCGCCTACTGGGATGCCCAGTCGGCCGCCGAGCGCGCCTTCCTCGACCCCGACGCCTGGCTGCGGAAATGCGTCCTCAACACGGCGAATGTCGGCTGGTTCTCGTCGGACCGAACGGTCCGCGAATACGCCACCGAGATCTGGTGCGCCCTGCCGGGCCTGGCGGAGGCCGCGGAATAGGCGGCTCAGCGCCCGGCGCTCAATCGCCGCTGTCGGCCCCACCCGCGGCGATGGCGACGGCATAGCCGATCAGGCCGCCAAAGGACAGGATCACCGCGGGGATTTCGCGGGCCTGGAGGTTCACGACGTCGCTGGGCGGCTCGTAGGGGCCGCGCGCCGCGTATAAATGGTCGTAGAAGTCCGCCAAACGCTCGGCATAGGCGATCTGCGCCGGGTTGGCCTCGGGCAGACCCCGCTGCTCCGCGACGAACAGCCGAAGCGCGGTGTTGACTTCGCGCTGGGTGTAGAGCGCGTCGCTGGGATAGAGACGCAGCCGGTCGGCCACGAA
>CAZTNV010000144.1:0-9737 GCA_964615535.1 uncultured Mycobacteriaceae bacterium | reverse complement strand
CCCATAGCGCGCCCGAGTTGCAGGCCGAGGCGGTCTATGGCCTGACCGAATGGGCGCGGCCGGCGGTGCGGGCGGCGCGGCTGGTCGCCAATCCCGGCTGCTATCCCACCGCGACGCTGCTGCCGCTGCTGCCGCTGGTCGAGGCCGGGCTGATCGATCTCGACGGCGTGATCGTCGATGCCAAATCGGGGGTCAGCGGTGCCGGGCGCGACGCCAAGCAGGCCAACCTGTTCACCGAGGTGAGCGAGGGCATGCACGCCTATGGCGTCGGCAATCATCGCCACATGCCCGAACTGGAGCAGGAACTGGCGGCGGTCGCCGGCCGGCCGGTGGCACTGTCCTTCACCCCCCATCTGGTGCCGATGAACCGGGGCGAGCTGATCACCTGCTACGTCAAACTGACCGGCGGCGCCTCGGTGGCGGACGCGCACGCGGCGCTCGGCCGGCGCTATGCCGGGGAGCCGTACGTGACGGTGGTGCCGCAGGGCGTCTCGCCGGCGACCCGTCACGTTCGCGGCTCCAACCTCTGCCATATCGGGGTGTTCCCGGACCGCCGGCCGGGCCATGCCATCGTGCTGTCGGCGATCGACAACCTGGTCAAGGGCGCGTCCGGCCAGGCGATCCAGAACATGAACCTGATGTTCAATCTGCCCGAAACCGCGGGGCTGGAGCAGGTGGCGCTGTTTCCGTAAGGTCTCGCGGCTTTCCCACCGGTGGAGGCTTGATCATGACCGGACTTATCCTGCCCTATCGCGGCATCCTGCCGACCATGGCCGCCGATGTCTGGATCGCGCCCACCTCTGCGGTGATGGGCGATGTGGCGATCGGGGCGGGGACCGGCATCTGGTTCGGCTGCACCCTGCGCGGCGACGTCAACATCATCCGGATCGGCGCGCGGACCAACATCCAGGACGGCACGGTGATCCATGTCAGCACCAATGGCCAGGGCACCCATATCGGCGACGATGTGACCGTCGGGCATATGGCGCTGCTGCACGATTGCCGGGTGGAAGACCTCGCCTTCATCGGGATGAAGGCCTGCGTGATGGACGGTGCGGTGATCGAGACCGGCGCCATGGTCGCGGCCGGGGCGCTGGTGACGCCGGGCAAGCGGGTGCCGTCGGGCCAGCTCTGGGCCGGCAACCCGGCCAAATACATGCGCGACATGACCGAGGCCGAAACGGCGTTCCTGCCGGTCTCGGCCCAGCGCTATGCGGCGCTGGCGAAGGCGTATCTCGATGCTGCGGTGCAATAGAAAGCGGTGTGCAGTCAAACGGTTTTCTTGCATGTCTGAACAGCATTGATGATTGAACACCTGTTCATATTGGCATAGAGTGCTCTGGTCATCACGGCCGGTCTGGCATCGGCCTCCCCCCTATTGGACCAGGGACAGCCATGCTGCCGCTCGGAGTGCTGGAAACCGGCCTGTTGGCCTTTGGCCTGTCGATGGATTCCTTCGCCGCCGCCGTCGGCAAGGGGGCCGGCGAGGGGTGTGCCAGGGCCGGGGAAGCGGCGCGGGTCGGCATCTGTTTCGGGCTGTTCCAGGCGGCGATGCCGGTGTTCGGCTGGACCTTGGGCATGGCCTTCGCCGGCCTGATCGAATCGATCGACCACTGGGTCGCCTTCGGCCTTCTGGCCCTGATCGGCGCCAACATGGTGCGCAACGCCCTGGGCGCGGACGATCCGGATGAGGGCGGCCGGGGCGGTGCCGGCGGTTTGTTATCGCTGCTCGGCCTGGGGCTGGCCACCAGCATCGATGCTGCCGTGGTGGGAGTCGGGCTGGGCGCGGTCGGAACGCCCATTCTGGCGACCGCGATGGTGATCGGGGCGGTCACGTTCAGCCTGTCCTGCGCCGGGGTGATGGCCGGGCGATTCGCCGGCTCGCTGCTCGGCAAGCGCGCCGAGCTGGCCGGCGGATTGATGCTGATCGGGCTGGGCCTCAAGATCCTGCTCGAGCACCTGCTCGCCTGAGGCGCCTTCAGTTTCCGCCGATCGACCGCCCTGCGGCGCGATCGAATGTTGCGGCGGGCACGGCGACACCGGCTCCGTTGCCCTCGATGCTCCCGGTTCCGACCAGGATTGCCGCAATGGCGACGTCGTCGCCGGTCCGGATCAGGAGTGGTGATCCTGAGTCACCGCTCATCGCGGCGCAATCATGCAGCCAGAGTCCATCGTTCGGTGTCGCGCCGGTAAACCGGCACTCGGGATCGATGGATAGGACCTGGGCGCGATCGCCCCGATACCCCGCCAGGACCACCGCGGTTCCGGCGATCGTTGCGCGATCGAGCCGGCGCAAGGGGATCGGTCGGATCGGCATGGGTTCGGCCAGTTCGATGATCGCCCAGTCGTTTTCCGCTTGGGCCGCGCCCAGGGTTCGGCGGGCACTCGGCCGGTAGCCATCCGGCACGATTACCGCCCGGCCGACCGCGTGGGCGGCATATCGCCCATGCCGATATCCGGCAACGAAATGGAGGGTTCGGGCCGCAGCCCAGCTCTGACGCTCCCGGCTGTAGACGCAGTGCGCCGCGGTCAGAACCTGACGCGGACCGATCAGCGTGCCGGTGCAATGGCTCCGGCTCTGGATACCGGCCTGGTTGACGCGGCCGATCGCAATCCAGGGCCAGTCCGTAGACTCAATGGTGACACGCTCGCTCCGGCCGGATCGTGTCTCCGGATCGCCGGTCTGGGCCGAGGCCGGCGGTATCGATCCCGGACCGGCGACAGCCATGACCAGGACGAGCAATAGAAGAGATTTCACGGCACGTCATCCCTGCACGCGACCGAACGGAGTTGGTCGAAGAGCCATGCCGCCAAAACAAACGCCGCCGCCCGGAACGGGCGGCGGCGCCGATAAGGATGGCATTTGAAGCGGCCGAAGCATCCGGGACTACTCCCAAACGTCCGGCCGGGATCGACCAGCGCAGGATCAGACCAGCCGCTTGGCGACGTAACTGCCGGGTGCGTCCTCAATGATCGCCAGCTTGCCGCCACCCGGCTCGCGGGGCGGGACCTTGCCTTCGCCGAACTTGGCAACCCACTTGGCCCATTCCGGCCACCACGAGCCCTCGTTCTGCTTGGCGGTCTCGTACCAGGCGTCCGGCTCCTTCGGGGTCTTGGTGTTGGTCCAGTAGCAATACTTCTTGGCCGCCGGCGGGTTCACGATGCCGGCGATATGGCCCGAGGCCGCCAGACAGAAGGTGACCGGACCGGAGTAGAGCTGGGTGCCGGCATAGGTCGACTTCCACGGCGCGATATGATCTTCCTTGGCCGAAACCAGGAAGCTGGGAGTCGTGATGCGGCGCAGGTCGATCGGCACGCCGGCCAGGGTGATGCCGCCCGGTTCGATCAGCTTGTTTTCCTGATAGAACTTGCGCAGATAGAAGCTGTGCATGGTCGCGGGCATCCGCGTCGAATCGCTGTTCCAGTACAGCAGATCGAACGGGAAGGGGTCCTTGCCCAGCAGATAGTTGTTGACCACGAACGACCAGATCAGGTCGTTGGCGCGCAGCATGTTGAACGTGGTCGCCATCTGCCGGCCGTCGAGGAAGCCCTGCTCGCTCATCTTGGCTTCGAGGCCGGAAATCTGCGCTTCGTCAATAAAAATGCCGAGTTCGCCGGGTTCGGAGAAATCGGTCATCGTGGTGAAGTAGGTGGCGCTCTTGATCCGGTCGTCGCCCTTGGCCGTCATGTAGGCCAGGGTGCTGGCCAGCAGGGTACCGCCCAGGCAATAGCCGATGGCGTTGACGTCGCGCTCGCCGGTCGCCTGCTGGATGATGTCGAGCGCGGTCAGCGGCCCCTCAAGAAGGTAATTCTCGAACGATTTCTTGGCCAGCGTCTCGTCCGGATTGACCCACGAGGTCACGAACACGGTGTGACCTTCGTCAACCGCCCACTTGATGAAGCTGTTCTTCGGCCGCAAATCGAGAATATAATACTTGTTGATCCACGGCATGACGATCAGCAGCGGCCGCTTGTACACTTCCGTGGTGGTCGGCGTGTACTGCAGGAGCTGCATCAGATCGTTCTGATAGACCACCTTGCCCGGGGTCACGGCAATGTTCTTGCCGACCTGGAAGGCATCGTAATCGGTCATGCTGATCGCGAGCTGGCCCTTGCCGCGCTCGAGGTCGCCCAGCAGGTTCTTCAGGCCGTTGACCAGATTTTCGCCGCCGCTTTCCATGGTGGCGCGCAGCACTTCGGGATTGGTCATCACGAAGTTGGAGGGCGCCATCGCGTCGACGAACTGCCGCGTGTAGAACTCGACCTTCTTGGCGGTCCGCTCATCCAGGCCCTGGACGTCGGTCACGGTCGATTGCAGCCAGCGGGCCGACAGCAGATAGGACTGCTTGATGTAGTCGAAGACCGTGTTTTCGTCCCAGGCGCTGTCCTTGAACCGCTTGTCGTCCGACGCCGGCGTCGCCACCGGATCGGCTTCCTGACCCATCAGGCGCTGGGTCGTCCGCTGCCACAGGGTCAGATAGTCGTTCCACAGCGACATCTGCGCCTGCATCAGCCGCGCCGGGTCCGCCATCATCTTCGTGGTCATCTCGAAGAAGGCGTTGCCGACGTTGAACGGGTCCATCGAGCCGGGCTTCTCGCTGGCCTGGCGTTGGAGGAATTCCGCGACGATGCGCTGACTGCGCTGGGCGATGTCGGCCATTGCCCGGCTCATTTGAACCGGGTCAGGCATTTTCACTTCACCCCCGGTTGGCGGAGTGCCGCCCGCAGGTTTACCCGATTGCTGGGCCATGCCACCTTATCCTTCAGCCTGTTGCTCGGTATGTCGTCACCCGCTGCCCGACCCGGGCCGCAACCGTTTACCCGGCTGCGTTGCAGGTTCCTCTTGATGATTTGGGAAGTTTCATACACGATCTGAAGACTGTTTGCATAGGGTAACTCGGCCGTGCATTGCGGGACGATCAGGGCAGTTGCGGGCGACACCGGCGTCGAGGTGTCGCTTTCCGAAAAGGCCGCCGGCTGATCGGGGTGCCGGAGGGTATCATGATGGCCGGCCGGCGGAGACCCCTGGCCGGGTGCCGGTCGCCTTTCCGGCGTCCGGGTTGCTGGCCGTTCCACCATCCGAGGAGTCCTTCTGTATCTGTCAGCGGATGCGGCGCGATCGGGCGGCACCGCCGGATACCTCTTGATTTAACCTGATTTTCAACTCGATAATTGACGATCGGAGGGCTAGAACAAAGCTATGGAGGATCGCGCCGGCACCGTCTGGGTCGGCCCGCGCTGCGACCCGCATTCAAGACCGGCCGGGAGCTCACCGTGATCGACCAGGAATTCCATCGCATCAAGCGCCTTCCTCCCTATGTGTTTGCCGAGGTCAACGCCATGAAGGCGGCCGCGCGGGGCGCCGGCGAGGACATCATCGATTTCGGCATGGGCAATCCGGACATGCCGACACCTCAGCATATTATCGACAAGCTGGTCGAGGCGGTGCAGAATCCGCGGACTCACCGGTACTCCAATTCCAAGGGTATTCCCGGGCTGCGCCGGGCCTTGGCCGGGTACTATGCGCGCCGGTTCAATGTCTCGCTCGATCCGGAGTCCGAGGTGGTGGTGACCATAGGATCGAAAGAGGGGCTGGCCAATCTTGCCCAGGCGATCACCAGCCCGGGCGACATCATTCTCGCGCCGAACCCCAGCTATCCGATCCACATGTTCGGCTTCATCATCGCCGGTGCCGCCATTCGCAGCCTGCCGTTCGGCCAGGGCTTCGACGTGATGACCATGCTCGAGCGGTCGGTCATGCATAGCGTGCCCAAGCCGACCGCCCTGGTGCTGAGCTTTCCGGCCAATCCGACCACCCAGGTGGTCGATCTCGACTTCTATGGCCCGATCGTCGAGTTCTGCCGCAAGAAGGGCATCTACATCCTGTCCGATCTGGCCTATTCGGAAATCTATTTCGACTGCCCGCCGCCGCCGTCGATTCTGCAGATCCCTGAGGCGCGCGATATTGCGGTGGAATTCACCTCGCTCAGCAAGACCTATTCGATGCCCGGTTGGCGCATTGGCTTCGCGGCCGGCAATAAAAGATTGTGCAGCGCATTGGCGCGGGTGAAATCCTATGTCGATTACGGGGCCTTTACGCCGATTCAGGTGGCCGGCACCGCCGCGCTGAACGGTCCGCAGACCTGTGTCGAAGAAATGCGCGAAACCTATCGCGAGCGGCGGGACGTGCTGGTCGATGGCTTGACGGCGGCCGGCTGGTCGATCCCGAAGCCGGTGGCGACGATGTTCGTCTGGGCGCCGATTCCACCCGATTTCGCCCATCTGGGCGCGCTGGAATTCTCCAAGCTGCTGCTGCGGCACGCCCGGGTGGCGGTGGCGCCGGGTGTCGGCTTCGGCGAATATGGCGAGGGCTTCGTGCGGTTCGCGCTGGTCGAGAACAAGCATCGGATTCGCCAGGCGGTTCGCAGCGTCAAGACCCTGCTGTCGAACCCGCCGGTCGAGGTGGACCAGACGCCGCGGCGGGTGGCGGTCTCTTGATCCCGCCGATCAGGCTGGCGATCGCCGGGCTGGGCACGGTCGGGTCCGGCGTGCTCAAGGTGCTGGAACAGCAGGCGGATCTGCTGGCCAGGCGATGCGGCCGGCGGATCGTCGTGGCCGCGGTATCGGCGCGCGACCGAACCCGCGACCGCGGCGTCGACCTGTCCGCGGTGCGCTGGTACCAGGATGCGGCGGCGATGGCCGCCGATCCCGAGATCGACACGGTCGCCGAGCTGATCGGCGGCGCCGACGGCATCGCCCGCGCCGTATGCGAAACCGCGATCGACCGCGGCAAGCACGTGGTCACCGCCAACAAGGCCCTGCTGGCGCTGCACGGTGCCGGGTTGGCGCGGCGGGCGGAGGCGGTCGGCGTGACTTTGGGGTTCGAGGCGGCGGTGGCCGGCGGCATCCCGATCATCAAGGGGCTGCGCGAGGGCCTGGCGGCCAACCGGATCGCTTCGGTGTTCGGCATCCTCAACGGCACCTGCAACTTCATCCTGTCGGAAATGGGCGAGAGCGGCCGCGAATTCGGCGAGGTCCTGGCCGAGGCCCAGAAGAGGGGGTATGCCGAGGCCGATCCCGCGTTCGACATCGACGGCATCGACACGGCCCACAAACTGGCCATCCTCGGCGCGCTGGCGTTCAACGGCACGGTCGATTTCGCGGCCATTCCGGTCGAGGGCATCCGCCATATCTCGGCGCTCGACATCGCCTATGCCGATGAGCTCGGCTACCGCATCAAGCTGCTCGGGCTGGCGCGACGGACGGCGAGTGGGTTCGATCTGCGGGTCCATCCCTGCATGATCCCGGCGGACTCGCCGATCGCAACGGTATCCGGGGTGTTCAACGCGGTGGTCGCGCTGGGCGATTCGGTCGGCGAGGTGATGATGGTCGGGCGCGGGGCAGGGGACCGGCCGACCGCCTCGGCAGTGGTCGCCGATCTGATGGATATCGCCCGCGGCTGCCGCTCCCCGGCGCTGGGCATCCCGGCGGGGCAACTCGCGGCCGTGCCGATCGTGCCGATCGAGCGGCGGCTTGGCGCCTATTATCTGAGATTGATGGTGGTCGACCGTCCTGGCGTGATCGCGGACATCACCGCCCATATGCGCGATCACGCCATTTCGGTCGAGAGCATTCTCCAGCGCGGCCGGTCGCCGGGCGATGCGGTGCCGGTGGTCATCACCACGCATGAGACCGAGGAATCGGGCATGATCCGGGCCCTGGGTGCGATCGGCGCGCTCGATTCGGTGCTGGAGCCGCCGCGGATGATCCGGATCGAATCCTTGGCGGGGTAATGCAGGCGATTCACGCGGGCGTGCCGGACGACACCGCATTTCTGCAGGTTGGCCAATCGCTGACCGGCCGGTCGTGGCTGATCCGCCCGGGCGATGCGCGGCTGGCCGCCACGCTCGCGCAGCGGCACGACCTGCCCGAACTGGTGGCGCGCCTGCTCGCCGCGCGCGGTGTCGGGCCGGACGAGGTCGAGGCGCATCTCAATCCCAGCCTGCGCACCGGCCTGCCCGATCCCTCGCTGCTGCGGGACATGGACCGCGCCGCGGCGCGCATCGCGCGGGCGGTGCGGGGCGGCGAGACGATCGCGGTCTATGGCGACTACGATGTCGACGGGGCGACCGCCTCGGCGCTGCTGCTGCGCTATCTGCGGGCCGTCGGCGCGCCGGCCCGCCTTTACATCCCCGACCGGGTCACCGAGGGCTATGGCCCGAACGCGCCGGCCCTGCTGACCCTGAAGGCGGCGGGCGCGGGGCTGGCGATCCTGGTCGATTGCGGCACGCTGTCCTTCGAGCCGCTGGCGGCGGCGGCGGCGGCCCGGCTCGACGTGGTCGTGCTCGACCACCATGCCGCCGAACCGCGCCTGCCCGAGGCGCTGGCGGTGGTCAATCCCAACCGGCTGGACGAAACCGGCCGGTTCGGCCAGTTGGCGGCCTGCGGCGTCACCTTCCTGGCGCTGGTCGCGGTCAACCGGGCGCTGCGCCGGTCCGGCTTCTTCGACGGGGCGCCGAACCGCCCGGCCGAACCGAACCTGCTCGATCTGCTGGATCTGGTCGCGCTCGGCACGATCTGCGATGTGGTGCCGCTGACCGGGGTCAACCGCGTGCTGGTTGCCCAGGGGCTGAAGGTGCTGGCTCGCCGCAACAATGCGGGATTGAAGGCGCTGGCCGATGTGGCGCGGCTGGCGGAGCGGGTCGATGCCGGCCACGCGGCCTTCGCGCTGGGGCCGCGGATCAATGCCGGCGGCCGGATCGGCCGGTGCGATCTGGGCGCCCTGCTGCTTGCCACCGACGATCCCGCCGAGGCGGCGGAGCTGGCGGCGCTGCTCGACACCCACAATGAGGACCGCAAGGCGATCGAGGCTGCGGTGCTGCGCGAGGCGATCGCACAGGTCGAGGCGCTGGCGGCGCCCGGCCCGGTGATCGTTGCGGTGGGGCAGGGCTGGCATCCCGGCGTGGTCGGCATCGTCGCCGGCCGGCTGCGCGAGCGCTATCACCGCCCGGCCTGCGCGATCGCGCTGGATGGCGAAATCGGCCGCGGCTCGGGCCGCTCGGTGCCGGAGATCGACCTCGGCGCCGCGGTGATCGCGGCGCGGCGGGCCGGGCTGCTGACCGCCGGCGGCGGCCACCGGATGGCCGCCGGGTTTTCCGTCGCGTGCGAGCGTGTGGCGGCGCTGGGTGCATTTCTCAACGAGCATGCCGGCACTCAGGCAACCGGGCCGGCGGTGCCGGTGATGGAGATGGACGGCGCCCTTTCGGTCGGCGGTGCGACGCCGGACCTCGCGGCGCTGCTGGAGCGGCTCGGCCCGTTCGGCCCCGGCAACCCCCAGCCGCGCTTCGCGCTGACCGCGGTGCGGGTCGCCCGCGCCGACATCGTCGGGACCGGGCATGTGAGCTGCTTCCTGACCGGCGGCGACGGCGGCCGGCTGCGCGCGATTGCCTTTCGCGCACTCGATACGCCGCTCGGCCGGGCGCTGCTCGATATCGGCGGCGCGCCGCTGCATCTGGCCGGTACCCTGCGCCTGGACCGCTGGAACGGCCAGGAGCGGGTGCAGTTCCTGATCGAGGACGGCGCCCCGGTCTGGGCCGCCCCGGCTTGCGGCCGAGCGTCCGGCGGCGGCGAAACGGCTTGATTTTGCAGGCTGCGGCGTCTAGGTCTGTGTGGGTCGTCCCCTTCGTCTAGAGGCCCAGGACACCGCCCTTTCACGGCGGCAACACGGGTTCGAATCC
>CAZTNV010000143.1:2932-9776 GCA_964615535.1 uncultured Mycobacteriaceae bacterium | reverse complement strand
GAAGCCGTTCAGGTCCTCCCGCATCCGGCTGATCCGGTGGCCGAGATCGTCCAGCCGGCCCGACAATCCGCGCGCCTGATCCAGCAGGTCGAGAACGGTCTCGGCGGCGGCCGGGGTGGTGTCCGGCGCATGGCCCAGGGCGGTCAGGGCGATCCGCCACCGCTCGCGCCAGTCGGCCAGCGCCGCCCCGGTCTGCGCGGAGCGATCCCCGGCGGCGCGCAGCCGGTGCTCCTTGTCGCGGATGGCTTCGGTCAGGCGGGCGCGCTCGGCCAGCCGGCGGGTGCGGCCGTCGATCTCCCCCCGCACGCGCTCGACCAGCCGCCCGAGCTCGGTCGCCTCTTCGGCCGGAACCGGTGCGCCCAGCCCGGCCATCGCCCGCACCAGCTCGCCGCAACAGGCCGCGATCCGCGCCTCGACCGCGGCACCGGCGCGCACCGCCGAGTCGTGCTGATCGGACAGCGCGGCCAGCCGCTCGCGCTGGCCCAGCCAGCCGCGCATCTCCGCCGGCGAACCGGCTGCACTGCCCAGCGGCGTCCACAGCGCCAGCCACGCCGCCTCGGCCCCGGCCAGCGCCGCGGCCGCAGCCCTGTCCGCTTCGGTGCGGCGCTCGGCCAGCGCCGCGGCCTTGTCGCGATCGGCGCGCAGGGCGGCATGGCGGGCGACGCGCTCGGCATCCTGGCGCAGCGCATCGGCGGCGGCATCGGCGGCGCCGACCTGATGCTCATACGCCTCGGGCAGCGGGCGCGCCGCATCGAAGGCGGCGGCCTCCGTACTCACATCCTCGGCGCCGTCGATGAACGCCCGCCGCACCAGCCGCCAGCCGGCCTCGCGCCGCTGCCGTTCCGCCGCGAGCTGCTCGATCGTCGGCACCGCCCCGCCGGCCGCCAGATGACGCAGATCGAGGTCGATATCGGCCAGCCGCTCGCGCGCGTCCTCGACCGCCCGGCCGGCGGTCTGCAACTCCGCCGTCAGGCCGCGCAGCCGGGCATCGAACTGCTCCACCGCCGCCTCGGCGGGCACCGCCAGCCGCATCAGCGCCTCGATCCCGCCGCTCCACAGCGGCAGGCCGGCCAGACCGCGCTCGATCTTCGCCGCGAGATCCGCCGCCGCCGCGGCCGTCTTGCGGCGCTCCTCCTCGATCCGCCCCTCCGCCGCGACCCGCTCCAGCGCGGCCCGCGCCGGGGCCGGATCGGCGGTATCCGGCACGTCGGCCAGCCGGTCGCGGTCGCGCGCCAGCTCGGCCCCCAGCTCGTCCATCGCCTGCCGCGCCTGATCGGCCCTGCTGTGCAGCCCGGCGAACTCCGCGGCCAGGGCGCGGATCTCCGCCAGCACCGGCCGGGGCGGCAGGGCGGCGAACCCGCCGGCCGGGTCCGCCGGCCGGCCGGCATCGCGCAGCAGCGCCGCGATCTGCCGCCGCAGTTCCGCCGCCTCGGTCTCGCGCTTGGGCAGATCGGCCAGATGCTTGCGCATCGCCCCGCGGTCCTGGTCGAGCGCGGCGATCTCCTCGGCACAGGCCAGGATCGCCCCGTCCTGCGCCAGCCCGGCCCGTTCGGCGGTCAGCCGCGCGATCTCCGCCCGCGCCTGATCGCGGTCGCGTTCGGCCTCGCGCAGGGCGGTCTGGGCGGCGCGGCGCTGCTCCGGCGCATCGGGCGGCAGCTCGGGCAGTTCGGCCAGCAGGGTCAGCTCGGCCGCCAGCTCGGCGCGGCGGGCCAGCAGCGGCAGGGTGCGCCGGATGCGGTCGAGCCGGGCGCGTTCGGTTCGGGCGGTCTGCAATCGGTCGTCCAGCGCGCGGCCGTCCTGCTCGACCCGCTGATAGTCGTCCTGGGTGTCGGCCCATCGCTTGCCGGGCAGGACCGCGGCGCGCAGCCGCTCGCGGGCGTCGCGATGGGCGGCCAGGGCGCGGTTGATCAGGGGGATCTGGCCGCGCGGCTTGAACAGCTCCTCGGCCTCGCCGCCCAGCGCGGCCAGCACCTGACGCAGCCCGCCCAGCCCGGCCGCGGCCTGGAACAGGCTCAGCCCGACCTCGCCCTCGCCTTGCAGGATCGCCTCGCCGCCCTTGCGCAGGCGCTCGTGATCCAGGCCGAACAGCCGCTCGAAGAAATCCCGGCCGACCGTGCCGAGAAACGGCTCCAGCGCATCGTCGGGCAGGCGCGAGTCGTCCCCGGCCAGCAGGGTTCCCTTGGTGCCGCGGCGGCGGTAGAAGGTCAGCGTCCGGCCGGCGGCATTCTCGATCTCGGCGCCGACCCGCAGACTGGCGGCGTCGTGGCGGAACGCGTCGCGGACCTGATGGGGAAAGCCGAACAGCAGGTCGCACAGGGCGCGCAGGCTGGTGCTCTTGCCCGCCTCGTTGCGGCCGAAGATCAGGTGAATGCCGTCGCGCGGCGCCCCGAACTCCAGCCGCCGGTCGGTGAAGGCGCCGAACGCCTTGAGGTGCAGGCGGTTGAGCCGCATGGGTCAGTCCCGCCCGCCGGCCAGCCGCGCCCCGGCCAGCCGCGCCGCCCGGCCGAGAAACCCGCGCAGCCAGTCGGGATCGTCGGGCCGCACCCCGTCTTCGCCGTCGCGCAGGGCCGGCGGCAGGACATTGGCAATGTCGCGGAACTCGGCGGCCAGCCGGGCCAGGTCCGCCTCGCTCCCGGCCAGCTCGGCAAAGGTGCGGGCGACCTCGCCCAGCGCCTCGTCCGGCAGCGGACCGTCCGATCCGGGGGCGGGCGGCGGCGGCGCGGCCAGGGCGACCTTCTCGATCCACAGCCGGTCGGTGCCGAGATCGGCCGCCGCGGCGTGCAGCTCCTGGGTCCAGGCGGCCTGCCGGGCCGCCCATTCGTCCAGCGCCGGACCATGGCCCGCGAGCTTCACCCGCACCGCCAGCAGCCGGCCCTCGGCCGCCGCGACCGCCCGCGCCAGCGCGGCCCGCGACCGGTCGAGCAGCGTCCCGGCATCCGCGGCCTCCGCCGCCTCGACCTCGACCATCGCCCAGCGCAGCACATCGACGGCGCGGTGCTCGATCCCGACCACCCGGTTCTCCGCGACCTCCACGAGGGTGCAGCCCTTGGCGCCGGTCTCGCGGATGTGCCGCCCCTGGAGATTGCCGGGGAACACGATATGCGGCCGGTCGTCAACCACCTCCCGCCGATGGACATGGCCGAGCGCCCAGTAGTCGTAGCCGCGCGCCGCCAGCTCTTCCGCGGCGCAGGGGGCGTAGCGTTCATGGCCGTCGCGGCCGGTCAGGCTGGTGTGCAGCACGCCGATGTTGAACCAGCCCTCGCGCGGCGCCGGATAGCCCGCCGCCAGATTGTCGGTCACCGCCGGCTGGCGGAACGACTGGCCATGCAGCACGACCTTCAGATCGTCGATCGCGATGCTCTGGGGCTTGAGATGATGGAACCCCCGGACATAGACGGGCGGGCGCAGGGCCTTGGTGATCGCGCTGGCGGCGTCGTGATTGCCGCGCAGCACGAACACCTCGATGCCCGCCGCGCCGAGCCGCGCCATGGCCCGGACGAAGAACAGCCCGGTGTTGAAATCCTGCCAGTCGCCGTCGTACAGATCGCCCGCGATGATCAGGAACCGGGCGCGCTCCTCGATACATAATTGCACCAGATTGTCCAAAGCCCGCCGGGTCGCCTGCCGCGCCGCCGCGACCGGCGCGGCGTCATGCGCGTCCAGGCCGCGCAGCGGGCTGTCGAGATGGATATCGGCGCAATGGACAAAGCGCATCGGCGGATTCCGGAAACGGGCAGGGCAGGGGAAACAGGCAGGCGACTCGGCTAGCGCAGGTCACCATAGCGCGGATCGACCGCAATATGTAGATGTGATCGACAACCGGCGCGCGGAACGGTCCAGGTCGGGGGCGCCGCGGCGGGTTGCAAGGTTTACACTCCCGCGGGCATTGCCCATGATGCACCCGGCAAGACGGCCGAGGGCGGCGAAGGTGACACGGGGGAACCGGCGCGAATGGACCTAGACCGCCTGAAGGCGCGCATCCAGGCATTGCGGTCGAAGACCGTCGCCAATGGCTGCACCGAGCAGGAAGCCATGGCGGCCGCGGCCAAGGTGGCGGCGCTGCTCGACCAGTACCAACTGTCGCTCAGCGATGTCGAGCTGCGCCAGGAACGCTGCGCCCGCGGCGGCATCGACACCGGCCGGCGCCAGCGCGGCCCGATCGATGGCTGCGTCACCGCGGTGGCCGGCTTCTGCGACTGCCGGGTCTGGCGCGAGTCCAGCGACCGCGGCGAAATCCGCTACGTGTTCTTCGGCCTGCGCCCCGATGTCGAGGCCGCGCATTATCTCTATGACGTGATCGACGCCGCGATGGATCTGGAGACCCTGCGATACAAGCGGACCCGCGACTATCTCGGCTACCATCCCGACGACCGCCGCACCGTGGTGCGCTCCTTCCTGATCGGCATGGCCAATTCGATCGCCGACAAGCTCGCCGCGCTGAAGGCCGAGCGCGACCGGACCAACCGCGCCACCACCGGCCGCGATCTGGTGGTGGTCAAGCACGATCTGGTGGAGGAGGAGCTGGCCCGCCTCGATCTGGTGTTCCGCCGGCCGCGGGCGGCCAACCGGCTGGTGGCGAAATCGGCCTTCGAGGCGGGACGGCAGGCCGGGCGGCGATTCTCCCCGCGGCCGGGCGTCGCCGCGGCCAAGGCCGCCGAATAGCCGGCGTCGCATGACAAGGATGATCCCCGGCCGGATTGCTGCCGGCGCCGCACTGGCCGCAGCGACGCTGTGTCTGGCCGCGACCGGCGCCGCCTTCGCTGCGGAAGCGCCGGTGCCCGACTCGAGCTGGCTGCTGCGCTCGTTCGAGCAGAACCTGATCGAATGCGGGGTCGCGCAGCCGCCCGAATGGTGCGCGCGATGGCGCGAAATCCTCGACCAGACCCGCATCCTGCCGGCGCCCGAGGTCAATACCGAGAACCCGGATTTCGGGCTGCCGAGCGGCAACGCCACCCCGCCGGCACCGCCGCGCCGGCCGACTCCGCCGCCGCCCACCCCGCCGGTCGCCGAAGCGGACTGGCAGGCGGTGCTGCAGCGCCTGTCGCGCCAGGACTACCGGCGCCAGGATCTCGCGGCGATTCGCGCCATGGCGGAGTTCGGCTCGGCCGACGCGCTCGAGATCCTCGGCTGGATGTACGCGCAGGGCGTCATGGTCGGCCGCGACGACGTCCGCGCCTACACCTATTATGGCCGGGCGTTGCTGGCCGGCGCGACCCATGTCCGGCCGAATCTGGACCTGGTCTGGGCGCGGCTGACGCCCGAGCAGCAGACGCGCCTGCGCCAACGCTTCGAGAGCCAGGACCGGTGATCCGCGCTATGATCCCGGCCGGGGGCGTTTCGGAGAGGGCAGAATGCGCGACCGGTTCGTGCGCTACGTCATCATCTGGCTGCTGCTGCTGGCGACGATCTGGCTGGGCGACCGCTTCATCCGCAGCGCGTGGCTGACCGCCGACGAGCCGCGGGCGGTCACGGCGCGCGGCGAGCTGTCCGAGCTCGAGCGGCAGACCATCGAGATCTTCGAGAATGCCGCGCCCTCGGTGGTCTACATCTACACCCGCACCGCCCAGCTCGACCCGTTCGGCAAGCCGGTCGGGCAGGTGTCCAGCGGCACCGGCTCGGGCTTCCTGTGGGACGCCGCCGGCCATGTCGTGACCAACAACCACGTCGTCCAGGGCGCCACCGACGTCTCGGTCCGGCTCGATTCCGGCGAGAGCATCGCGGCCCGGGTGGTCGGCACCGCGGCCGATTACGATCTGGCGGTGCTGCGGCTGGCGACCAACCGCGCGACGCTGCGGCCGATCCCGATCGGCAGCTCGACCGAGCTTCGGGTCGGGCAGTCGGTGTTGGCGATCGGCAATCCGTTCGGCCTGTCGCGGACGCTGACCACCGGCGTGGTCAGCGCGCTCGACCGCCTGCTGCCGACCGAGCGCGGGCGCGAGATCGGCGGCGTGATCCAGACCGACGCGGCGATCAACCCGGGCAATTCCGGCGGGCCGCTGCTCGATTCGGCCGGGCGGCTGGTCGGCGTCAACACCGCCATCCTGTCCGGCACCGGCGCCTCGGGCGGGATCGGCTTCGCGGTGCCGGTGGATGCGGTCAACCGCATCGTGCCGACGCTGATCCGCGACGGCAGGGTGCCGCGCCCCGGCATCGGCATCGGCGCGGCCGGCGAGGAGGTCGCGGCGCGGCTGGGCGTGACCGGGGTGGTGGTGGCCGAGGTCAGGCCCGGATCGGCCGCCGCGGCCGCCGGGCTGCAGGGCTTCGATCCGGCCCGGCGGCAGATCGGCGACGTGATCACCCATGTCGACGGCCAGCCGGTGACCAGCGTCGCCGACATGGCCCCCCTGCTGGAGGCGGCCGGAATCGGCAACGAGGTCGAACTGACCATCCTCCGCAACGGCGCCACCCGCACCGTAAGGGTGCAGGTGATGGACATCGGCGCGCCCTCGTGATTCTTGGCGATGCGATCCCCGGCGATCCGGGGATGGCGGAAACCGCTCCGCTTGGGTAATGAATGGGCGGGGTCCACCGGCTGCCGGAGGTCCCCGGCTTGCATCGAGGTCGTGCGTGACAGTGACGGTCGAAACCCCCTCCGGCAAATCGGCGCGCGACGAGAATTTTCCGGTCGGCTCGTGGCTGCTGCCGGCGGCGTTGCGGCCGCATGTCGCGACCTATTATGCCTTCGCCCGCGCGATCGACGACATCGCCGACAATCCCGATCTGGCACCCGGCGACAAGATCGCCCGGCTGGACGCCTTCGCGGCGGCGCTGTCGGGCGCCGATCCCGACGGGCCGGGGCTGGACAAGGCGCACCGGCTGCGCGCCAGCCTTGCCGAGACCGGCG
>CAZTNV010000143.1:0-2922 GCA_964615535.1 uncultured Mycobacteriaceae bacterium | reverse complement strand
GGCGCGCCACGGGCTGGACCTGATCGCCGCGTTCAAACAGGACGCGGTGAAGCTGCGGTACCGCGACTGGGCCGAGCTGATCGACTACTGCAACCACTCCGCCGCGCCGGTCGGCCGCTACCTGCTCGATCTGCACGGCGAATCGCGCGACGGCTGGCCGGCCTCGGACGCGCTGTGCAACGCGCTCCAGGTGCTCAACCACCTCCAGGACTGTCAGGCCGATTACCGCAGCCTGGACCGGGTCTACCTGCCGCTGGACTGGCTCGAGCCGCTGGCCGGCGGCGTCGGCGCGCTCGAGGCGCCGCGCGTCTCGCCGGGCCTGCGCACGGTGCTCGACCGCGCGCTCGATGCCACCGAGGATCTGCTGCGGGTGGCCGACGGGCTGCCCGGCCGGCTGCGCAGCCGGCCTCTGGCGATGGAATCGGCGGTGATCCTGCGGCTGGCGTGGCGGCTGCTGGCCCGGTTGCGGCGCGGCGATCCGCTGGCCGGGCGGGTCGCGCTGACCAGACTCGATTTTCTGCGCTGCGGCGCTTCGGGGGTGGCGCAAGGCCTGTTCGGCCGCCGCCCCGGCCGGACGGCGTGAGCCCGATGACGGTCCTGGAGCGCGCAGCGATGGCGGCACCGCCCGGCGATCTGGATGCGGCGCTGGCCCATGTCCGGCGGGTGGTCGAGCAGTCCGGCACCTCGTTCGGTCCGGGCATGAAAATCCTGCCCCGGCCGCGGCGCGACGCGATGTACGGCGTCTATGCATTCTGCCGCGAGGTCGACGACATCGCCGACGAGCCGGGCGCGGAGGTCGACAAGCTGGCCGCGCTGGCCGAGTGGCGGCGGGAGATCGACCGGCTCTATGCCGGCCGCCCCGGCCGCCCGACCACCCTGGCGCTGGCCGAACCGGTGCGGCGCTACGGCCTGCCGCGGGAGGAGTTCATCGCCCTGATCGACGGCATGGAGATGGACGCCCGCGAGCAGATGCACGGCCCCGACTCCGCGACCCTGACGCTCTATTGCCGGCGCGTCGCCGGGGCGGTCGGGCTGCTGTCGATCCGCATCTTCGGCGCCGGCGATCCCGCGGCGCCCGACTTCGCGCTGGCCCTGGCCGAGGCGCTGCAGCTCACCAACATCCTGCGCGACATCGCCGAGGACGCCGAGCGCGGGCGCATCTACCTGCCCGGCGACCTGCTGGCGCGGCACGGCATCCGGGTGGCCGACGGGCCGGCGGCGCTGCTCGCCCATCCGGCGCTGCCCGCGGTCTGCACCGGTCTGGCCGCCACGGCGCGGGCGCGCTTCGCCGAGGCCGATGCCGCCCTGGCCCGCTGCAACCGCCGCCGGCTGGCCCCGGCGCTGCTGATGATGGGCATTTATGAGCGCTATCTCGACGTGCTGGAGCGGCGCGGCTGGCCGGCCGGCGCGCCGCCGCTGCGCCTGTCCAAACGGCAGAAGTCATGGGCCGCATTCCGCCAGGGGCTGTTCCGTCCGCGATGGCGACCGTCCACATAGCCGGCGCCGGGGTCGCCGGGCTGGCCTGCGCGGTGCGTCTGGCGCTGGCCGGCCGCCGGATCGCGCTGTACGAGGCGGCGCCGCAGGCCGGCGGGCGCTGCCGCTCGTTCTTCGACCGCACGCTCGGCCGCACCATCGACAACGGCAACCACCTGCTGCTCAGCGCCAACCGCGCCGCGCTCGCCTATCTGGCCGAGATCGGCGCCGCCGACAGCCTGATCGGGCCGGCCCGCGCGGCCTTTCCCTTCGTCGATCTGGCCAGCGGCCGGCGCTGGACCGTGCGGCCCAATGCCGGCCCGGTCCCGTGGTGGATCTTCTCCCGATCGCGGCGGCTGCCCGGCACCCGCCCGGCCGACTACCTGTCGGGCCTGAAGCTGGCGCGGGCCGGGGCGGCGGCGACGGTGGCCGAGTGCGTCGCCCCGGACCATCCGCTCTACCGGCCGTTCTGGGAACCCCTGACCCTGGCGGCGCTCAATTGCGCGCCGGGGGAGGCGGCGGCACGGCCGCTCTGGGCGGTGCTGGCCGAAACCTTTGCCCGCGGCGAGGCGTGGTGCCGCCCGCTGATCGCCCGCAAGGGCCTGGGCGCCAGCCTGGTCGACCCCGCCCTGGCGCTGCTCGCCCGCCACGGCGCCCCGGTGCGGTGCGGCGCCCGGCTGCGCGGCATCGAGATCGCGGCGGGCCGCGCCGCGGCGCTGGCCTTCGGCGACGCCACCGTGCCGCTCGGGCCGGACGACCTCGTGGTGCTGGCGGTGCCGCCGGGCCTCGCGGCGGAGCTGCTGCCCGGCCTGACCGTGCCGGAGGAGGGGCGGCCGATCGTCAACGCCCATTTCCGGCTGGACCGGCCGGTGGCGCTGCCCGAGGGCATTCCCGTCCTGGGCCTGCTGGGCGGCACGGCGCATTGGCTGTTCTTCCGCGACGACATGGTCAGCATCACGGTCAGCGCCGCCGACGCCGTGGTCGACCGGCCGGCCGAGGCGCTGGCCGCCCTGCTGTGGTCCGACACCGCCCGCGCGCTCGGCCTGCCCGCCGCCCCGGTGCCGCCCGTCCGCATCATCAAGGAACGCCGCGCCACCTTCACCCAGACCCCGGCCAACATCGCCCGCCGCCCGCCCGCCCGCACCGCATGGCCGAACGTGATCCTGGCCGGCGACTGGACCGCCACCGGCCTCCCCGCCACCATCGAGGGCGCCATAAGGTCGGGGCACAAGGCGGCGGCGGTGGCGCGGGGGTAGGGGCGGGCAGCGATCGGCGGGCCCACCCGGCCGCCAACGGTCCCTGGCGGCAGATTCACCGATAGAGAAAAATACTGACAGAACTTGTCATTCCCGCGAAACCTGTCATTCCCGCAAAACTTGTCATTCCCGCGAAACCTGTCATTCCCGCGGAAGCGGGAATCCGTGCGTCCGTGAAGACGCTTTGTCGGCG
>CAZTNV010000142.1:6033-9799 GCA_964615535.1 uncultured Mycobacteriaceae bacterium | reverse complement strand
GGTCCAGAAGATGCTGGGCCACGCCGACATCGCGACCACCCAGATCTACACCCACATCCTGGACGACCGCCTCGCCCGCCTGGTCGAGGAGCTGCATCCGCTGGGCAAGGGCAAGGGCGGGTGAAAGGGAGCCACGCGGCATCGTCCAGGCGCATGTTCCGCGCGCCGGGAGCCGATCGCCATAGTCTCCTCCTTTACGCAATTCGCGGGAAATCCCGCACGCTGACGACATCGGACTGTGTACCGGTCGCAAGCAGTTGAGCGGCGGCGGCGGTGCCGAGGTGAACGATGCCGGCGAGTGCATCCCTGCCGCGCAGCACCCGCGGACGGGAGTCCAGGTCGATCCGGATGCGTCTGGGAACGCGGTCGATGACCGCCGCAAGCGGCCCGTCCCGCATCAAGAGATCGATTGCCGGACAGTCGACATTGATGGCGACGGCGCCGCCGCTGCCCCCGATCAACCACCAACCTTCATCGACAAGCGACAGGAAGTCTTCCCCGATATTGACGAAGCCGATCCAGTCGGCACCGGCGATATCGATGACCGTTTCCCGGCCGTCCGGCTCGATTATGCGAATGCCGGTCCGGCCCTCGGCAGCGACATGGGCCCGTGGCGTTCGGCGACCCATCAAGCGACGGCAAATCCCGCGAAACATCGCACCACCCGTCTCTACTCCGATATTACGCTGTCCATCCTATTTCAATCGGAAATCTGTAACATCGACAGGATCGCCCTACCATGACCTGCATCAACCGCCATGCCCGGTGCGATCAGCCGGCCAGGACAGCGCGTGCTGAGAGCGATGGCACCTCCCGCCGGGACCAGGGGTCGGGGTGCCGCGGCCGACCGGCCCCGATCCTGCCAATTCTCCGTCCGGTGTGGTAGACAGGGTCCCCGCCGTCCCGATCCACCCGCCGCCCCGCCCCCCGCATGCAGACCTTTCTGGAATTCGAGAAGCCGATCGCCGAGCTGGAGGCGAAGATCGAGGAGCTGCGGCACCTGTCGGCCGGCGGCGATATCAACATTGCCGACGAGGTCGGGCGGCTCCAGGCCAAGGTCGACCGGCTGCTGCGCACCACCTACGAGCGGCTGACCCCGGCGCAGAAGGTCCAGGTCGCGCGGCATCCCAACCGGCCGCACCTGTCCGATTACGTCCGCGGCCTGATCGCCGAGTTCACCCCGCTGGCCGGCGACCGCTGCTTTGCCGAGGATCGCGCGGTGATCGGCGGCCTCGGGCGGTTCCGCGGCCGGTCGGTGATGGTGATCGGCACCGAAAAGGGCGCCGACACCGAAACCCGGGTCCGCCACAATTTCGGCATGGCCCGGCCCGAGGGCTATCGCAAGGCTGAGCGGCTGCTGCGGCTGGCCGACCGGTTCCGGCTGCCGGTGATCACGCTGGTCGATACTGCCGGCGCCTATCCCGGCGTGGCCTCGGAGGAGCGCGGCCAGGCCAGCGCCATCGCGCATTGCCTCAAGACCTGCCTCGGCCTGGGCGTGCCGCTGGTCGCGGCGATCATCGGCGAGGGCGGGTCGGGCGGCGCGATCGCGCTGGCGGCGGCCAACCGGGTGCTGATGCTGGAGCATGCGATCTATTCGGTGATCTCGCCCGAAGGCTGCGCCTCGATCCTGTGGCGCAGCGCCGCCCAGGCCGCCGACGCCGCCCAGGCCCTGCGCCTGACCGCCGCCGACCTCAAACAGCTCGGGGTGATCGACCAGATCATCGAGGAGCCGATCGGCGGCGCCCAGCGCCTGCCCGAGCCGGCCATCGCCCGGCTCGGGCAGGCGCTCGCCGACGCGCTGGCCGAGCTGCACGGGCTGGACGGCGAGACGCTGCGCCGGCAGCGCCGCGCCCGGTTTCTCGACATGGGCCAGAAGGGTCTGGCCTGACCCGTCCGGTCCTCACCGGAACCGGACGCAGCAGGGGAGTCTGGGGCGATGGCGGCATCGGCACGGCTGCGCGGCGCGGCGATCGCGGTCAACGGCGCGGCGGTGCTGGCCACCGTAGCGCTGTTCCGGCTGCTGCTCCCGGTCATGTCCGGCCCGGCGGGCGATCCGGGGACGTTCGATCCGGGGGCGGGCGATCCGGGGTCACGGCTGGCCCTTGCCGCCGGCCTGGCGGCCTGGCCCGCGATGCTGATCCTGCTGATGGTGGTCGCGGTGGCCGGCAGCCGCGCGCTGTCCGGCGCGTTCGACCCGATCGCCGACCCGGAAGGCCGGTTGTACCGGATCAACCAGCGCACGCTGTCCAACAGTGTGGAGCAGACGGTCATATTCGTGCCGCTGCTGCTCGCGCTGGCGGTCCGCCTCGGGCCCGGCGACGCGGCCGCCCTGGCCCTGCTCACGCTGCTGTTCTGTCTCGGCAGAGCCCTGTTCTGGCTGGGTTATCTCGTCCACCCCTATGCCCGCGCGCCGGGCATGGCGATGACGCTGACGGTCAATGCCGGGATGGCCGGATGGGTGTTGGCGGCCACCCTCGGATGACCGGTCCGGCCGGGCGACCCCTCCAAAAATGACAACTCCGTTCACGACTCATTAAGGTTCCGCGCGAAATATGAACCAATGTATAGTGACTTTCGGTTGGAGGGTTGCATGACGGTGAGACTGTACAAGGAGGGTCCCGACCCGTCCTGGTATGCCGATCGGGGCCGCGATCAGTTCGAGTCCACCGTCATCGGGTCCGCCGGGCAGATCTCCAGCCCTTTGCTGCGCGAGTTCTATGCCTATTGGCAGGGCAAGCGGAACGGCCGCCGGTGGCCGGCCAGGGCCGATCTGGACCCGCTCGACATCCCTCGCCTGCTGCCGCACGTTGCCATGCTCGACATCCGGCGCGACCCGCTCGATCTGGTCTGCCGCCTGATGGGGACCCAGGTGGTCGGCGGCTTCGGCGCCGAAATGACCCGGCTCGGCATTCGCGACCTGCCCATGTCGAATGCCCGCGACCTGTTCGAGGCGCTGGCCGCCTCCGCGCTCGACGGGCAGGCCCGGCGGATCGGCGCGGTCTATCACACCGTCCAGAACCGCTCGAAGCACATCGACTGGCTGGCCCTGCCGCTGTCGAGCGACGGTCAGACCCCCAATCTGCTGTTCGGGGGCGCGATCATCCGCACGCCGCCCTCGGCCGACCACGAGCTGTTCCTCCGCCCGCATCCCCGCCGCCGCTAGGACCCCCACCGCCAGGGCAGTTGCCGGCCCGCCGACCGGCCTTGCGCCGGTGCCCGGCGGCCGGCGATCCGTTCTCCAGGCGCGACCGTCGCGATCGCGCCGCGCCCGATCATCCGGGCGATCCCGGCCCGGCCGCCGGCCCCTCCCTCAGCCGATTAGATGAAAAACTATCTTGCTGCACCGCAGCAAAAAGACCATCATGCGGCGCTTTCTTCCGCCGCGGGGACGATGGCGTCTCCTGCATCACCGGAAAGGAGGTCGAGAGAGCCATGCCCAAGCAAACTGCGGGACGCGGGGTTCCGCCGCCGGACCCTTACGACGCCGCCGGAAAACTCCACGCACTGATCCGGATCGGTTACGATCATCTGGTCGCCCGGGCGGAAAGTTCGTCCCGGATGGCCCGCAATCTGGCCAAATGCGCCACCCCGATCGAGGCCATCCAGGTCTACCAGAGCTGGATGAAAGAGGAATCCGATCGGATCATTTCGGACATGAACCGGGTCGCGGAACTGTCGCGCGCCCTGATGACGGCGAAAGCGGCCACCGCCGAACCGCCGGCGGCCGATCCCCCGGCGCCGGAACCGGCCTCGGCCGCGCCGCCGC
>CAZTNV010000142.1:0-6023 GCA_964615535.1 uncultured Mycobacteriaceae bacterium | reverse complement strand
GAGCCGGTCGCGGCTGCCCCCGAGCCGGCCGCCGCGGCCGAATCGGCGCCGGTTCCGCCGCTCCCCGAGGCGCCGTCCGAAGCACCCGCGGCAGCCGAACCGGCACCCTCGGCCGACTCCTGGTCGCCCGATGCGGTCCCCCCCGGCGAGCCGAACGGCGCGTCGAACGGATCGGCGGCGCCGGAAACCGAGCCGCCGGTCGATGCGGCCGTGCCGGCGCCGGACCACGGAACGGAGCACGGGACGGAATACCGGGCGGGCTGATCCGGACCGCCCGTCGCCACCGCGCCGCCGCTCCCCGCACGCCGCCGCTCCTGGCACGGGGCGGCGGCGCGATGGCGATCTCCGGGCTGGTCGATGCCGGGTTTTTTTGGAACTATCCTCCCGAGGGAGACCATTGCTGGGGGAGACGAGATGGGCCTTGACCGTCACGGCAGGGAGCGCCGCCGCATGATGGGCCTGTTCGGCGCCCTGGCCGCCGGGCTTGGTCCGGCGCTGACCGCCGTTCCCGTCCTGGTGCCGTCGACCGGCGCGCGGGCGGCGCAGTCCCGTCTCGAAGTTCTGGTGATCGGCGACTCGCTGGGCCATGAGATCGGCGTTACCCTGTCCCGGATGGCGCAGAGCGATGGGCGGTTCGCCGTGGTCAATCGCGGCCGGGCGAGCACCGGGCTGGTCCGCACCGATTTCTACGATTGGGCCGCCGCGGCCGAGCGTCTGCTGGCCGAGCGCCGGTTCGATGCGGTGGTCGTCTCGGTCGGCATGAACGATCAGCAGAACATCGCCCAAGGCGGCGAGATCCACCAGCGCCTCGGCGAGTCCTGGCGCCGGATCTACCGCGAACGGGCCGAGGATTTGATGGCCCGCCTGAGCCGGGCCGGCGCCCAGGTCTACTGGATGGGCCTGCCGAGCGCCCGCAACGGCCGGTTTTCCCAGGGCATGAGGACCATCAACGGACTCTTCGAAGCCGCGGCGGCGGCAGAGGGCGTGGTGCTCGTCCCGGTCTGGGACCTCACCGTCGATGATCGCGGCCGCTATATCGAACGGGGCGCCGCCGAGGACGGACGATCCGGGCGCATCCGGGCCGATGACGGCATGCACTTCACGACCCTGGGCTATGACATCATCGTCAGACGGCTGATCGACACCATGTCCGGGCAGCTCGCCGCGGCCGCCGCCCCCTGAGCCGTCCGCACCCTGAGCCGTCCGCACCCTGAGCCGTCCGCACCCTGAGCCGTCCGCCGGGCCGAACAGCTATTCTGCAATAATTTGCGCCTGATCAAGGTCCGGTCCGGAGGATGGTGCTAGATCACCGCCTACTGGACGGCGATGGCGGCCGGCCGTGATCCCCATGGTCCACGGCAGCGCTCCGGTCGGCGGTGCATCGACCATCCCAGGCACCGCAAGTCCCAAAGCCGCCAGTTCCAGAGCCGCATGACGACCGTACCGGAGAGGCTGTTGCACGATGCGATAATTAGAAATATAATCTTTAGATCACGCAGCGTCATCTGCATCGAATCCGCCTGACCGGCGCTCCCTTTCAATCGATGCCAACCGAATTGATCGAGATCATGGCAAAGGGAGGCCCTTTAGGGGCGATGCTTTCCTTATTCGGATGCTTGGAGAATTCTTTGCCGGCGATGACGCCGTCACAGCGCATTGGCGATAAGCTGCATCAATAATGGCAAAAAGTTGTTAGGACGGTTTTCCAAGCTGCAAAAAACAGACTCAGCCGGGCCAACCAAGTCCCAAGACCGGAGGAACAGAACCAAGATGACCGCAAGACCCAACGATATGACGCGCCCGCCGGATCTGTCCCATGAGCGGCGCACCGGCCCGTTTCGTACCCAGCGCCCGCTCTATGTCGACCTGCTTCCTCCATGCAACAACGCCTGCCCGGCCGGGGAGAACATCCAGGCCTGGCTGGCCCATGCCCAGGCGGGGCGGTTCTACGAAGCCTGGCAGACCCTGATCGCCGACAATCCGATGCCGGCGATTCATGGCCGCGTCTGCTATCACCCCTGCGAATCCAACTGCAACCGCGACAAGCTGGACGGCACGGTGAGCATTCACGCGGTCGAACGCTTCCTGGGCGATCGCGCCCGCGAGGAAGGCTGGAAGCCGGAATGGGATGCCGAGCCGAGCGGCAAGCGCGTGCTGGTGGTCGGTGCCGGCCCCAGCGGCCTGTCGGCCGCCTATCACCTCACCCGGCTGGGCCACACCGTCGAGATTCATGAGGCCGGCCCGCTGGCCGGCGGCATGATGCATTTCGGCATTCCGGCCTATCGCCTGCCGCGCGACGTGCTCGATCACGAAATCAAGCGGATCGAGGATATGGGCGTCAAGATCGTGCTCAACCACAAGGTCGAGGACGTGATGGCGGAAAAGGCGGCCGGCCGGTTCGATGCGGTGTTCGTCGCGGTCGGTGCCCATATCAGCAAGAAGACCGAAATCCCCGCGCGCGACGCCGGCAAGATCCTGGATGCGGTCAGCTTCCTCAAGGAGGTCGAGATCGGCAACGTGCCCAAGCTCGGCCGGCGGGTGGCGATCTACGGCGGCGGCAACACCGCGATGGATGCGGCCCGGGTGGCGACCCGGCTGGGCGTCGAAGAAGCCCTGATCATCTATCGCCGCGACCGCGAGCACATGCCGGCGCACTCCTTCGAGGCCGACGAGGCGATCGAGGAGGGCGTCAAGATCCATTGGCTGCGCACCATCAAGCAGATCGACAGCTCGACCTTCACCGTCGAGGTGATGGAGGTCGACGACAAGGGCCGGCCGCAGCCGACCGGGCGGTTCGAGACCCTGGAGGCGGACTCCCTCATCCTGGCGCTCGGCCAGGACACCGACACCGGGTTCCTGCGCGCGGTGCCGGAGATCGAGTTCAAGAGCGACGGCACGGTGGTGGTCGACCCGCAGATGATGACCGGCTGCCCCGGCGTGTTCGCCGGCGGCGACATGGTGCCGTCGGATCGCACCGTCACGATCGGCGTCGGCCACGGCAAGAAGGCCGCGCGCAACATCGATGCCTGGCTGCGCGGCAGCACCTACGACAAGGCGCCGAAAGGCCCGCTGGCGACCTTCGACAAGCTGCATGTCTGGTACTACACCGACGCCGAGCAGCGGCCGCAGAGCCATATCGACATCGCCCGCCGCAAGAGTTCGTTCAGCGAGGTGGTCGGCGGGCTGACCGAACGGGAGGCGCTGTTCGAGGCCAAGCGCTGCCTGTCCTGCGGCAACTGCTTCGAATGCGACGGCTGCTTCGGCGCCTGCCCCGAGGACGCGGTGATCAAGCTCGGACCCGGCAAACGCTACCGGTACGACTACGATCTGTGCACCGGCTGCGCGGTGTGCTTCGAACAATGCCCATGCCATGCCATCGAGATGATCCCGGAACCGACCTGAGACCGGAGGCTCGCGGGCCACAATGAGAATTGCGGGACGAAACACCCACGACCTGGGGCCGAAAGCCTGCGCGATGCGCGCGGCATTCCCCCGCCGGGCGCAGGAGAACTGACATGCTGGATCGCCAAATCGCCACCATCGACGGCAACGAGGCCGCCGCATCGGTGGCCTATCGGGTCAACGAAGTCTGCGGCATCTATCCGATCACCCCGTCCTCGACCATGGCCGAGCTGGCCGATCAATGGGCCAGCGAGGGCAAGAAGAACATCTGGGGCAACATCCCCGACGTGATGGAGATGCAAAGCGAGGGCGGCGCGGTCGGCGCCGTTCACGGGGCGCTCCAGACCGGTGCCCTGACGACGACCTTCACGGCGTCGCAGGGCCTGCTGCTGATGATCCCCAACATGTTCAAAATCGCCGGAGAGTTGACCTCGACGGTGTTCCACGTCGCGGCGCGCGCGCTGGCGGCACAGGGCCTGTCGATCTTCGGCGACCATTCCGACGTGATGTCGGTGCGCTCCACCGGCTATGTGCTGCTGTCCTCGTCGTCGGTGCAGGAAGCCCACGACTTGGCCCTGATCAGCCATGCCGCGACGCTGGAAGCGAGACTGCCGTTCATCCACTTTTTCGACGGGTTCCGGACCTCGCACGAGGTCAACAAGCTGACCATGCTGGCGGATGACGACCTCCGCGCGATGATCCCGGACGATCTGGTGTTCGCCCACCGGGGCCGGGCGCTCAACCCCGACCGGCCGTTCATCCGCGGCACCGCCCAGAACCCCGACGTCTATTTCCAGGGTCGCGAAACCGTCAACCTGTTCTATGACCGGGTTCCGGGCATCGTGCAGGCCCAGATGGACAAGTTCGCCGGGCTGACCGGCCGGCAGTACCACCTGTTCGACTATTTCGGCGATCCGGAGGCGGAGCGGGTGATCGTGATCATGGGCTCGGGCGCCGAATGCGCGCGCGAGACCATCGAGCATCTGAACCGGTCCGGCGAGAAGCTGGGCGTCGTCCAGGTCCATCTGTACCGCCCGTTCGCCAGCGCCGCCTTCCTGAAGGCGCTGCCGGCCACCACCCGGTCGATCGCCGTGCTCGACCGCTGCAAGGACGCCGGTTCGCTGGGCGAGCCGCTCTACCAGGACGTGCTGACCGCGCTGACCGAGGCGCTGACCAGCGACAGCCTGCCGCTGGCCCGGTTCCCCAAGGTGATCGGCGGCCGCTACGGCCTGTCCTCCAAGGAATTCAACCCCGCCATGGTCAAGGCGGTGTTCGACGAGCTGGCCAAGCCGGCGCCGAAGAACCGCTTCACCGTCGGCATCAACGACGACGTGTCGCACACCAGCATCGAAGTCGATCAGAGCTTCGACATCGAGCCCGACAACGTGGTCCGCGCCCTGTTCTACGGGCTGGGGGCCGACGGCACGGTCGGCGCCAACAAGGACAGCATCAAGATCCTGGGCGAAGACCCGGAGCGCTACGCCCAGGGCTATTTCGTCTACGATTCGAAGAAGTCCGGCTCGCAGACGGTCTCCCATGTCCGTTTCGGACCCGATCCGATCCGCTCCTCCTATCTGATCCGGCGGGCCAATTTCATCGGCTGTCACCAGTTCAATTTCCTGGAAAAGACCGACGTGCTGTCCGCCGCGGTGCCGGGTGCGACCTTCCTGCTCAACAGCCCCTACGGCCCCGACGAGGTCTGGGACAAGCTGCAGCGCAGCGTGCAGGAGCAGATCATCGCCAAGAAGCTGCAGTTCTACGTGATCGATGCCTTCAAAGTCGCGCGCGAAACCGGCATGGGCACGCGCACCAACACCATCATGCAGACCTGCTTCTTCGCGATCTCCGGCGTTCTGCCGCAGGATCAGGCGATCGAGAAGATCAAGAAATCGATCAAGAAGACCTACGGCAAGAAGGGCGACGAGGTCGTCAAGAAGAACTTCGAGGCGGTCGATCACACCCTGGCCCATCTCTACAAGGTCACCGTGCCGGATCAGGTCACCAGCACCCGCGAGCTGTCGCGGATCGTGCCGCTGGCGGCCCCCGATTTCGTCCAGCGGGTGACGGCCATGATGATGGCCGGCCGCGGCGACGAGCTGCCGGTCAGCGCCATGCCGATCGACGGCACCTATCCCAGCGGCACGACCAAATGGGAAAAGCGCAACATTTCCCAGTACGTGCCGATCTGGGAACCGGACATCTGCATCCAGTGCGGCAATTGCAGCATGGTCTGCCCGCATGGCGTGATCCGGGCCAAGTTCTACAATGAATCGGCGCTGGTCGATGCGCCGGATGCCTTCAAATCGGCACCGATCGACGCCCGCGGCTTCCCCGATATTCGCTACACCCTCCAGGTCTATCTGGAGGACTGCACCGGCTGCGGCCTGTGCGTCGAGGTCTGCCCGGCCAAGAGCCGCGAGGTCACCGGCGTCAAGGCCATCAACATGAAGATCAAGGACCCGGTGCTGGAGGACGAGATTTCGAACATCGAGTTCTTCGAAACCATCCCGGTCAACGACCGCGCGCGGGTCGATTTCTCCACGGTGCGCGGCGCCCAGTTCCTGGAGCCGCTGTTCGAGTTCTCCGGCGCCTGCGCCGGCTGCGGCGAGACGCCCTACGTC
>CAZTNV010000141.1:6842-9883 GCA_964615535.1 uncultured Mycobacteriaceae bacterium | reverse complement strand
TTCCTCGACCGGCTGGTGACCTCGGTGATCGCGGTGGAGGGCGGCGGCGAGGTCGCCGAATATGTCGGCGGGTATTCGGATTACCGGCGCCAGCGCCCGGCCCCGCCCGAGCGCACCGCCCCGGACCGGCCGGCACCGTCGCCGGACCGGCCCGCGGCGGCGCGGCCGGCCCGCGCGCCGCGCAAGCTGGGCTATCGCGAGCAGCGCGAATTCGACGGCCTGCCCGAACGGATCGACGCCCTGATCGCGGACATCGCCGCGCTGGAAGCCGCCCTGGCCGACCCCGACCTGTACGCCCGCGACCCGGCCGGCTTCGCCGCCCGCACCGCAAGACTGGACGCCGCCCGCACCGAACTCGACCGCGCGGAAGAGCGCTGGCTGGAACTGGCCGAACTGGCGGAAAGCCGGGCGGGGGGATGATGGCGGCGGCCCGGAGCGGAGGGCGGCGGCTCAGTTTCTTCCTGTGGCTTGTAATGACACTAAGCCGCTGCTGGGTTGTGAAGGCCAATAACTTCATATTCAACCAAAAAGGCTCGCATTTTTAATTCTATAAATATTGTTAACTTTATTATATAATTGGTTAAAACCAATGAAATTCATATTCTGAGCCAGAGTTACAAATATGTTGGTCAAAATTCAATATTTTTAGACAAAATATTGTGAACTTAGAGATTATGCAGTTATAGAAAATACAAATTAATGATAAAATGCGACGGAACCCTCGCTGAAGCCCAGATGGTTATTTGGTTGTTCTCACCGGAAACTCATCATTATTTAGCCGCGCGTATGCACTCTTGAGGTGGTTGGCTCTGTCCAAGGATGGTCGGCAGAAGCGGTTCATTTATAGAAATGGAGATTTCCATGCCCCCGGAAAGCCAGCATGAACGTCAAGGCTCGCGGCCGTCAGTACCGGATTTGGATTGGGAAGGATCGGCCAACCTGATCGACCATGGCGGAACAGTTTCCGGATCGGTTCCGGCCGGCGTGGGTATCGCTTCAGTGGTCCGCATACCAGTTCCGGGCACCAATGGCTTGCATATCGAACTCCGCCCGCGAAACTATCACGGTCACAGCACATCGGCCATTTTCGTTCAGGACATCCAGGGTAAGCGGCTGCTGCGTCTCGATTACGGGCTGAACCCGGCCACTGGGCGGATTGATTTCCATTGGAATCAGCGCGGTACGTTCCAGAATTTTGGGATCAGCAATCACACTCCAGCCGGTCCCGGCGCGCCGGCTGCTTATCATTCGGCCAGATATTTTCGGTATGCAGGCCGGGTGTTCCTGTTCATTGGGATTCTGGCCGATGCCTATTCGGTAGTCGTGGCCCGGCGGCGATGGCGGCAAGTGGCCGCTGTAGTGACTGGCTGGGCGGGCGCATGGGCGGGCTGTAAAGTCCTGGGAGCCGGCGGAGCTTTGGTAGGAACCGCCGTGACGCCCGGTTTTGGAACTGCCATTGCCGGAATTGCCGGCTGCATGACGGGCGGCATTGGGGGATATGTCGGCAGTTCCTATGTCGCGGGCGAACTATACGACCGAATCGAGGAAATTTACTACGGACCCGTCCCCGAAATATCCGCGCCCCAGGCGGACCCGGCTCACCGGGCCGGCGTGCCATGAGCCAGGAGAACCGGTTCGAACTCGTCGGCGGCCCGGCGGCCCGGCTGGTCACGTTGCGGCTGACCTGGGCGCCGTCGGGCGCGGTCTGGGAGCCGTGTCTGGGGTCGAACCCCGGCGATCGGCGCGCCCTGATCGGCTGGACCTTGGCGACCCTGCCGATCGACAGCGGCGTGCCCGAGCCGGTGGCCGGGTTGCTGGCCGCCGCGCTCTGCCGGGCCGGCGGGGTCGCGTTCCTGGACCAGCGGCACGGCGCGGCGGCGCCCGGCGACTGGACCGCGGACCCGTCGAGCGGAGCGTGGCACCGGACGCTGGCACCGCCCGGGCGGCTTGCGCAGTGGTTCGGCCGGTGGTTCGGCCGGCCGCCCCTGCCCCTGACCTTTACCGGCCGTGCCGAATGCGCGAGGCGCCTGTTCGATGCCGACGGCTTCTCCTGGTGCCTCCGCGGCCAGCGCTGCCTTCTCCTGCCGGCGGGCGCGCCACCGCCGCCGCTGCGGTACCGGCCCATGATGGATCTGCTCTCGCAAGGGTTCCTGGCCCCGGCCGAGTTGGCCCGGCTGCGGATCGCGGCGCTGCTGGCGCCCGGCATCGACGGCGATTTCGCCGAGCTGGTGGTCGTCGACCACGCCTATGGGCGGGCCCTGGAAGACGCCCTGGCCGAGGCATGCCGTGAGCGCGGCGTCGGCTGGGCGGTCCTGCCCGAGGCCGAGTTCCAGGCCATGCCGCTCGGCCTTGCCGCGCCCGCGGCACCGCACCAGCACGACTGAGGTCCGGGAGCCGTGTCTGCGGTCGAACCCCGGCGATCGGCGCGCCGCCGATTCCGGCGCCCGCGGCGCCCGCGGCGCTTGTTGCCCGCGTGTGCGCCGGGCTATAACCGCCGCCAGAGAAGTATTGGTGCCTGCTTTACAAGGACTCCGCAGATTGACCGCCGCCGCCACCGCAGCCCCTGCCGCCGCCCCGTCGCCGGGGGCGATGATCGCCAGCATGACCGGATTCGCGCGGGCCGAGGGCAGCCATGCCGGGCAGAGCTGGACCTGGGAGGTGCGCAGCGTCAACGGCCGGTCGCTCGACCTGCGCAGCAAGCTGGCCCAGGGCTGGGACGCGCTGGAACCGGTGGCGCGGGCCGAGGCCGGCAAGCGGTTCAAACGCGGCACCATTTCGATCGCGCTGACGCTGGCGCGGCCCGACGGCGTGGTCGGGTTCCGGCTCAACCGCGCCCTGCTCGATCAGGTGCTGGTAGTGGCCCGCGAAATCGAGGCCAGCGGGGCGGCGCTGCCGCGGATCGACGCGCTGCTGGCCGTGCGCGGCATCATCGAGCCGGTGGAACAGGGCAGCGATGCCGACACCGCCGAGATCGAGGCGGCGCTGACCGGCACGCTGATCCAGACGCTCGACCGGCTGGCCGCCGCGCGGGCGGAAGAGGG
>CAZTNV010000141.1:0-6832 GCA_964615535.1 uncultured Mycobacteriaceae bacterium | reverse complement strand
CTGGTGCCGGTGCGGACCGCGCAGCTCGACCGGATCGCCGCCCTGTCGGCGGCCGCCGCGGCCAGCGCCGGGGCGCAGCCGGCGGCGGTTCGGCAGCGCTTGCGCGCCGCGCTGGCCACCCTGCTCGACGCCGCGCCCGCCCTGCCCGAGGAGCGGCTGGCGCAGGAGGCCGCGCTGCTGCTGGCCAAGACCGATGTGCGCGAGGAACTCGACCGGCTGGCCGCCCATGTCGCCCAGGCGCGGGAACTGCTGGACGGCGGCGGGGCGGTCGGCCGGCGGCTGGATTTCCTGTGCCAGGAGTTCAACCGCGAGGCCAACACCCTGTGCGCCAAGGCGGCCGATGTCGGGCTGGTCCGCATCGGGCTGGAGCTGAAGGCGGTGATCGAGCAGTTCCGCGAGCAGGTTCAGAACATCGAATGACCGCGCCCCTCCCCCTCGAGACATGCGACGGCAATGGCGACGCGATCGCGCGGCGCGGCGTGATGCTGATCCTGTCCTCGCCTTCGGGCGCCGGCAAGACCACGATTTCGCGGCGCCTGCTCGACCGGCATTCCGGACTCAGCATGTCGGTCTCGGTGACCACCCGGCCGATGCGGCCCGGCGAGGTCGACGGGGTCGATTACCGGTTCATTGCCCGGGCGGAGTACGACGAGCTGGTCGGCCGGGGCGCGCTGCTGGAGCATGCCGAGGTGTTCGGCAACTGCTATGGCACGCCGCGCGCACCGATCGAGGCCGCGCTGGCGGCCGGGCGCGACGTGCTGTTCGACATCGACTGGCAGGGCACCCAACAGCTCGCCGCCGGCCCGCTGGCTCGCGATCTGGCAACCGTGTTCATCCTGCCGCCCTCCGCCGGGGAGCTGGCCCGCCGCCTGAACACAAGGGCGCAGGACCCGCCCGAGGTGATCGCCCGCCGCATGGCCAGGGCGGCGGATGAGATGAGTCACTGGGCCGAGTACGACTACGTGATCGTCAATCGCGACGTCGAGCGCAGCCTGGCCGAGGTCGAAGCGATCCTGAGCGCCGAGCGCCTGAAACGCGACCGCCAGCCCGGCCTGGTCGACTTCGTCCGGCGGTTGCAGCGGGGCGGGTAGGGCTCCGTCCGTTCGGCCGCTGCCGCCCGTGCGGTGCCGGCAGACGCTCCCCAAGCAGACGATCTCCAAGCAAAGGCGAGTTCCGGCGTCGGCGTGGCCGGGTTCCAGGCCGGCTATCCGTTTGGCGTATCCGGGCAAAGGGTATAGGCCGGTCCCGCGACGGCCAGAATTAATAGTTCCTTAGGCAATTATCAGCACAATTCACTGTAGCGAGTGTGGCAATCAACGCTCGGCCTGATGAAAGAGAGACCTGAGACTTGCCATGATCAGGAAAATTTCGGCAACACAAATAAAAGTCGGCATGTATATTCATGACATGAACTGCAGTTGGATCAACCATCCGTTTTTCAAGAACAAGATAAAGATCGTTTCCAGCGACCAAATAGGAAAGATCCGATGCCATGGCGTGAAAGAGGTATTTATCGATACCGACAAGGGGGATGATCTGCCGGAATGCGAATACCCCGGCCGGAATTTGCTCAAATCCGCAAACATGGCTGCACCGGAGCCAAAGGCCCAACAGGAAGATTTACCGGGCAACGGGATCGGACCGGTTCCCGAGCCGCACGGACAAAAACCTGTCGCCTCCGATCCGGCGGATGGCCGGCCCGAGGGTTTGAACCGGCAGGCGACAAGCCTGGATGAAGAACTCGTCCCTGCCCGGGAGATCTATTCTCAGGCGACGTCGGTCGTGCGCGACATCATTGCCGATGCCCGGCTCGGCAAACAGATAACGACCGAAACCGTCGAGCCCGTGGTCGAAAAGCTTGCCGAATCGATATTCCGAAACCCGGACGCCATGATCAGTCTTTGTCAAATAAAGGACAAGGATGAGTATACCTTTTATCATTCCGTCAGCGTCGCCACGCTGCTGATGGCGTTCGGGCGGACGCTCGGGATGGATTTCGATACCATCAAGATGATGGGGATCGGCGGGCTGCTGCACGATGTCGGCAAGGTGACGATCCCCGATCACATCCTGAACAAGCCGGGCCCTTTGGAGGACAACGAGTTCTCGATCATCAAGGGCCATGCCAGCAGCGGTCAGAAACTGCTGGTCGGCGGCAACGCCGCCCTGCCCATCGTGATCGCGGTCGTCAGCCAGCATCACGAGCGCATCGACGGCACCGGTTATCCGGGTCGTCTCAAGGGCGATGAGATCAGCCCCTTCGGCCAGATGGCCGCGATCGTCGACGTCTATGATGCCCTGACCTCGGTGCGCTGCTATCGCCGGAAAATGGAGCCGACCGAAGCGCTGAAAATGATCTTCGAGCAGCGGAACAGCCATTTCAACGAGGAGCTGACGCAGAGCTTCATCCGCTCGATCGGAATCTATCCGGTCGGCTCGCTTGTCCGCTTGCACAACGGCATTCTGGGTGTCGTGATCGAGAAAGGCAAAAAGGATCTGTTGCACCCCGTGATAAGGGCGATCCACGATACCCGAACCGGCCGGTACGTTCGGCACAGGCTGATCGACCTGTCAAAGGTCGACGAGACGGAATTTCGCATCGTGACTTTCGAACGCCCCGAGAAATGGGGGATCGATCCCAAACTGTGCCTGGATTTCACAAATCCCAACCGCGGCTGAGCGGCCCGGTACCGCCTCAAGGCCGGCGGCCGATCCGACCGGCCATCGCCAGCCCTCAAGGCGTACCGCGATCGGCCAGAATGCCGGCGGGCAGCAACACCGTAAAGCGGGCGCCCCGGTCGCAGGGCGGACTCTCCAGCGAGCCGCCCAGCGTCGAGACCAGCGCGGCGACCAGTTTCATGCCCAGGCCGGCGCCGGCCCGAATGTCGAAATCCCTGGGCATGCCCCTGCCGTCATCGGCCACCGTCAAGACGGATGATCCGTCGGGCCGGCACCGGAAGGTCACGCAGATGCAACCCAGCCGATCGTCGGGGAAGGCGTATTTGAAGGCGTTGGTCAGCAACTCGTTGACGATCAATGCCAGCGAGATGACATGGTCGGTCTGCACGTAAACGGAGTCGGCCGCGATCGAAATCGCGATGGAACTGTTGGCCTGGGCAACCGTGCGGGCCAGCCCCTTGCACAAATCCTTCAAATAGTCGCCGAATTCGATGCGGTCGATTGCTTCGGCCCGGAGGTTCAGCTTCTCGTGCACCTTGGCAATCGTCATGATGCGGTTTTGGGCTTCGGCAAGCTGCTGACGCAGGCCGGCGCTGTCAGCATTGCCGCTTTGCAGGCTGAGCATGCTGGAGGCGAGCTGCAGACTGTTCTTGACCCGGTGATTGACTTCGCGAAGCAGAATGTCCTTCTGCTCGAGCAGTCTGGTCTTGTCCGCCAGAGCGATTTCCAGCGCGGCTTCGGCCGTCTTGCGCGCGGTGATGTCGAGCGCAATTCCGGTCATCCGCTGAACCCGGCCGAAGCAATCGGGGACGCCGCGGCCCATGGCCAGCACCCAGTGAATGCTGCCGTCGGGCCATACCGAGCGCAGTTCGACGCGGTAATCCTCGGTCCCGGTCAGCGATCGGGCCACGGCCCGGTCGATGCGCTCGCGGTCATCGGGGTGGATGGCGTCCAGGAACACCGCATACGACATCTCCCGGTCGGGCGACAGGCCGAAGATCTCCTTGCATCGCGGCGTCCAGATCAGCCGGTCCTCGGCGATATCCCAGGACCACATGCCGGCCCCGGCGCCCTCCAGGGCCAGCCGCAGGCGCTCCTCGCTGTCGCGCAGCGCGGCCTCGGTTCGCCGGCGCTCGGTCACGTCGATCGCCGAGGGCACCAGATGGGTGATGCAGCCCTCTGCGTCGCGCATCGGCGCCAGCATGAAATCGATGACCGCGAAGGTGGTTCCGGCCATGCGGATCGTCTCGTCGTAACGGACCGTCTCGCCGGTTGCAGCGCGCTCGATCGCCCGGCGCAGCCGGGCCTGGACCTCCGGCGAATGACTCCACCAGTAGGTGTTTTCAAAGGGCTTGCCGAGAACGTCTTCGCGCTCGATCGCCGCCGCCTCCAAGGCCGGGCGGTTGGCTTCGATCAGCGTGCCGTCCAGCGTCATGACGCCGACAAAGGCGAACAGGCTGTCGAGGATGTTCTGGACATGCTGCCGGCTTTCCCGCAGAGCCGTTTCGCCCTGTTTCAACGATGTGATGTCGCGCCAGGCGATCACGCCATGGGTGATCCGGCCCGCGGCATCGCGGATCGGGCCGGCATTGCACAGCACGGTCACGTGCTCGCCGCCGGGCCTGCGAATGACCCATTCCTGGTTGACCGTGACGGTTCCCTGGCGAATGGCACGGACCAGAGGCAGGTCTTCGCCGCGCGCCGCCGCCCCGCTGTCCGCCCGGAGCAGGCCCCAGCGTTCGGCGTGTTGCCCGATCGGGAGGTCATCGAGGTCGTCCAGCGCCCGGCCCGTGATCTGCCGGGTGAACTCGCTGAGTCTGCAGATCTTGCCGGTTGACGCCTCGGCGATCGCGATGCCTTCCGGGATGTAGGCCATCAGGCCATCGAGCAGGCGCCGGGCCTCCTCCGCCTCGTCCGCCCGGCGCTCCGCCGCGCGCCGCGCCGCGACCTGATCGGTGATGTCGTGCATGGTGATCAGGATGGCGGCGACCGGACCGCCGGCAGTCCCCAGGGAGCCGGCGCGTAGCGGGACGTAGTCGAAATCGAAAAACCGCTCCCGATCATTGATGACGATCGGGACATCGCGCCGGCCGGCCGGCTCGCCGGTGCGGTAGACCTGATCCAGCAGATCGGTCGCGTCTCGCGGGGCGCCTCGCGGCAGAAGCCGGGCCAGCACATCGCGAACCGGCCGGCCGATCGGCTGCATGCCGACGACCTCGCGACAGGCACGGTTGGCGAGGATGAAACGATGATCGCTGCCGTGTACGACCGCCATGCCGACCGGTGCCTGCTCCACCATGTTGAGCAGCAGGCCGACATTCGGGATATTGACATCGGCGGCGATTCCGACGATCGGGGATTCGCTGCCCTGCTGCGCCGGATGGTCGTCCGACAGCCGTGCCGTCGAGGGCTTTTCGGTCTGCATTTCAGAGTCCTTGTCGAGCAGTCAAGACGCTTGTCCGTCTCGTCTCATCGCGACTCAACCCGCCAGCAACGCCGCGAGTCTTGGAGCGGGAGAAATTACTATTGGTAGAAAGTCTCGATCGGTAAGCTTCATCTCTGCGGCGACCGCATCCTGAGCCTTTCCAAGGATTAATTGCTTCGAGAGCTAACCATCATTGCAAATTCATCAGGTGCCGTCAAACCAAAGTCTAGGCTTCATCCGTCGTCCCGTCGCGCTCCAACTAGAGCATTAAGTGATTATCCAGATATCGAAACACATCCAGGGACGATGAATAACCGTGTCCTGGCGAAATTGAGTCGCTATCAACTTCCAGCCGGTCGGGCAACACGATTCATGATACTGAGTGCGACATGATCGCCGGCGGAATTTTGTGGCGGGACGATCAATACTGAAAGTTTAAAGGGCCAACTGTCCCGGATCATCGGCGGTCGACCGTCAGCGCCCGGGCCAGCGCCGCGAACCCGGCCACGCCGATCTCCTCGGCTCGCGCGGTCGGGGGCAGGCCGGCGGCCGCGAGCAGCGGCTCCGGGTCGCCCAGGCTTTTCAGGCTCTGGCGCAGCATCTTGCGGCGCTGGCCGAAGGCCGCGGCGGTCACCCGTTCCATCGCCGGCCATTCGGCCGGTTCGGGCGCGGCGCGGGGCAAAAGCTGCACCACCGTGGACTCGACCTTGGGCGGCGGGGTGAAGGCGCGGGCGGGCAGGGTGAACAGCGGCCGCACCTCGGCCCGCCATTGCGCCATCACCGACAGCCGGCCATAGGCCTTGGTGCGCGGCCGGGCGGCCAGCCGGTCGGCAACCTCGCTCTGGAACATCAGGGTCAGGCCGCGATAGGCGCCGATCCGCCGGAGCCAGCCGAGTAGCAGGGGCGTCGCCACATTATAGGGCAGGTTGGCGATCACGGCGCGCGGCTCCGGCACGAGGGTTTCGGGATCGACCGTCAGGGCATCGCCCTCGACCACGATCAAGCGGCCGGACGCGGCCGCGACCAGATCCTGCAAGGCGGCGACGCAGCGCGGATCGCGTTCCACCGCAACCACCTGCCGGACATCGGTCGCCAGCAGGGCGCGGGTCAGCCCGCCGGGGCCGGGGCCGATCTCGATCGCATTGACCCCGGCCAGGGGTTCCGCCGCGCGGGCGATCCGGTGGCACAGATTGAGATCAAGCAGGAAATGCTGGCCGAGCGCCTTGCGGGCGCCCAGCCCGTATCGCGCGATCACCTCGCGCAGGGGCGGCAGCCGATCGAGCGCTGCGGTGGCATCCAGCGGGTCCGCAGTGGTCCGGGGCGGTTCGGCCATGCCGGGTCAGGCCGGGGCGCGGCCGTGCCGCCGGCCCCCGGTCACTGGGCCCCCGGTCATTGGGCCGCCGCGGTGGCGCGCTGGCGGGCCATGGCTTCCGCGGTCCGGATGGCGGCGATCAGGCTGTCGGGCCGGGCAATGCCCTGGCCGGCAATGTCCAGCGCCGTGCCGTGATCGGGCGAGGTGCGGATCAGGGGCAGGCCGAGCGTGATGTTGACGCCGCGGTCGAAATCGATGGTCTTGAGCGGAATCAGCGCCTGATCGTGATACATGCACAGCGCCGCATCGTAGTTGGCGCGGCCGGCCGGGTGAAACAGCGTATCGGCGGGATGCGGCCCGGTGACCGCCAGGCCCTCGGCGCGCAGGCGCGCCACGGCGGGGGCGATGATCTCGAT
>CAZTNV010000140.1:0-10018 GCA_964615535.1 uncultured Mycobacteriaceae bacterium | reverse complement strand
TCGAGATCGCATCCTACCGCTGCAACATCGCCGCGGCCGAGGATGTCGGCGACATGCAGACCAAGCGCGACCTGGAGACCATCCTGGCGCAGGAACAGCGCATGCAGGCCTGGCTTGAGGATCACACTCCCGAAATCACCCGCGCCTATCTGCGCGCCCAGACCGAGCACGCGCCGTCCGAAGTCAAGCGATGATGTGGGGACGGAGGCGGATGGCCGGTTTCGGGCACCGCCTCCCCTTCGCCACAAGCCCTGCCCCGCCGGACGTCACGGCGCCGGTTGCCCAAGTCCCCGGGACCTGCACGGCAAGGCAGCGGCCGGGTGGCGCCCGGCATTTCACTACGAGGCACGAATAAGCCCAAAGGCTGAACCCTTTCTGTTCCATACTGATTCATTAGGATATAGAAATTATGATTTCTGTATCCAACAATAAGTTTGAAACGGCGCTCTATTTTTTGCGATCGCCCAATACGAACAACGCAATATTCACTAGAACTTGATTCCAGGGCTCATCTCGTCTTGAAGTCCAAGTGTTACAGTCTTATTTCAAATGGGGTCGGGGCAGCAGGAGCAGGCCTTGAAAACTCAATCCTAGAGGGAGCCAGAAATGGATTTTTTTGAATTTTTGTTCAAGCGCAACGTGGCGACCGGTCTGGCCATCGGCGTGGGCGTGGCGGTTTTGGGACCGGTTCTGATCCCGGTCGTGGCGCAGGTGGTGCGGCCCGCTGCCAAGGCCGTGATGAAGGCCGGGATGGTGGTTTACGAGCGCGGGCGGGAGACCGTCGCCGAAGTCGGCGAGGGTGTGGAAGATCTCTACGCCGAGGCCCGCTCCGAAATGCATCAGGACCGTCCGGCGGTGTCGGGCAATGGGCAGAGCACCGAGGCCCACCCCTCGATGCCGGGCGGCGAGACCTCGAACCAGCAGGGCTGATGCCGTGGCCGCACACCTCAGCCACCAGATGGCGGGCCGGGCACGCTTCCGTTTGCCCGAGCGGCGGGGGGACCGGCCGTTCTTCGATGCCCTCGCACGCAAGTTGCAGGCGTGCAAAGGCGTCAACTCGGTCGTAACCAATCCCCGTACCGGCAGCATCCTGATCTTCCATAACCGGCCCCTCGAGGCGATCCTCGACGAGCTTCGCCGATCAGGCGGGCCACCGCTCGCGGACGGGCCAGGAACCGCAGTATCGACACCGGCCGTTGCCGCGCGCGGCAATCGCAATGGCGGGTCCGCCGGCGGGGCCGTGCTTCGCACCGTCATGAACGGCGGGCTGGGCACGCTCTACATCCCCTTCGGCCTGGCCATGCTGGCCCTCGGGGTCTCGCAGGCGCGGCGCGGCAACATTACGGTTCCGGCGATCACGGCCTTCATGTACGGGACGCAGTTGCTGCAATCCGCGCAGCCCGCGATCGCCCGCATGATGATCGGAACGCAGCAGGCCCCGGCTCAGGCCCCGGCTCGCCGCAACAACGGGGCCTGAGCGCCGGCTCGGCAAACCCGCCGGCCGCAGGCCTTCTGGCTCGAACCATCCCGGCCGCGGAGTCTGGTTCCGCGGGCGGGTCATGTGTGCCCGGAAGTCACCCACCGCCTGTCGCGGTTCGCGCGGTTGCGGCGTCATCAAGGGTGAATCAGCGACAGCCATGGTGCAGTTTCGAGACGAAATCGCGTCTCCGAAACGCTATTGTCATGATTTCATCATTCCAACTACATAAAAAGGGATTAAATGATCGGCGGTGCAACGTGACCCCTGTGGAGTCTCATGGCCGATTTCGTCCACCATGTCCCCGGCCGGCTGCGAGTTCGCATCCCCGCGCTGAAACGCAACGAGGCCGAGGCCCGCGCCGCGCTGCGGCTGATCGAGGCGGCATGCGGCGTCATGGCCACCAAGGCGAACCTACTGACCGGCAGCCTGACCGCACGGTATGATTCGCGCCTGACCAGCGGTGCCGCGCTGCTGGCCATCCTGCACGATGCCGGCTATCGCTGGCCGGCGAGCGACGCGGAGGCGGCTGCGATGGCGGCCGCGTGCGCCACGCAGACCGCCGCCCCGAACGGCAACGGTCGGGCCCGGAAGGACGGGTCGCAGACCGCCAAGGCCCCGCCGCCGCGTGGCGGCGAGGCCCTGGGGGAGACGGTGCTGCGTCTCGCGGTCGACAAGGTGATCGAGCGGCTGGCTACGACCGCGGTGGGAGCACTGGTGTTCCGCTGACCGGTTCGGCCGGCGGCAGGCCCAAAGGCTCGGCTGCGGCGGGTTCGGGCAGGGCCGCCCGCCGCGCCCGGATCGCCTCGTTGGCCGCGAACGGCAGGACCCCGGCCAGGCCGGTGATCGCCAGATCGAACAGGCTGCTCAGAATGGTGCCGCCACCCAGCCCCGGCACCAGCGAGATCAGCGCCTGGGCCGCGAACGAGCCGGCCAGGGCTACCTGCAGATACCGGTTGGGCGGCATCGCGGGGCCGCTCAGCGCGCCGTGCCGCTCCGACCGCGAGGTCAGGGCGTGCAGCAACTGGGCGATGACCAGGCTGTTGAACGCGATCGACCCGGCCCGCGGTCCGCTGCCGTACCGCGCGACGGCCGCCGCATAGGCCGCCAGCGGGCCGGCGCACAGTATCGCCGATTCCACGCCGAGCTGGCGGAAATCCCGGCCGGACACGATCGGCGCATGCGGATCGCGCGGCGGCTGCCGCAGCACGTCGGCCTCCGGCGCTTCCAGGGCCAGGGCCAGGGCCGGGAACACGTCGGTGATCAGGTTGATCCACAGCAACTGGATCGGCGACAGCGGCTGGCCGAGGCCGGCGCCGACCGCGCCGGCCACCAGCAGGATCTCGCTGACATTGGTCGACAGCAGATAACGGATCGCCTTTCGGCTGTTGCCGTAGATCGCCCGGCCGCGGCCGAGCGCCTCGGTCATCGTCCGGATGTCGTCGTCTTCCAGCACGATGTCGGCGACGTCGCGGGCGACCTCGGTCCCGCCCCGCCCCATCGCCACGCCGACATCGGCGACCTTGAGCGCCGGGCCGTCATTGATGCCGTCGCCGACCATGGCGACCACCCGGCCGCCGCGTTGCAGCACCTGCACGATCCGCAGCTTGTGGGCCGGGCTGACCCGTGCGAACACATGGGCATGGGCGGCTTCCTCGACGATCCCGTCATTGCCGTTGCCCGATGGGTGGTTCGGGGCCCGCCCATTGGCCGCCGCGCCGTTTTCGCCGTAGCCGTTGGACTCCAGCCGCGCGGAATCGATGATCGTCACCGGACCGCCGCCGCCGAGGTCGAGCTGCTCCGCAATGGCGCGGGCGGTGGCGGTCTGGTCGCCGGTGATCATGATCGTGTCGATGCCGGCACGGTGGAACACCCGCATCAGTTCGGGCATGTGCTCGCGGATCGGATCGGCCATGGCGACCAGGCCCAGCCAGGTGAGATCGTCATCGTCCGCGCCGTTGCCCGGCCCTTCCACTTCCCGGAACGCCATGCCGAGCACGCGCAGCGATCGCCCGGCCATGCCGGCATTGACCGCTTCGATCATTGCCCGATCCTGGTCGGACAAGGGCACCGGTTCGACGCCCTTCAACATATGGGTGCAGCGCGCCAGCACCTCGTCCGGGCTGCCCTTCACCGCGATCAGGCTGCGGCCGTTGCCGTCGAGGTCATGACGCGTGGTCATGAACTTCCGGCTCTCGCCCCGGAAGGTGATCTGGGTGCGCGGATGCGCCCGGCGCAGACCGTCGATGTCCAGGCCGACCGATTGCGCCGCCCTGAGCAGAGCGGTCTCGGTCGAGGACCCGATCAGCGACACACCGCCGCCCGTCTGACCCCCACCGGCGTGATCATTGACCTCGGCCTCGTTGCACAGCGCGCCGACCAGGAACACCCGGCGCAGCGTCTCGTGGGCCTGCGGATCGAGATCGTCCCGCACCGGGACGAGCCGGTCCTGGTCCGCGCGGAAGCTCTCCATCGCGGTATGGACCTCGGCCACGGTCATGCGGTTCATGGTCAGCGTGCCGGTCTTGTCGAGACACAGCACATCGACCGCCCCCAGCGTCTCGATCGCGCCCAGCTTGCGCACCAGGATCTTGTGCTGCTGCATCGAGCGGATGCCGAGCGCCAGAGTGGTCGTCGCCATCGCCGGCAACCCTTCCGGGACCGCGGCCACCGCCAGCGAAATCGAGTGCCTGAGCATCTGGACCATGCCGTAGCCGCGGAGCAGGCCGATCAGGAACACGCCGCCGCACACCACGCCGCTCAGCAGGGCGAGCTGCTGGCCGAGCTGGCCGAGCTGGCGCTGCATCGGCGTTTCGGGCGCCTCGGCGCCGGTGGTCAGGCGTTGGACGCGGCTGATCTCGGTGCCTTCGCCGGTTGCCACCGCGACCGCCAGACCCGAACCGCCGGTGACCACGGTCCCGCGGAACAGCATGTTGACCCGATCGCCCAGCGGCGCCCGCCGGTCGGGCAGCGCTCCGGGCGATTTCAGCACCGGTACGCTCTCCCCGGTCAGCGCCGACTCGTCGACGCTCAGTTCGTGCGCCTGCAGCACGCGGGCATCGGCCGCGACGACGCAGCCCGGCGACAGATCGAGGATGTCCCCCGGCACCACGGACGCCGCCTCGATTTCCCGGCAGACGCCGTCGCGCTTGACCTGGGCGCTGTGCCAGCTCGGCGCGCTCAGGCTGCGGATGGTCCGCTCGGCCTGGCGCTCCGTGCCATAGCCGATCAGCGCATTGGTCGCGACCACGCCGGCAATGGCGATCGCTTCGAGCAGGCCGCCGGTCGCCACCGAGATCACCGCCGAGGCGGCCAGCAGGGCCACCGGCCAGGTCGCCACCTGTCGCGCCAGCATCTCGAACCGGGATGGCTCCGGGATCGGCGGCAGGGCGTTGGGCCCATACCGCTCCAGCCGCTGCGCCGCCACGGCCCGGCTCAGCCCGGTGGCCGGATCGCTGGCGCAGGCGCGCAGCACGGCGTCGGGCTCCAGAGTGTGCCAGGCGACCGCGTCCGGTTCGTCCCCGGTTTCGGCCGGCTGGGCGGCGGTGGCGCGGGGCGTCACGGCGCGATCGCGTGCCCGCGGAGCCTCGGCCGCGGCAGGGCCCGGTTCGCCGACCGGGTCGGCGGCCGGGCGGATCTGCCGGATCACGGCCAGGATGCACTCGATGCCGAGCGTCGGATCGAAATACACCAGCACCGTTCCGGTCCAGCTATTGGCCGAAACGCTTTGGATTCCCGGCGTCCCCGGCAACCTTTCTTCAATCTCACGCTTCAGCTTTTCGGATCGGCGAAGACCATCGACGCCCACGCGCAATCGTCCCGGCACGCAATCGTGAATACGGGTTATCTGAGCTGAAGACTCCTGCAATTATTCCTCCCTTCCTGGCATGTCCATGCCCAGGACGCGGTGGTGTCCAACGATCGCAGAGTTTGTGAATGTGCTCGGCCGGCGCACCGGATACGGCAACTCATGCCGGCTTCTGCGGTTCCGTGCTTGACGGTTTCATCTAGGCAACGATAGCAGCATTTCAATATTATGACAGTCTCACAAAACCGACATCCCTGAAAGACTCACGCGACCCCCGCCGCTGGTCGTTAAGCTTTCCTTAAGTGTGCCGCCCCCAGAATTCGGTTCGGCCTTTGCACTTCCCCGCCGCCGCCATGGCTCCCGCCCGGATGGACCCGCCGCCCGACGATCGTGCCGCCCGGCCGGCTGAGGGCCTGGCCAGAGACTTGGCATCGCCCCATGACGGCCGGGTGGCGGTCGCGCTGCATTACGAGGCAGGCAAGGGCCGCCCGCCGAAAGTGGTCGCCAGCGGCCGCGGCGAGCTGGCCGAGACCATTCTGGCTCTGGCCTTCGCCCACGACGTCAAGGTGCGCGAGGATGCCGATCTGGCCGAGATGCTGGCCGCGGTCGAGGTCGGCGAAGACATCCCGATCGAGGCCTTCGTCGCGGTCGCCGAAGTGCTGTCCTACGTCTACGCCGCCAATCGCGAACAAATGTCGCGGGAGCCGGCGAGATGACCGCGGAGACCGCTGCGGCAGCCGCGATCCGGCGCGAGCTGGAGACGCTGGCCGAGGCGGTCGCGCTGGCCGGCACCGCCTTGCGCAACGGCAGCGCGATCGATCTGACCGGGCTCGACGGCCGGGTCGCGGCAATGTGCAGCGCCCTTGCGGATCTGGATGACGGGGAGCGGCGCGGCCTGGGCCCGGCGCTCGGCGATCTGATCGCCCGGCTCGACCGCCTGGCCGCCGATCTTGCGCATGCGCGCGACCGCATGGCCGGGCCGGATAGCCCTGGGCCGGAATACGCCGGGCCGAACCCGGCGCGGGCCGCCGGCGCCTACCGCAAGGCGCCCCGCTGATGCCGCGGCCGACAGGAACCTGATCCATGGATCTCGACGTCTATCTGCGGTTCCTCCTCGCGCTGGTCTTCGTCCTGGCCCTGATCGGGCTGGCCGCCTGGGCGGCGCGCCGGTTCGGGCTGGCCGGCCTCTCGGCCGGGGGGCGCGGCCGGCGGCGGCTCGGGCTGGTCGAGGTGCTGCCGATCGACGGCAAGCGGCGCCTCGTGCTGCTGCGGCGCGACGGGGTCGAGCATCTGGTCCTGCTGGGCGCCACCGGCGACATCGCGATCGAAACCGGCATCCGCGCCGGACCGGAGACCGAGGCGATGACCGGCGGCGGGGCCGGACAGGACGGGCGGCGATGACCGGCGGGACACTCGGGATCGGCCGGGCGGCGGCGCTCGCGGCGCTGGTCTGCCTGATCGCGGCGCCGGCCGGGGCGCAGAGCTTCACGCTCGATCTGGGTCAGGGCGGCGACGGCTCGACCACCGGCGTGATCATCCAGCTCGTCGCGCTGATCACCGTGCTGTCGCTGGCGCCGTCTCTGCTGGTCATGGTCACCTCGTTCGCGCGGATCGTGGTCGTGCTGTCGTTCCTGCGCACGGCGATGGGGGTGCAGCAGACGCCGCCCAATTCGGTGCTGATCAGCCTGGCGCTGTTCCTCACCGCCTTCGTCATGGCGCCGGTGTTCGAGCAGGCCTGGGACAACGGGCTGGCGCCGCTGGTCGAGAACCGTATCGGGCTGGAGGAGGCGGTGGAGCCGACCCTGGCGCCGTTCCGCAGCTTCATGCTGGCCCATACCCGCGAGCAGGACCTCCGCCTGTTCGTCGATCTGTCCCGGATCGAGCCGATCGCGTCGCCGGACGAGGTGCCGCTCCACGTGCTGATCCCGGCCTTCATGATCAGCGAGCTCAAGCGCGCCTTCGAGATCGGCTTTCTGCTGTTCCTGCCGTTCCTGATCATCGACATGGTGGTGGCCTCGGTGCTGATGTCGATGGGCATGATGATGCTGCCGCCGGTGATGATTTCGCTGCCGTTCAAGATCATCTTTTTCGTGCTGGTCGATGGCTGGTATCTGCTGGCCGGCACGCTGGTGCGCAGCTTCGGGACCGCGACCTGACCCGGGCCCGCCGGGCCCGCGATCTCCCCCGAAAATGCCCCCGGAGGGCCCGGGACCGACTCGCGACGGCTGACGCCGGGGCGACAATGCCCCATTCTTGCCATCGATGGCGTTCGTATGAACGGCCTGTCGAATGGATGGCGCCCGAGAGAGTCGGAGGGAGTCGCATGCTCCGCTTGTTCGTCGGCCTCGATCTGCCCGGCCGGGTGCGCGACCGCCTCGCCATGATCCAGGCCGGGGTGCCCGGCGCCCGCTGGGTGCGGCCCGAGGGGCTGCACGTCACGTTGCGCTTCATCGGCGAGGTCGCCATCGACGTCGCGGCCGACATCGATGCCGAACTCGGCCGGCTGACGGCGGGCGGCTTCACGCTCCGGATCGGCGGGGTCGGGCAGTTCGGCACGGCGCGCCGGGCGGAGATGCTGTGGGCCGGGGTGGAGCGCAGCGAACCGCTCCAGTTCCTCCACGACAAGGTCGACCGCGCCCTGGTCGCCGCCGGGCTGCCGGCCGGCGACCGCAAATTCAAGCCGCACATCACGCTCGGCCGGCTGAAGAACGCGCCGGCCGACCGGGTGATGCGCTGGCTGACCGATTACGCGCCGTTCCAGACCGAGCCGGTCGCGGTCGAGCACTTCGTGCTGTTCCGCAGCCATCTCGGCAACCAGGGCTCGGTCTACGAGGAGCTGGCGGTGTACGATCTGGCCGGAAACTCAGACCGGTTCGCCGCGGATCAGGCGGGGTAGCGTGCCGACCACGCCCATGGCGTGGCGCATGAAGAAGCGCTTGAGCGGCGGCACCTGCCCGACCATCGCAAGGCCCGTGTCGCGGGCCCAGCGCACCGGCGGAATGTCGTTCGAGAACAGCCGGTTGAGCACGTCGGTGACGGCCACCAGGGTGACGTTGTCGACCCGCCGCCAGCGCTGATAATGCTCCAGCGGCCCGGCCTCGCCGACATCCAGGCCCAGCCGCGCCCGGTCGACCACGATCTCGGCCAGCGCCGCCACGTCGCGAAAGCCCATGTTGAGGCCCTGACCGGCGATCGGATGGATGGCATGCGCCGCCTCGCTGATCAGCGCGACCCGCGGCGCGACGTAGCGTTCGGCATGCAGCACGCCCAGCGGGTAGAGAAACCGCCGGCCGATCAGCCGCACCTCGCCCAGCCAGCCGCCGACCCGGTTCTGCAGGTCCGCATTGAACGCGTCGTCCGGCAGGGCGGCGTAGCCGGGGGCCAGATCCTCCCGCTCGGTCCACACGATCGAGCTGCGATGGGCGCCGTCGGCGTCGTCGGTCATCGGCAGCACGGCGAACGGACCGGAGGGCAGGAAATGCTCGACCGCCACGCCGTTGTGCGGCCGGGCATGGGCGATGGTGCAGGCGATCGCCTTCTGCCGGTAGCGCCAGGTCACCGTGCCGATGCCGGCGCTCTTGCGCACCATGGAGTTGCGCCCGTCGGCGCCGATCGCCAGCTCGGCCCGGATCACCGTGCCGTCGTCCAGCGTCGCCGCGACGGTGCCGGGACCGCGCTCCAGCCGGACGACCAGCGCGGGGGCCAGCGCCGCGACGCTGGGCAGCGCCGCCAGCCGGTCGAACTGGGCCTGGCGGATCAGCCGGTTCTCGACGATATAGCCAAACGGGTCGTCGCCGACCTCGGCATGGTCATAGTGAAGGAATATCGGGGCGCGGCCGTCGGCGATGCGGATGTCCAGGATCGGCTCGGCGTCGCCGGCGATCAGCGGCCACAGGCCGGCGCCCTGCATCAGCCGCTGCGAGCCATGGGCGATCGCGGTGGTGCGGCCGTCGAAGGCCGGGGCGGTGCGCGCCGTCATCGAGTCGCGATCGACCACGACGGTGTCGACGCCCGCCGTGCCGAGGGCGGCGGCCAGCGTCAGCCCGGCCAGGCCGCCGCCGACGATCAGCACTTGCGTCCGCCGGTCGGCGGTATGGAATGAAGTGTCGGTCATGGCGCCAGCTTCTCCCGGCGGGCGGCGATTGTCCAGGGCGTGCGACGGCATGTCTCCGGCTCATGCCCAAACTGCTGGCGAAACGTCAGATTTGCCTAGATTCTGGGCATGGTAGCGCTACCATGGCGGTGCGGAGTCGCGGCGGTCGCGGGCGAGGACTCGGCCGTTTTCGCCGGTGTGCGTCGCACAAGTGTCGGCACGAATCTTGAAAAGCATCCTGGCGGACCGTCGCTCAAGCGGCCTGCGGTGCGCGAGACCCGCCCCAAGAGCGGGCGAAACCGGCGACAATAGGGGACGATAATGAAACTGATCATAGCCATCATCAAGCCGTTCAAGCTCGACGAAGTCAGGGAGTCGCTGACCTCGCTCGGCATCCAGGGCTTGACCGTGAGCGAAGTGAAGGGCTTCGGCCGGCAGAAGGGGCAAACCGAGATCTACCGCGGTGCCGAGTATTCGGTCAATTTCCTGCCCAAGGTGAAGATCGAGGTCGCGGTGACCGACGAGCTGACCGAGCGGGTGATCGAAACGATCCAGAAATCGGCCAATACCGGCCGGATCGGCGACGGCAAGATCTTCGTGCTGGAACTGCTCCAGGCGGTCCGCATCCGCACCGGCGAGG
>CAZTNV010000139.1:0-10150 GCA_964615535.1 uncultured Mycobacteriaceae bacterium | reverse complement strand
GGATAGCACTGGTGGCCGACATCCCAGATCAGCCGGTCGGCCGGGGTCTGGAAGGTATAGTGCAAGGCCACGGTCAGCTCGACCACACCCAGCCCGGCGCCCAGATGACCGCCGGTCACCGACACGGCGTCGATGGTTTCGGCGCGCAACTCATCCGCCAGTTGACGCAACTGGTCGGGTTTGAGCATGCGCAGATCGGCCGGTTCGTGGACCTGATCGAGCAGAGGTGTCACCACAGCCATGGTTTCGCTTTCCCATTCTCAGAATGGCACAGTCCAGAACTTTGCGATCATTGGAGCGCCGGAGCGCCGGAGCGCCGGCGTCATCAAGGTAGCCGACCCCCGGCTTTGGAAACGGTAGCGCGTGCCAGCCGCATTGAACGTCAAACCATCCCTACACGATCTTTCAGAATCTTGACAATCCGCCAAAGACTGGCGTGTCGATGATAATATCACAGTGTTGCTTCGGGGCCATCCCTCACGATCCAGATTCATGGAACGATGGAGTCACGGTTCTCGGTGCGATCAGGCGCGGCGCTCCACCACGAAACGGGCGAGGCCGCGGAGGCGATCCGCGCGCTGCTCGAAAATGTCGAGATGGACGATCGCCTGTTCGGCCAGCATGCGCGCCTGCGCCCTTGCCCGGTCGACGCCCAGCAGGGCGATGAAGGTGCCCTTGCCGCCGCGATGGCGCCGCTTGGTCTCGCCCGGCGCCTCGTCCCGGCCTTCGACATCGAGCAGATCGTCGGTGATCTGGAAGGCCAGCCCGAGATCATGGGCATAGGCGTGCAGCGCCTGCCGGCGGGTGCCGTCGGCCCGGCCGAGAATGGCGCCGGCCTCGCAGGCGACGGCGAACAGCTCGCCGGTTTTCAACCGCTGCACGCGGGTGACCGCGCCGATATCGAGGGTGTCCCGCGCGGCGATCATGTAGAGCATCTGACCGCCCGCCAGACCCCGGCAGCCGGCCGCGCGCGCGAGCGCCGCCATGAGGGTGCAGCGCACCTGCGGATCGGCATGGGTGGCGGAATCGGCCAGCAGCTCGAAGGCCAGGGTCAGCAGGGCGTCGCCGGCCAGGATGGCGGTGGCCTCGCCGAACCGGACATGGGTGGCCGGCTTGCCCCGGCGCGTCGGATCGTCGTCCAGCGCCGGCAGATCGTCATGGATCAGGGAATAGCAGTGCACGCATTCGATCGCAGCGGCGACCCGCTGGGCACACAGCTCGGCGACCCCGAACAGTTGCGCGCTGGCCATCACCAGGAATGGCCGGATGCGCTTGCCGCCACCCAGGGTGGCATAGCGCATCGCCTCGAACAGGACGGCTTCGGTATCGATCGGCTTGGGCAACACGCGGTCGAGAGTCTTTTCGACGATGGCGGCGGATTCCGCCATGGCGGCCAAGGTTTCCTTCACGCGGGTGTCCTCATTCGATCCCGGACGGTGCCGAGGTCAGGGTGCCGTCGGCGGCCTTGCCGATCCGGTCGATCCGGCTCTGCGCCTCACGCAGCTTGGCCTCGCAATGCGCCTTGAGCAGCGCGCCGCGTTCATAGGCGTCGATCGCCTCGTCCAGCCGGCCCTGGCCGGCCTCCAGATCGCGCACGATCTTTTCGAGCTGCGCCAGGGCGTCCTCGAAGCTGAGGGCGGCAATCTCGGTCGGAAGTACAGCTTCGGTCATGGTGCTCAAAGGGTACCGGCGATCAAGGAAGCGCGAAGAGCGACTGTAGGACGGCAGCCGAGTTGCCGGCAAGCGCGACCTTCGGCGGTGCATCTGATCGGGGTGGGATGGCGTGCTGCGCTGCGGTCATGGCAGTGGTCGAAGCGGGGAGCTATACTCCAGTAGTGGTGCGACGACAGGGGCGAAGCAATGGACTGGGCCGAAGTGCTGGCCGATCCCTGCCTGAAGGATCTGCCCTACAAGATCGAGCTCGACCAGTATGGACGGATCGTCATGAGTCCGGCTTCGAACCGTCATGGCAGGGTGCAGGCGCGGTTGGTTCGCTGGCTGGCGCAGATATTCGCGGAGGGGGAGATCGTGACCGAATGCGCCATCGCCACCCCGCTCGGCATCAAGGTTGCCGACGTGATCTGGGCCTCGCCTGGCTTTGTGAGCCGGTATGGCGACGCGACTCCGCTTCCTGAAGCGCCGGAGCTGTGCATCGAGATCGTCTCACCGTCCAATAGAGCCGCGGCGATGGCGGAAAAGGTCGCGCTCTACCTGAATGCCGGCGCGCGTGAGGTCTGGCTGGTCCGCGAAGACGGCGGCCTGACGCTGCATGGGCCGGAGGGCGAGCGGAGCGCGTCGGTGTTGCCGGTCGGCGTGCCGGTTGCCGTGCCATAGCCGCCCGTCCCTACACCGCCATCAGTTCCCGGACATGGGCGATGCAGCTCGCGGCCAGGGCACGGAAGTCGTAGCCGCCTTCGAGGACCGAGATCAGGCGTGCGCCGCAGGTTTCCGCCGCCAGCTCGCCCAGCTTCTGGGTCGCCCAGGAGAAATCGCCGTCGGTCAGGTGCAGACTGGCCAGCGGGTCGAGCGAATGGGCGTCGAAGCCGGCCGAAATCATCACCAGCTCGGGCCGGAAAACCTTCATTGCCGGGAGAATGATCGTGCTGAGGGCGTGCCGGAACTCCGGCGAGGCCGACATCGGCCGCAGCGGCACGTTCCAGATATTGTGCGCAATGCCGGTTTCGCGAGGATAGCCGGTGCCGGGGTAGAGCGGCATCTGATGGGTCGAGGCGTAGAACAGATCGGGATCGTGCCAGAACACGTCCTGGGTGCCGTTGCCGTGATGGACGTCGAAATCCATCACCGCGACCCGTTTGATCCCGTGAACGGCGCGGGCATGGGCGGCCCCGATCGCCACGTTGTTGAACATGCAGAAGCCCATGGCGCGGGCGCGTTCGGCGTGATGTCCGGGCGGGCGGACGGCGCAGAAGGCGTTGCGCGCCTCGCCGGCGAACAGCGCATCGACCGCCGCGACCACGGCGCCGGCCGCGCGCAGGGAGGCTTCGCCCGAGCCGGGCGAAATCACGGTATCGCCGTCGAGATCGTAATAGCCGCGATCCGGCACCGAGGCGAGCACGCGCTCGATATGCGCCTTGGGATGGACCCGGGCGATCTGTTCGACGGTTGCGCGCGGCGCCTGGCGCCGGTCGAGAAGCGCGAAGTTCTCGCCATCCAGGGCATTCAGGATGACCCGCAACCGATCGGAGCATTCCGGATGGCCGGGCCCCGGATCGTGGTCGAGACAGGCAGGATGCGTGATGAGAATCGTGTTCATACCGGGCTGAGCCGATGACCGCTCGGAGTCTCCGGACGTCGTCGATGCTCGGGCCGGAGACGGTTTCTGCAAGAGCATGATCTGTTAGAACCAAGAGGGCAGAGTAAGCAGCCTATCACCGCTCCGCCATCAGCGGCACCGAATTCGTTCGCCAGTGCCGGAACAATCGAGTCGACCAGGATCGCGATTGCCACGGTCGCGGGGCCGGCTCAACCGCTCCGCTCGATCCGGAACACCGTGACATCCTCGCCGCCGTGATCGACCGAGACCAGACGGTGACCGGTGGCGGCGCAGAATGCCTGGAAATCGGCAACCGCCGCGGGATCAGTGGCAAGAATTTCAAGAATTGAACCGGGCGCCATGTCGCGAAGCATCTTTCGCGCCTTCAGCACCGGCATCGGGCAGATCAGGTCGCGGGCGTCAAGCCGGGATTGAGTCATGTCGATACGGAGACGAACCATCGGGTGAAAGCCGGAGGCTATCTCATGGTCGTGACTCCGGCAACCCATGCCATGGACCTGCCCGCACCTCGGCTGCGACAGGGGCAGAATGTCGCAACCGGGGCAGGCATCAGGGCATCGTCGGGGCAGGGTCCGGCATCAAATCCTGCTTGTGCCGGTGGTGGTGCGATCGGTGCCGTGCGACATCACCGGTCCGAACAGGGTGATGCAATAGAGCGCCGAAATGCCCACCAGGATGTAGATGATCCGGGCAAGGACCGATCCGGCACCGAAGATCGCCGCCACCAGATCGAAACTGAACAGTCCGACCAGCCCCCAATTGATCCCGCCGATGATGACGAGCGCCAGGGCGACCGCATTGAGTGTTCGCATGGTATCAAGCTCCCATTCGCGTTCAACCAATCCACGGTTAAACACTCCGAAGCTGGCAACGGTTCCGTGCGATCGCACAGGAAGCGCGGATGACGGTTGCGCGACTCGGCTGCCAATGTCCTGCGCCTTGATTGCCGGTCGGGTGAACCCGGTTCATGCGCCCGGTGCGGCAACTTGACAGGAATGTTTCGCATCCTAAGTTGACCGGCATGGATTCGGCCGATTTCCACCTCAAGCTCCCGCGTGCGGCAGCTCTGCTGAAGGCGATGAGCAATCAGCACCGGCTGGCCATCTTGTGCCATCTCGGGTTGGGCGAGCGGTCGGTCGGCGAATTGGAACGTCTGGTCGGGCTCAGCCAGTCGGCATTGTCCCAGCATCTGTCCCGGCTGCGACAGCACGGCGTCGTGGCCACCCGGCGCGATGCCCAGACCATCTTCTATTCCCTGAAGGGCGAAGAGGCGCGGCGGGTGATCCAGACCCTGCATGCGCTGTACTGCGCCGACGCTGCGGAGCCGCCGGAGGCGCGAACCGGCGAGCCGGGGCGTGAAATGGCGACGGAAACGGCCCCGCGCGGCTTTGCCGCCGCGACCCGGCTGCGCCAGAATTAACGAATGCCGTCCCGGCGAGCGGTGCCGGTGCGCCGCCACGCCGTTCCGCCGATGGCCAGCGCGATCCAGCCGAGGATCAGCGCGAGCCCCCCGAACGGGGCCACCGCCCCGAACGTCCGAATGCCGGTGAATGCCAGGCCGTACAGTGCCCCGGAAAACAGGACCGGACCCAGCGCGAATGCGCCCGCGGCCAAACCGAGCCAGCGCCGCGGCCAGCCCGGTGCGGCATTGCCGATCAGCGAGGCCAGCGCCGCCAGAGCGGCGGCATGGACGAGCTGGTAGCGGCTGGCGGTGTCGACCCAGTCGACCGCCTGCGGCGGGAACCCGTCGGCCATGCCGTGCGCCGCGAAGGCGCCAAGCGCCACGGCCACGGCACCGTGAAGGCCGGCCAGCGCGAGCCACGGACCGGTTGCAGCGAGACCGGTTGCGGCGAGACCGGTTGCCGGGGCAGGCGGCGGTGCGGCCGCTGGATGATCCGGAGTCGGCATCGGACGCTCTCCGCTGGCGTGTCAATCGAACAGGGAGTCGATTTCCGACTGGCTGATGCCCTGGTTTTCGAGCTGCGGCCCGTTGAGCAGATTGCGCTCGTCGTCCTCGGCCAGCGCGTCCTCTTCGGGGAAATCGCCCATCGCGACCTCGTTGCCCCAGATGGCCATCATGCCGGCGATGCGCTGCTCGACGAAGGTGAGGGTGGCGACGACGTTGGAAATGCGCTGACCGGTGATGTCCTGGAATGTCGCCGCCTCGTAGATGCGGGCGACGGCGTCGATGATCTCGTCGATATGGCTGCCCACCGCATCGCCGGCATCGGCCGAGAGAACGCCGTCGGCACTCCGCTGGATGCTCTCCGCGGCGGCCAGGACGTTTTCGGTGGCGACCTCGGTGGCCTTGACGATGGCATCGAGCTCCTGCCCTGCGGCCATCAGACGCTCCTCGCCGGTCAGACTCAGCGAGGCGATCTCCCGCAGGGTGCGGTTGACCCGATCCTGCAGCTCCCTCAGCTCGGCCAGCGTTTCGGCATCGGCGGCCCCGACCGGACCGGCGCCCGTTGCTTCGGCGGAATGCGGTGGCTGGCTCATGACAGGCCGCCCTCACGGGTTCGGATGACGGGGATGGCGGTGCCGCCAGGACGCATAATACCCCTTCAAATCTAAGGCATTGCGAGAAAAATCGACAGGGTGAAGCGGTAATCGCGAACCGGCGGGGCCGCAACGGAAACCTTCGGGCCGGTGCAGCCAGCCACCCCGAAAGCCGCCGGAGCCGGCGGTTTCCGTCGGTACGATCCGGTCGCCATGCCCGACGGGACAAGACCGGAGGGGCAGGGACCGGACGGGTTCGGCCCGGTGCGAGTCGGCCGATCGGCCCGGTCCATGCTTAGGGCGGATCGGCCGCGTTGCCGGGCGGGGGCCGAACCCTTCGATCCCGAAGGCGCCGAACACCGGGAGTTCGACGATCCTCGGCGCCGCCACCGCTTCGATCGGTCGAGAGCCGGGATCGGACGTCACCGCCGGTATGCTTGAACTCCGGATCGCCGGCAATACCTCAACGGTAGGGAAGATCAAAGAGATGCTCCGATAACGACCGGATCGGCCCGGCGCTGAAAAACCATTCAGAGAGCGGCGTCCCGACGGGACCGGTTCGGCAGATCCGCAGCCAGAAAGCGGTTTGATCACTCATACCAAAATGCGAGCCGCATTGGCAGTCCCAAAACGGCGAGGGGGAGAGCGCAACCTGCGACCGTCGGATGGCCCTTGGCGGGCTGGGGGTTTGGGCCTAATCTGACGGTGTTGGCGCGCTGCGCACCGGATCGAGCGATCGAACCGAAGCCGACCGCCTGGGGGCGGGAGCCGATCGCGATTCGGGGCGGGGGATCTTCGGATGCCGAACCCGGCGTTCTGGTGTCGCCATCCTGAGGCGGGCCGGTCGCAGCCGCGAGGCCGGCTCGCCTGGAAGCCCAAGGAGAAGTCCATGACGGTCAACCTGCAAGACGTTGTCGCCCGTTTCTTCCGGGCGCAACTGGATGCACCGGATCACGTCGCGCATCCGGGTGGGGCCAAGCCGGTCATCACCATCGCCCGCGACTATGGCGCAGGCGGTGAAGAGATCGGCCGCATCCTGGCGAAGGCGCTCCAGATCGAGTATTTCGACCGCGAGATCCTCGATCGCATCGCCCGGGCCGCCGGTACCGATCCGGCAATGCTGCGCATCCTGGACGAGCGGAGCGTGGACCGGATGGGCATCTGGCTGTCCTCGCTGATCAACCATTCGCAATTCCAGCCGACCCAGTACCTCCGCCACCTGATCACCATCGTCGCCACCATCGCGCGGGGCGGCGGGGTGATCATGGGCCGGGGCTGCCATCTGATCCTGCGATCGGACAGCGTCGTCCGGCTGCGCATCATCGGCTCGCCGGAGATCTGCGCCCGTCGGCTGGCCGGCAGAGAGGACGGCGACGAGAAGGCGCTGGTCGAGCGCGTCCGCCATGTCAACGAGGACCGCAGCCGGTTCGTTTGGGATCATTTCCATGTCCGAATGAACGAGCCGCACGCCTTCGACATGATCGTCAACACCGATCACTTTCCCGACCTGACCCGGCTTGCGGATGTCCTGGTCGAGCTCATCCGGGTCCACATGGCCAGCCACACCGCCGCACACGCCGCAGCGTAGTTTGGTATCCGGACGGGGCGGACGCAGCCGGCCGCTCTGCCCGGAACCATTCCCCGGACTGCTCGTTGACCGGGCATGGGATCGGTGGCGCAGAGTCGTTGCGGCGGTCACGGTTCCGGGGAAGGTCGGTCGGCATGAAGCCACATGAGAAGACCGTAGTCCTGTTCCTGCTGCGTCATCTGGCGCTGGGCGCATCCGGCGGTTTCGCGTTCGGCGCGGTGCTGCTCGGGCTCGATTTCGCCAACCTGTTCACGCTGATCCGGCAGTCCGAAGAGCCGTTTCTCTGGCTGCTGATGCTGTTCTTCGGCCTGTTCGTCACCTTCGGCAGCGCCGGCATGGGCGTCGGCATCATGTCGCTGGCCGAGGACGACCACTGAACGGCCGGCCGTGACGGAAGGGTGGCCGGCGGGCCCGCAGAGGCGTTTCATGCAGGCGATTTTCGTGATGATCAAATGCCGGCTGGGCAAGGCTTACGACGTCGCCGCCGAAATGGTCGACGGCCTAGAAGAGGTCTCGGAGGTCTATTCCATTTCCGGTCGGTACGATCTTCTGGCCAAATGCTATTTGCCCAAGGATGCCGATATCGGCCGGTTCATCACCGGCCGGGTGCAGACGCTGGAGCATGTCACGGACACTTATACGATTATTACCTTCAACGCTTTTACCTGATTCCGGGATTGTCGCGGCGTTGCCTTGCGATCGGTTGTCCGCCTGACCGCATCCGCCCGTAATCTGCCCGCCGTCTCCTGCCCGGTTGGGAGGTTTGCCTCGCCCGGCCGGATCGGGTAGGGAACGGGGCGGGCGTGACAGCGGACCAAAGCCGGGAACCGGGCATGGATACCAGACGGAGGGCGGCCTGGATCGCGGCCGGGGCGATCGGCGCGATCGCGCTGATCCATCCCGCCCTGATCAACGGCTTTCCGCTGATTTTCTATGATACTGCGGGCTATTTCGAGCGCGGGCTGGACTGGAACCTGTCGCCGGGCCGCTCGCTGGTCTATGGGCTGTTCACCGCGGTGGCGCTGCCGCTCGGCTGGGGGTTCTGGCCGGTGATCGCGGCGCAGGCCCTGCTGGTCGTGTGGCTGCTGCATCTCGCGGCGCGCTGCCTGGAATGTCCCAGCGGGCCGGCGGCGACCGCGGCCTATGCGGCGGTCCTGGCCGCGACCACCGGCATCGCTTGGTATGCCGGGCAGATCATGCCGGACATCCTGGCACCGGTGGTGGTGCTCGGCCTGTATCTGCTGGCCTTTCGCGGCGACCGGCTGGGGCAGGCGGAACGCTGGGCGGTCGGCCTGGCGGTGGCGTTCGGCATCGCCTCGCACATGTCGCATCTGGCGCTGGCGACCGGCCTGCTGATCTGCATCGCGCTGGCCGCAGCGACCTTGCGACGAGGGCCGCCGGGGGTCCGGCCGAGGGTCCGGCCTGCGGCGGCGGCGGTCCTGCTCGGCATCCTCGCGGTGCCGGCGGCCAATGGCGCGCTGGCAGGCCATTGGGGGTTCACGCCGGGCGGCCAGACCTTCGTCTTTGCCCGTCTGGTCCATGACGGCATCGTCGCGCGGTTCCTGGCGGACCGGTGTCCGTCACCGGAATACCGCCTGTGCGACTTCCGCGACCGCATGCCGGCCACGGCGGATGATTGGGTGTGGAGCGGCGACAGTCCGTTTCACCAGATCGGCGGCTGGGAGGGCGGGGCGGAAGAAATGCGCCGGATAGCAGCGGAAAGCCTGAGGGACTATCCATGGCTGCATATCGCCGAAGCGGCCGGGTCGGTGGTCGAGCAGTTCCTTTTCGTGCGCACCGGCGACGGCATCGATCCCGAGATGTGGGTGGTCGCGGGAACCATCGGCGATCGCCTGCCCGATCTGTTGCCGGCCTATCTGGCCGCCCGCCAGCAGACCGGCGAGCTGGGCTTCGCCGGGATCAATCGCCTTCATGTGCCGGTGGCGTATCTGTCGCTCGGGCTGGCCGCGGCGATACTGGGGTGGAGCCTGTGGCGCGGCCCGGCCGACCAGGCGGCGTTCGTGCTGTTCGTGCTGGTCGCGCTGCTCGGCAATGCCGCGATCTGCGGGCTGATGTCGAACCCGCACGACCGGTACCAGAGCCGGGTGGTCTGGCTGGCGACGGTCTGCGTGCTGCTGGCGCTCGGCCGGGCCCTGGCGCACTGGCGGGCCCGGACCCAGAATGCCGCGATCGCCGACCCGCCTCGGCCCGGGTGAGCCGGGCGGGCCGAAACCGCCCGCGCGGACTCAGCCGGCACGGATTCAGCCCGCAAGGACTCAGGATGCCGCCTCGGCCGTACCCGGCGAACTCTGCGTCCGGTGCCGGTCGAGCAGGGCGGTGACGCCGGAAATCGGGATGCTCAGCCAGGCCGGCCGGTTGGCCGCTTCGTAATTGATTTCGTAGAGCGCCTTTTCGAGGATCAGCAGGTCGAGCAGCCGGAGGGTGGCCACGGGGTCCTCCGGCAGGCTGGCGCAGCCCTGGGCGGTGGCCAGGTAGGCCTCGAGGAAGGTGCCGACGGCGAGATCGCGCCAAGCCAGGGCATCGCGGATCAGCGCGTCGAACCAGTCGGCATGGGTTTCGGCAAGCTGGATGGTGCTGACCCAGGCGGCATAGTCGAAAGATCGGATCAGGCCGGCCACATCGCGCAGCGGCGTCTTCTTCAGCCGCCGCTCGGGCAGGCTGCGCGACGGCTCGCCCTCGAAATCGACGATCACGATATCGGCCTGGGCGATCAGCACCTGACCCAGATGCAGATCGCCGTGGTGGCG
>CAZTNV010000138.1:0-10169 GCA_964615535.1 uncultured Mycobacteriaceae bacterium | reverse complement strand
GGCCGGGCAATGCCTATGTCGCCGAGGCCAAGCGGCAGGTGTTCGGCAAGGTCGGCATCGACATGATCGCCGGACCGTCGGAAATCCTGGTGGTCGCCGATGCCGAAAACGACCCGGCCTGGATCGCCGCCGATCTGCTGTCGCAGGCGGAACACGACGAAAGCGCCCAGTCGATCCTGATCACCGATGATGCCGGTTTCGCCGCCCGGGTCGAACAGGCGATCGCCGGCCATCTGGCCGCCATGACCCGCACGGCCGAGGCCCAAGCGAGCTGGCGCGACCACGGCGCGATCATTCTGCTCGACCGGCTGGAGGATGCGCCGGCGCTGATCGACCGGATCGCCCCTGAGCATCTCGAACTGGCGATCGCCGACCCCGAGGCGATGGCCGCGGCGGTCCGCCATGCCGGTGCGATCTTCCTCGGCCGGTACACCCCCGAGGCGGTCGGCGACTACGTTGCCGGACCCAACCATGTCCTGCCGACCGCCCGCAGCGCCCGGTTCTCGTCGGGCCTCAACGTTCTGGATTTCGTCAAGCGCACCACCCTGGTGCGCTGCGATGCCGACAGCCTGGCGGCGATCGGGCCGGCCGCGGTGGCGCTGGCGCTGGCCGAGGGCCTGCCGGCGCATGCCCTGTCGGTCTCGCTGCGCATCGACCCGCCGCACACGCCCACCCCGGACCCTTGAGCGATGACCGACGGGGACCGGAAGGCCCGTTTGATCGACGTGAAGCTGGACGAGCAGACCGTTCGGCGCCGCGGTGCCGAGGTCGAGCACGAACGGGCGATCGCGATCTACGACCTGCTCGAGGACAATTATTTCGAGCCGGTCGGCTGCGGCGAGGGGCCCTACCGCCTGCGTCTGAGCATCGAGGACAACCGCCTGATCTTCGACATCCGCGACGAGGGCGACGTGCCGCTGGGCAAGGTTCCTTTGCCCATGCTGCCGTTCCGGCGGATCGTGCGTGAATATTTCGCAATCTGCGAAAGCTATTACGATGCCATCAAGCGCGCCGCCCCGTCGCGCATCGAGGCGATCGACATGGGTCGGCGCGGGCTGCACAATGACGGCTCGGAACTGCTCCGCGAGCGGCTGTCGGGCAGGATCGAACTGGACCACAACACCGCGCGGCGCCTGTTCACCCTGTTGTGCGTTCTGCACATCCGCGGTTAGGGCGGACGCCGATGGGCGACCTGCCGACCTCCGTCCTGTTCGTCTGCACCTACAATGCCATCCGGTCACCGATGGCCGAGGCGATCCTGAAGCATCTCCATGGGCACGATATTTTCGTCTACAGCGTCGGCGTGCGGGAAGGCGAACGCGACCCCTTCGCGGTAGCGGTGATGGACGAGATCGGCATCGATCTATCCCGCCACCGGCCGCGCGGGTTCGACGAGCTGGAGGACGAATCGGCCGATCTGGTGGTCACGCTCTCGCCCGAGGCGCACCACCGCGCGCTGGAACTGACCCGGACCAATGCTTGCGAGGTCGAATTCTGGCCGACCTTCGACCCCACCCTGATCGAGGGCAGCCGCGACACCCGGCTGCAGGCCTACCGCCAGGTCCGCGATGCTCTGTACGACCGGATCGCCAAACGGTTCCCGCTGGGCGTGGCGCCGAAAGTGTGAGCGAAGGGTGCCGTTGCCGCTATCGCATCCGCTTGCGCAGGCGCCCTGTCAATGCGCCATCAGCACCGGGATGGCGGCCCCCTCCATGATCTCTCGGGTGGCACCGCCAAAGATCATCTGGCGGAACCGGGTGTGGGTGTAGGCACCCTTGACCAGCAGGTCGGCGCCCAGCGCCGTTGCCTCCTCCAGGATCGTCCGTCCGTTGGTCCGTCCGTCCGTCTGGACCGTTCGGGCCGAGGCGTTGATGCCGTTGCGCACCAGATGGGCAGCCAGCTCCTCGCCCGACGGGCCGGGGAATTCCCAGCCCTCCACGGACAGCACCACCACCTGCGACGCCCTCGCCAGCAGCGGCATGCCGAGCCCGACCGTGCGCGCCGTTTCGGTGCTGCGATTCCAGGCGATCACCGCGGTATCGCAAAAGCGAACAGGGACGGCGTGGGGCGTGATAACAACCGGCCGGCCGGTTTCGAACAGCGCCGCCTCGCAGGTCTTTTCCCAGTTCGGCACTGCGTCGCGGCTGGTTCGCCCGATCACGATCAGGTCGAACAGCCGGCCGTACTCGGCAACCACTTCGCTTTCCGTGCCTTCCATTTCCGCCCAGCCGGCGGATGGTCCATTGCCCGGCGCAGTCAGGGCGGTAACCGAAAGCCCATGCCGGCCGATCGCCGCGACGAAGCGCCGGCGGACCTTGTCGGCTTCGGCGCGCCATTCATGGCTGAGCTCGCTGACCAGTTCGGGCTGAATGGCAACCGGTCGTCCGCTCATGGTCCTGGCGAACAGATGCATCTGTTCCATGACCAGCAGCCCTTCAAGATAGCCACCGAACCGCTCCGCCACCCGCAAGGCGGCCTCCAGGGCAGCTTCGGCGCCGTCATCATCATGGAAGGGGACCAGAACCGTTCTCATGCGATCCTCCCTGCCTCAAGCCACCGCGTTCTTCTTGTCATCAAGTTAACTATGCGGGCTTGGGGTCGCGGCAAATGCTATCGTGCGGCCGGGCCCTACGGACCGCGGCGGGGGCGTCGCACCGGTCCTCCGATCGGCCGGATCAATCGCATGAGGTGTCAGTATCCCGCCCAAAATCAGGCAAAATTCCTTGACCGGGGGGGCCGAACCGGCCACCTATGTTGCCATTCTGAAATCCAGTGGCGAGAGCGCATGGCCAAGGAAGACCTGATTGAGTTTTCCGGCACAGTTGTTGAACTGCTGCCCAACGCGATGTTCCGAGTAAAACTCGATAACAATCATGAAGTGCTGGCCCATACCTCGGGCAAAATGCGCAAGAACCGGATTCGCGTGCTGGCCGGCGACCGCGTCAACGTCGAGATGACCCCGTATGATCTGACCAAGGGGCGCATCACCTTCCGCTTCAAGTGACCGCCACAGTGCCAAAGCCGGCGGCCGCTGCCGCGGGCCTCGGCGCGGGCGATCAAACCCCGCCATTGGTGCTGGCATCGGCCTCCCCTCGCCGTCTCGACCTGCTGCGGCAGGTCGGATTGCCGCCGGACCGGGTGGTGCCCGCCGATCTGGACGAGTCGCCATTGCCCCGGGAATTGCCGGCCGGTCATGCCGAGCGGTTGGCCTGCGCCAAGGCCGCGGCGATCGCTGCCGGACAGCCCGGCGCCTTCGTGCTGGCCGCCGATACGGTGGTCGCCTGCGGCCGGCGCATTCTGCCGAAGGCTGAAACCGAGACGCAAGCCCGGCAGTGTCTGACGTTGCTGTCCGGACGCCGGCACCGGGTGCATGGCGGCGTCTGCGTGATCGCCCCGAACGGCCGGGCGGTGAGCCGGGTCGTGCCGACGGTGGTCACGTTCAAGCGCCTGACCCCGGACGAGATCGAGCGCTACCTGGCCGGCGGCGAGTGGCACGGCAAGGCCGGCGGCTATGCGATCCAGGGCCGGGCGGCTCTGTTCGTTCGGATGATCATCGGTTCCTACAGCAACATTGTCGGTCTGCCGCTGTACGAAACCGCCGCTCTGCTGCGCGGATCGGGCTATCCGGCGTGACCTGCGAACTGCTGGTGGACGAGGCCGACGGCGTGGTGTTCGCGGCGGTCGCGGAGCAGGGCCGACCCACTGACCTGCTGGCCGAGCGGGTTGACCGGCCCGCTCTCGACGGCGCGCTCCATCTCGGCCGCGTCGATCGGATCGACCGCGTGGCCGGTGCGGTCTTCGTCGACCTGGGCTTGGACCGCAAGGGCTTCCTGCCGCTGCGTGGCGCCGACGGCAAAGGGGCTCTGGCCGAGGGCGCGGCAGTGCTGGTCCAGGTCACCGGCGAGGCGCGCGACGGCAAGGGCGCGGCGCTGTCGGCCGATCCGGTGCTGCCCGGACGGTTCCTGCTGTACACGCCGAAGAGCTCCGGCGTCGCCCTGTCGCGCGCCCTGGATGCGGGCCTGCGCCGGGACTGGCGCGATCGGCTGACCGTGATCGCAGCCGAGGGCCGGCGAACCGGCGGCTGGGTCCTGCGCCGCGCCATCGCTGGCGCGCCGGTCGCGGCGGTGCTGGCCGAGGCGGAGCGGCTGGCGGCGCGCTGGGCGGCGATCGAGGCGCGCGCAGCGGCCGTGACGCCGCCCGCCCCGCTGGCGCCGGCGATCGGGGTGGCGGAGCGCCTGATCCTGGATCATCCTGATCTCGTGGCGATCCGGGTGTCGCCGGTGCCGCGCCATCGGGCGCTCAAGGCCTGGCTATGCCGGGCTGCACCCGAGCTGGCCGAGCGACTGCATCGCGAGCCGGTCGATCTGCTCGACCATGTTCCGGCCCTGCTCGATCCCGAGGTGCCGCTGGCCGGGGGCGGCAGTCTGGCCATCGAGCCGACCCGCGCGCTGACCGCCATCGATGTCGATGCCGGTGCCGCCCGCGATCCGCTGGCGGCCAATCTGGCGGCGGCCGCGGAGATCGGCCGTCAGTTGCGGCTGCGCAACATCGGCGGGCTGGTGGTGGTCGATTTCATATCCCTGGACCGTGCGGAGGCGCGTGCCCAGGTCATGCAGCGGCTGCGCGGCGCGGTCGCGGAGGACCCGGCACAGCTCCGCCTGAGCGCCGGTTTCTCGGCACTGGGGCTGGTCGAATTGGCACGGCAGCGGCGCGGTCGCAGCCTGGCCGAGGCGGTCGCCGGCTCGGCTTTCAGGACCTGACCCGACGGGTGCGGCCGGTCCATGCGGCCGCGCAGCGGGACTCGGTCGAGAACGGGTGGGACCATGAACAGTGATGCACGCCGAACCGGCACGCACGGCGCCGGAGCGGAAACCGGACCCCGCCGGTGCCCGATCTGCGGCAGGCCGACTGCAGCCGAGACTCGTCCATTCTGCTCGCGCCGCTGCCGCGATGTCGATCTCGCGCGCTGGTTCGGTGGCGCATACTGCATCGCCGGCGCGGACGATCCGGCCGACGCCGACGGCGACCCCCCGGACGGGACCTGAGCGGGGTGACTCCTCGGCGTGAGAAACGGGAGTTTTGCGGCGACATCGGCGCACGGACCGACGAGCCGACTGGACAGGAGCGTGACGCTTTTATATAAGAACGCTCCCGTGGCACGGCGTCGTGCCCTGGACGCCCAGGTAGCTCAGCTGGTAGAGCAGGGGACTGAAAATCCCCGTGTCGGCAGTTCGACTCTGTCCCTGGGCACCAGCCTCTTGAGAATGAGCCAAAGGCACTCGAACCGTCTGTCAATTGTGTGGCAGGACTCGGCGTAGTGCCCGCCCAATGCCGGTTCGGCATTGCCCGAGGCTTTACAGCTTTTTGGTTATATTTGCTTGCGCGACGCCGCGATCCCAGGTAGTGTGCCCGAAATAGATGGCGCCGATTGCAGCGACAGATTTCTCAGCTTACGAAGCCGATTCCCTGGGCGGGTGCGCGACATGGCAGACATCGAAAGCCAGCCGTCTTTACCGCATGACGACAGTTATCGAGCCTTTGCGGATATTTTAAGATGTCCGTGTTCACGCAGGGCAGATCTTGTTGCGAACTCGGACCGGCTGGAATGCTGCGGCGAGAACTGCGACAAAGTGTTTCCGGTCGTTGCCGGTATTCCGATCCTGATAGACGAAGCGAACAGCGTCTTCGAGGTTGCCGATTTCGTGCGGAACGCGCCGGCGACTCCGCCATCCCTTCAGCCCGCCGGCGAAGGGCACAAGGCGAAGCGGCGTCCGTCCTTCTTGAATCCGAAGCGCATCGCCCGGCATTTGGTCCGCAAGGCATCGAATACCGGAGTGGATGGACGGTATCCGGAGGGCGTCACGCAGTGGACCGCGCTGGACTATATCGGGGAGCGGGTTCGCCCAAGTCGTGTTCTCGTGGTCGGTTCGGGTTCGTCCGACTATCGCGCACCTGCGGGAATGGACATCATTTACACAGACGTGATGTTCGGCGAAAAGGTGTCCATCATCTGCGATGGTCATGATCTTCCTTTTGCCGACTCCTCGTTTGACGGCATCATTTCCAATGCCGTTCTCGAACATGTCGCCGATCCGGTTCGATGCGTGGAGCAATTCCACCGTGTCTTGAAACCCGGCGGATACGTCTATGCCGAAACGCCCTTCATGCAGCAGGTTCATCTCAGGCAGTTCGATTTCACCCGGTTCACCTTTCTCGGCCATCGGCGACTGTTCCGCAGGTTTGCCACCATTCAGACCGGCATGTCCTTGGGACCGGCGACCGCGCTCGCTTGGTCGATCCGATATTTCATGATGAGTTTCACGGACAATCCGCGCCGACAGGGCATGCTCGACTCCCTGGCGCTCGTCATGACCTACCCGCTCAAATACTTTGATCTGATCTTGCGCAAACGGCGAAGCTCCTACGATGCGGCCGGCGGCTTCTATTTCTTCGGCACCAAATCTCACACCGTCTTGACCGACAGGGAACTCATTCGCTTGTTCGTTGGAAGGCAATAATCAGTGGAGCTGAGTTGTTGGCATCAATCAAACAAGGTTTCAATATCGAAATCTCTTGATGACTTGGTATCAACACCTTTGTGCCGAACAGCATGTGCTGTTTTTTCCTCAACCGATCATTCAGATTTTCAATGTTGCAGTCGGTTTTGATGGCTTACCGGCCACGGGGCCCCTATCGCGCAGTTGATCCGGCTGTCGTTTGATTCGGGACAACCGTTCCGCAATCTCCAGGGGATCGCGCTCTGGTACCAGCTACCCCGGCTCGTTGCCTTCAAGGAGTTCGGGAATGCCGCCGTGCGTCGTCGTCAGGAGCGGCAGACCGACAGCCATGGCTCGCTTCCATGATCGAAACCGGAACGCCCTCCATATCTCCGCCGGCGGCCGTCACGCCCGGCAGCACGAACACATGCGCCTCGTCCAGAATGCGGATGACCTCGTCCTTGGTTCGACTGCCGACCAGGCAAACCCGGCCGCCCGCCTCCTACTCCACCAGGCAGATGCGGTTGCCCGGCTGGCGCTCCACCCGTCCGGCCAGCTCCAGTTCCAGCACCACCGTGGCGACGACGGCAGCCGTCAGACCACAGCCTCGCACCAGTTCGTCAACCGGTGTCGGTGTCGGCGACAGGCTTTCCAGGATCGCCGCCCGCGCGGTGTCCAGGTCCTGGCCCGGTTCGGCCCGTGCACGGGGTGGCGAGAACAGGTCGCCTTCGGGCTCCGACAGCGGTCTTTGGTTCATGGCGGCAAGCCCCTCCAGAATGTCGTCGGCGGTCTGCACCAGGGTGGCGCCCGACCGGATGAGCTGATTGCAGCCCTGGGCCCGGGGATCGAGCGGCGAGCCGGGCACCGCGAACACCTCGCGGCCCTGTTCCGCAGCCAGCCGCGCGGTGATCAGCGAACCCGACCGCGGCGCCGCCTCGACCACCACCACGCCCAGCGCCAGCCCGGCGATCAGGCGGTTGCGCCGCGGAAAATGCCGCGCCTGGGGCTGGAGGCCCGGTGCGCACTCCGAGATCGCCACACCCTCGGCCACCAGCCTTTCGTAGAGATCGGCATGTTCGGGTGGGTAGACGACATCGATGCCGCCGGCCATGGCGGCGACCGTACCGGTGGCCAGCGCGCCCTGATGCGCGGCGCCGTCGATCCCGCGGGCCAGCCCCGAGGCCACCACGTAGCCCGACCGGCCCAGCTCGCCGGCCAGCCTTTCGGCGAATCGGCGGCCATTGAGCGAGGCGTTGCGCGCACCCACCATGGCCACCATCGGGTGCTTCAGGATATGGGAATTGCCGCGCACTGCCAGCATCGGTGGCGCATCGTCGACAATCCGCAGCAGTTCGGGATAGTCCGGCTCGTTCAGCCCGATCAGCCGGGCCCCGAGCTTGTCGATCGCGCTCAGTTCCCGCTCGGCCGCACTCTTGGGCCAGACGCGGATCGGCTGGGTCCGGCCGCCTCGGCGCGCCAGATCGGGCAGTGCGTCAATCGCCGCCGCGGCGCTGCCGAACCGCGTCAGCAAGGCGCGAAAAGTGATCGGGCCGACATTCTCGGTGCGGATGAGCCGCAGCCAGTCCACACGCTCGGCTGCAGTCAAAACCCGTATCGGTTGCTTCATCCCGCCACCATGCGGCAGATGCATACGATGGTCAACAGCCAGGATGGTGGCCAGCGCACCGCGGATTCGCGGATCGGGATTTCGGCGGACTGGCGAATTGGCGTTGTGGACCTTGGGCGTTGCCCTGACGGGTCGGCGGTTCGGACCGCCGACAAATGCGCTGCCGTCCGATCGTTGGTCCGGTCTATGATGGCGTTGTCAGCTCGGCGGAATGCGGATCGGGAGGCGCGATCAGGGCCATGGCCATCGAGAGCAGAGGGATCTCCACCAGCGTGATCCCGGTCACACCGGGTGAAGCGTATGGCCAGGCGTCACGGGCACAGCCGTCTCCAACGCGGCCGCATCCGGGCGCACACAGCGAGGCAAAGGATCAGCGACCTGGCCCCGACCCCGAACAGCACGATGGCCGACGGGATCGGCGCCGGCACGACCGGCTGAAGGGAATGGGAGCGCAGGTCGTCATTGGCGGCCAGAAATACCCCATCCAGGATGTCAGCATCGGCGGCTTCCGCATCTCGCCCTATGACGGCGATCTGGTGGAACGGCAGGAGTTCGACCTGGTGTTCCGCCTGATCATCGATTATTGCGTGACGGAATGCCGAAGTCGCGGTCTGGTCTACCGAATCGACCAGCACGGTCTGGTCGCCTTGTTCACCACCGATCAGCCGGCATTCTACCAGAAGCTCTGCCAGTTCATCGAACGCAGCCGGACCCTGTCGATTTCCTATCATGCCGACCCGTCCGGAAAGGTGCCGAAGCCCGCTTTCGTGCAGCAGACCGTTTAGCCGACACTTGCGATTCCGAATGACCATCCCGTTCGGTCAATACCGGCTTGGTTGATCGACTGAATGACGGTGGCGCCCTGGTTATTGATCTTTATTTCCGCATTTCTGCCGGCAACTAGGTCTGTCGCCAAGCGCGGCCATTCGCGACCGATGGTGGTGCGCGCGCATCGGACAAGGGCAAAGAAAGATCAATCCATGGGCGGAGTTGGAACGGGCGTGATCGTGCCGGCGATCCTGGGCTTTGGCGTGTTGCCCATCGCCGTCCCTGCCCAGGATGTCGCGCCGATCGCCGAAGTCGGCGAGGGTCTGGTGTCGGAGTTGCGGTTCGGGGTGCTGGCTCACGACGTGACCGACAATCGCGAGGACGGCGTCGACCTCAATGGCGAAATCCTTTTTCACCGGCTCGATTTCATCGATCTGGGGGGCGTGTTCCGCCCCCATCGCGGCACCACGATCAACAGTTCCGGCGACACCAGCTTCTTCTATGCCGGCCTGACCTGGACGGTCGATCTGACCGATCAGCTCTTTGTCGAAGCGGCGGGCGGCGGCGGCGTTCACACCGAGGAACTCGACGAAATCGGGTCCGATACCAAACCGCTGGGGTCGCGCGGCCTGTTCCGGGTTTCAGCCGGGATCGGCTTCCGGTTCGGCGAGCACAGCAGCCTGTCGGTGTTATGGGACCATTATTCCAATGCCGGGCTGGCCGACACCAATTCCGGGATGGATACGGTGGGCGTGCGGTACGGCCATCGCTTCTGATCGCGATCGGCGCGATCATTCGGTCGCCCGGCTATTTCTGCCCCCCGGCTATTTCTGCCCGATGCGCGACTCGGTTCCCGACAGCAGCCGGCGGATGTTGCCGTGATGGCGCAGGAACACCAGCAGCGCGATGAACACCATGAACTCCGCGCGCTGGGGATCGACCCAGTTGGTCCAGCCCAGCCCGCCATAGGCCAAAGCGAAGCCGTAGACCGGTGCCAGCGCCGTTGCGACCAGCGCGGCCAGCGACGAGTACCGGGACGCCGCGGCGACCGCCAGCCAGGTCAGGCAGGCGAGAATCCCGACCGGCCAGGCGATGGCGAGCAGAATGCCGAGCGCGGTGGCCACGCCTTTGCCACCCCTCAACCCCAGCCACACCGGAAACACATGGCCCAGCATGGCACCGGCGCCGGCCGCGATCGCCATGTCCTGGCCGAACCAATAGCCGGCGATCAGCACGGCCGCCGCGGGGGCTGCCGGTGCCGGGGCGCTTGCCGTCGC
>CAZTNV010000137.1:6801-10204 GCA_964615535.1 uncultured Mycobacteriaceae bacterium | reverse complement strand
GAGGCCGCCCGCCGCTCGGCCGCGCTGCAGACCGGGGCGCATGTGCTGATGGTCGCCTCCGGCATCGGCGTGCTGTGGTTCGGCACCGCCGAAGTGCTGGCCGGCGCGATGACCACCGGCGCGCTGGTCGCGACCATGATGCTGGCCTGGCGCGTGCTGGCGCCGCTTCAGGCCGGTTTCCTGTCGCTGGCGCGCATCGAGCAGATCGGCGGTGCGATCCGCCAGATCGATGCGCTGATGCAGATCCCGCCGGAACGCCAGGCCGGCCGCTCCGGCCTGCTGTCGCGGTCGTTCCGCGGCGACCTCGTGCTCCAGCGGGTCAGCTTCCGCTATTCCCCCGACGCCGATCCCGCCCTGCTCGGGGTCAGCCTGGCGGTGCGCCACGGCGAGATGATCGGCATCACGGGACCCAGCGGCTCCGGCAAATCCACCGTGCTCAAGCTGGTTGCGGGCCTCTATCAGGCCCAGGCCGGAACGGTGGTGATCGACGGTCAGGACATCCGCCAGATCGATCCGGTCGAGTTCCGCCGCGCCATCGCCTATGTGCCGCAACGGCCGGTGCTGTTCTACGGCACCATCGCCCAGAATCTGCGGCTGGCCGATCCGACCGCTTCGGATGCCCAACTGGTCGAGGCCGCCGCCGAGGCCGGGGTGCTCGAGCGGATTCTGAGCCTGCCGGAGGGCTTCGAAACCCGGGTCGGCGACGGCGCCAGGGCCCACCTGCCGGGCGGCACCGTGCGCCAGATCGCGCTGGTGCGGGCGCTGGTGCGGCGGGCGCCGATCACCCTGCTGGACGAGCCGGCGACCGCGCTCGACGACGACGCCGATCGCGCCCTGATGGAGCTGCTGCGGCGGCTGCGCGGGCAGACCACCACCGTGATGATCAGCCACCGCCCGAGCCATCTGCGGCTGTCCGACCGAGTTCTGTTGTTCGATGCCGGGACCCTGCGCTTCGCCGGTGCGCCCGAAGAGGCCTTGTCGATGATGAGAAGCATCCGATCATGACCGACGCCGCCGCACTCACGGCTCCGCGGCCGGTCTCGGTTCGCATCGCCCGAACCCGCTATCTCGCCCAATCGATCCGGCTCGAGGAGTCCAGCCCGCCCGGCACGATGCGCGCGGTGGTCGCCACCATTCTGGTGATGCTGGCCGCCGCCCTGGCCTGGGCGGCGGTGACGCCGGTCAGCGAGATCGCCCATGCGCCGGGCGAGGTGGTGCCGGCCGGCTCGATCGTCGCGGTGCAGCACCTCGAAGGCGGCATCGTTGCCGAAATCCTGGTGCGGGAGGGCACCCTGGTCGAGGCGGACGCGCCGCTGCTGCGTCTGGCCCCGTCGCGATCCCGCGGCGAACTCGACCAGGCGCTGGCCCGGCAGGCCGCCCTGCTGCTGGAGGCCGAACGGCTGCGCGCCTTCGCCGAGGGACGGGAGCCCCGCTTCGACGAGGTGGTCGCGGGCTATGACGGGCTCAAGCTCGGCCAGCGGGCGGCGCTGTTCGGGCAGCGGACGGCCCTGGAAAGCCAGGCTTCGGTGGTTCGCGCCCAGATCGACCAGCGCCGGTCCGAGCAGCAGATGCTTCGGGATCAGGCCGCCTCGCTGGAAGCGCAGATCGGGCTGCTCAGCCAGACGCTGGACATCCGCAGCCGGTTGAGGGAGCGCGGGCTGGCCTCAATGCTGGTCGAGATCGAGAGCCGGAGGCTGCTGGCGGTCGCCCAGGGCAGCCTGACCGAGACCCGCCACCGGATGGTGCGCAACGAGGCGGAGACCGCCGAAGCCGGCCAGCGGCTGGAGCAGATCGCCATGCAGGCGAACGCGGAGGCGCTGGCCCGGGCCAGCGCGGTCGCCGGGCAACTGGCGGAAACCGCCGAGGAGCTGAGAATGCTGCAGGACCGGGTCGAGCGGCTGGAGATCCGCTCGCCGGTCCGGGGGCTGGTCAAGGATCTCGCGGTGCGGACGATCAATGCCGTGATCGCGCCCGGCCAGACCCTGATGGAGATCGTGCCGGTCGGCGAGGAGCTGGTGGTGGAGGCGCGGGTGTCGCCGCGCGACATCGGCCATGTCGCACCCGATCAGCCGGTCGAGTTGCGCGTCTCGGCCTATGATTTCGCGCGGTTCGGCGCGGTACCGGGGCGGGTCCGACGGATCTCCGCCTCGACCTTCGTGGACGAACAGCAGCAGCCCCATTACCGCGCCGTGATCGCGCTCGACCGCGATCACGTCGGCGGCGACGCGGCGGCCAATCGCATCATCCCCGGCATGACCGTGCAGGCGGAGATCCGCACCGGATCGAAGACGGTGCTCGACTACCTCCTGCGCCCGGTCTCGCGCGGCCTGCACAGCTCGTTTCGGGAGCGCTGAGGGCCGGGACCGCCGGGGGCGGGGAACGCCGGTTCGGCGGCCGGTTCCGGCCGGGGCCGTTCGGCGGGAGAGCACTTGGGAGAACGATCGGCGACAGCCGGAGCTGAGCCGTGACGAGGGAGAGCCCAGATGGCGGAAGTCGGAGCAGGGTCGGCGTCCATCCCGAGCGGTGGCGCACCCGATAAGGAACCGGGCCTGTTCGAACTGGACCGGGCGACCGGGCGGCGGCCGGAGTCTCTTGAAGAGGCCAGTGCCGTACCGGACCTCGCGGCCACCGGAATCGAGGATCTGGTCGGCTACGGGTCGCGGCAATCCCCGGTGCCCCGCGCATCGGATCGCGAGGCCGACTCGCCCCCGATCGAGCAGACCGGGTCCCGCGGCAGCGATGCCGGGGACTCCCCGGCCGCCGGCCCCGATCCGGCCGCAGCCCCGCCCGAACCCGAAGGACCGCCGCCCGCCGTGCGGACGGTGAGCCCGGCAGCCGACGGCGGCGCGGCCAATGCCGCACGGGCCGGCCGCTACGAAAGTCCCGACTCCGGCGATCCGGCACCGGAAACCGCCGAAATCGGGGCAGACCGGTCCGGGTCCGAAATCGTTCCGGGCGCCGCCAACGGCCAGGCGCCGCAGCTCGCCGAGGCGGCGCGACCCGCCATCGAGGCACCGGTCGGGGCACCGGTCGAGGCAACCGTGGAGGCGCCGGTCGAGGCGATCGCCGCGGAGTCGATTCCCGCGCAGCCGATTCCCGTGGAGCCGGTCGCACCGGTTCGGCCCGCCGCCGCCCAGGAGCCCGCTCCGGAGCCGGTCGGACCGGTCCCCGAACCGCTCCCGTCGGTCGCCGCGGAGCCCGCCCCGGTGGCGGCCAAGGACCCGAGTCCGGCAAGCGTCGAACCGGGGCTGCCGGCTGCCGGAGAGCCGGCCCCGGAACCGCTCCCGCCCACCGCCGGAGAGCCGCCCGTTCCCGAGCCGGTGCCGCCGCCATTGGCCGACCTGCCCTTGCCGCCCGACCCGCTGCCGCCCGACCCGCTGCCGCCCGACCCGCTGCCGCCCGA
>CAZTNV010000137.1:3044-6701 GCA_964615535.1 uncultured Mycobacteriaceae bacterium | reverse complement strand
TGCCGCCCGACCCGCTGCCGCCCGACCCGCTGCCGCCCGACCCGCTGCCGCCCGATCCGCTGCCGCCCGATCCCCTGCCGCCCGATCCCCTGCCGCCCGATCCGGGGCCGTTCCTGGGCACGCCGCCGATCGCGCCCGAGCCGCCTTCGGCGTTCACGTTCGAGCCGCCCCGGCCTCCGGCGTTCGCCCCCGTGCTGAACGTGGTCAACACCCGCCACGTCCTGACCCCGGAGCAGGCCACCCACGAACATGTCCTGGTCGAGCAGAACTTCTTCCCGGCGCTGTCCGATACCAAGGCGATCGACCCCGCAGAGATCAACGGCGTCGATCTGGCCAATCTCGAGCTGAAATACGATCATCCGGTCAAGGTGATCTTCGAAGGCGAAGGCGCCGGTTTCAAGAATACCCTGGGATACTACAAGATCGATCCGAACGGTCAGATCGGCGAGGCGCATATCCTGTGGAGCAATGCCAGCGCCAAAGGGTCCGGCGGCACTCTGATCCCCGATCAGAGCGCGGTGGACCTGCACGATTTGGGCGCGGGCGACCGTATCGGGTTCTTTCTGATCGCCGATGGCGCCAGCAAGAACCAGACCTTCTTCAAGGGGTCCGAGGACAGAACCGGGCATTACGAGTTCCGGGACCAGGACGGCACACCGGCCGGTCTGGACAGCCACAAGCCTAAACTCGTCTTCGTCGGCGAGGACGGTGCGACCACTGCTCTGGCCGGCGATGTCTGGCACGCCGCTGCCCGTGACGGGACTCTGGCGCTCAATCAGGACGGCCAGCAGCACGCCCTGTCGGGCGTCGATACCGTCACCGGCCAGCTCACCATCGGCTTCGAGGATCTGAAGGGCGGCGGCGACCGCGACTACAACGATCTCGTGTTCCGGGTCGATATCGGCGCCGCCAATTCCCGGCATCTCGCGCCGGAGCTGGTTTCGAGCGACACGGAAATCACCGACGCCGACGGCACCGTCATGGCCGGGGCAACCATCAAGTTCGGCAGCGGCCATCAGGAGGGCGACCAGATCACGTTCCGCGACCACCCGATCGAGGTCGATGCCGACGGTCGGGGCAGCGTGACGATCGACGGCATCCGGATCGCGGTCGCCGTCGATCCGCAAGGCGGCCTTACCCTGTCCGGCGACGCGCCGGCTTCGGCCTATGAGATGCTGCTGCAATCGCTCACCTTCAGCAGCCAGAACGAGCTGGTGGCCGAGGGCATTCGCCAGATCGACATCCAGGTCTCCGATGACACCGGGCTGCCCAGCAATGTCGGGTCGATCCAGGTTGCGGTGGCCGATGAACCGGCCTTGGTGGAATTCCCCGACCCGGTCCCGTCGCCCGATCAGCCGGCGATCCTCTATGCCGATCAGCGTGCCGAATTCGAGGCCGAACAGGCGGCCTATCAGGACGCCGCAGCCGCCTTCGCGCAGCAGACGGAGGTCTACCAGCAGGCTCTGGCCGCCTATGAAACCGCGGTCGAACTGTACGAGACCGAAAAGGCGGCGCATGAGCAGCTCGTCGAGGCGTACCGGCTGGCCGGCGGGGAACCGGCCTCGGAATCGGAATCGGAATCTGAGCCGCAGCCCGAGGCCGGATCGCCGGAACCGGCCGAAGCCGCGCCGTCGGCCGAAGCCGGGGAACCGGATCTGCCGGCCGATACCGCTCAGCCCGAACCCGACGGCGCGCTCGACGCCGCCGCGCTGGGCGAAACCTGGAGCGATGCCCCCGGCCATGCCGGCTGGACGGAGTGCGAGCTCGACGAGGCATCGGCGCCCGGCTCGGGCTCGTGGCTCGACGGCGAGGCGGCCCAGCCCTCCACCCAGCCGGATGTCCTGGGCGAGGACGATCCGCCGTTCGTGCCCGGCGGCGGCGACGACCACCACATTCTGGTCGACACGTACTAGAGCCGACGGCTCGAGCCGGCCGGGGCGGCCGCAAGCGTGCGGCGGTCGACCAGCCCGGCCGGGCTGGCGGAGAGATGGGTCAGGGTGCGCTCGGCATGGCGCATCCGCCAGCTCAGCATTTTCTGCGCGTATTCCGCAACCACCGCCTGATGGCCCGGCTCTTCGGCCAGGTTTGCGAACTGGTGGGGATCGCGCGCGAGGTCGAACAGCAGCGGCGGCAGCGCCTCGAAATGCACGTATTTCCAGGCGCGATCCTGGATCACCGCGAGGCCGCCATTGTCGAAAGCGAGGTCCGGGGCCAGCCGCTCCGGGTCGGGATAGCCGCCGCGCATGTCGAATTCGTAGTGGACTTCGGTCCGCCAGTCGGCCGGCGGCCGGCCGTGCAGGAACGGCAGCAGCGAGCGGCCGTCGCAGGTGCGCGGCACCGCCAGCCCGAGCCAGTCGAGAACGGTCGGCATCACATCGACGCTCTCGGAAAAGGCATCGACCATGATGCCGCGCGTGGCGTCGGCCTCCGGCCGCGGATCGAACACGATCAGGGGCACGTGATAGCTCTGGTCGAAATAGCCGAGTTTGCCGAGCAGATGGTGATCGCCAAGCTGCTCGCCATGATCGCTGGTGAACAGGATCAGGGTGTCGCGATCCTGCCCGGTCTCGGCCAGACAGCCCAGCACCCGGCCCAGCTCGTGGTCGAGCCCGGCGATCAGCCCGTAATAGGCCTTGCGGGTCAGACGGATCTCGGTGTCGGTCAGATCCGCCACCCGGCCCGCCGCGCCCTGGAAGAAGGTGCCGCGCGACTGCCGGTCCAGGTAGTGCCGCAGCATCGGATGCTGCGCCGCCTCGATCGCCGGGTTCGCGGCGCGCAGCGGCGGCGGGATGGCATCGTCCGGAATGGCGTCGTGATAGGGCGCGGGCGCGACGAAGGGCGGGTGCGGCCGGAAATGGCCCAGATGCAGCACCCAGGGATCGCGCCCGGCGGCGCGCAGGAAGTCGAGCCCGCGCGCGGTGGTCCAGGCGGCATCGGAAAGCGGCTGCGGAATGCGGCTGGCGGATCGGGTCGGACCGGGCGGGCCGGACTCGGGCAGCCAGATGTCGGTCGGGTCGCCGGCGGGCAGCGCGAAGCCCTGGCCTTCGACCCAGCCGAGATAGTTGCGGAACCGCGTCTCGTCGAAATGCGCGAAAACCGTCCAGCCGTCCATCACGTCGCCGATGGTGCGGAACCGCGGATCGCCGGCCGGCACCACGCGCGGATCGGGGGTGAAGGTGGTGTAGCCGATCAGCGCCGGCTCATGGCCGCCGCGACGCAGCTCGAGCGCCAGATTGGTGTGCCGGGCGTCGAGCGGCACGCCGTTCTGCACCACCCGGTGATTGAGCATGTACAGCCCGGTCAGCAGCGAGGTCCGGGCCGGGGCGCAGGGCGCCGCCTGGGCGTAATGGCGGCGGAACGTCACCGCCCGGCGGCACAGCCGGTCGAGGTTGGGCGTCCGCATCGCCGGATGCCCGAGCGCGCCCAGGCAGTCGCCGCGCCATTGGTCGACCACGATCAGCAGAACATTGCGACCGCCTGCCACCGCTTCCCCCGACCGCCGGCGCAAGCGCCGCCCACTATCAGATTGACCAATACCCTAGGCTCGTAGTATCATGATATCAAATGACAATTCGATGACTGAGGGCGCCCCATGGCGGTTCCGGACCTGGTGCTGGAGGTTTATGGCCGGCGTGCCCATCGCCGCTATGGCCTGAC
>CAZTNV010000137.1:0-3034 GCA_964615535.1 uncultured Mycobacteriaceae bacterium | reverse complement strand
CCGCCGGCAGCCAGATCGAGCATGCGTTGCAGACCGCGGCGCTGGCCGAGGCTGCGGGGGAGCGGCCCGGGCTGATCGCCGCCGCGCTGCTGCACGATATCGGCCACATGATCCATCACCTTGGCGAGAACCCGGCGGCCCAGGGCATCGACGACTGGCACGAGGCGCGCGCCGCGAAGCTCCTGGCCGAGTGGTTCGAGGACGAGGTGACCGAGCCGGTCCGACTGCACGTCGCCGCCAAACGGTTTCTGTGCGCCACCGAACCGGCCTATGCCGAGGGGCTGGCCGCCGACTCGGCGCTCAGCCTGGCGGTGCAGGGTGGCGCCATGACGCCGGAAGAGATCGCCGATTTTCGCGGCAAGCGCTGGGCGCCGGAGGCGATCCGGCTCCGCCGCTATGACGACGGGGCCAAGGTGCCCGGTCTGGCGACGCCGCCGCTGGACCATTTCCTCGGCTATGTCGAGCAATGCCTGCGCCGCGTCCCGGCCCGCGTCCCGGCCCGCCCGTGATCCGATGCGGCCGCTCGCCCGGCGTTCAGCCGGTCGCCGGCAGGACCGCCGCCGCGATCTCCAGGAACGCCGCAATGGCGGGGATTTCCAGCGATTCCCTGAGGCAGACGGCATAGACCCCGGCATCCCCCGGCACCCCGGCCAGGGCGACCGGCCTCAGCCGCGCATCGTGGCCGAATTCGCCGTCGAGCACGATCCCGATCCCCAGCCCGCTCGCCGCCGCCTCCTTGACCGCTTCGCGGCTGCCCAGCTCCAGCCGCACGGCGGGCGCGATCCCGGCGGCGGCGCATGCCGCCTCGAAGATCTCCCGCGTCATCGACCCGCGCTCGCGCAGGATCATGGCCCGGCCGCGGAGATCGTCGAGCCCGACCGGACCGCCTTCGGCCCAGGGATGGCCGGCCCGGACGCACAGGATGAGCTGCTGCCGGGCGAGCAGGACGTTGGCGAAGGCCGGGTGCGGTTCGCGCAGGGTCATGATGCCGATATCGATCCGGCAGTCTGCAATATCGGCCAGCAGCAGATCGGTATTGCCGAGCCTGGTCGCGATCTCTACTTCCGGTTGTTGCTCCATGAACCGCGCCAGCACCGCCAGGGCATAGGGCGGGGTGCTGAACCCCACCGCCACCCGGCCGCGCCGCAGCGCACGCAGATCGCGGACCGATTGCTCGAACTCCTCGACGCGGCTCAGCACCAGCCGCGCACGGATCAGCAGGTCGCGGCCGTGATCGGTCAGCACCAGCCGGCCGCGGCGATGGAGCAGGCGCAGGCCGCAGGCCTGCTCCAGGGTCCGGACCTGCATCGACACCGAAGGCTGCCCGATGCCGAGCCGCTCGGCCGCCCTGGAAAAACTGCCGGTTTCCACCACCGCCACGAAGGCGCGCAGCCCTATCAGGGTCGGCCCCTGCGCCCGCCGGTGCCCCCCGCCCCGGTCATCGTCACTGTCGTCGCCCTTCGGCACCCGGCCAGCCATCCAGCCGCGAACTCCGCTGCAGATCGTCGGCTTTCACCGAACCCGAATCGTCTTCAGTCTATCGCAGGATGCTGCCGGCGCAGGATGCTGCCGGCCGCCGCGGCGCCGCCGGGGCCGCATCCGGGCGATCGATCTTTGCGAGTATCGGCTTATGCCGGCAGCAGCCCACTGCCGGCGCAAGCCGATGCGCAAACGCCATAGGCTTTCGCGACGATAGGGCCTATATAGAGACTACCGACACCACCGGGCAAAGAGATGGCGGGCCGGCTGCGGCGTGCATCGGTTCGGCGACCATCCGGCAAAGGCCTTGGAAGATCAGGGAAGCGGGCACCATTCGTGTCCGCGCGAAAGGGTCATGGGAAGCCAGGCTGAACAAACCTCGTTCCTGTTCGCTCAAAACGCCGCCTTCATCGCGGAGCTCTATGCCCGGTACAAGACCGATCCGAACGCGATAGACGCGTCCTGGGCCGGCTTCTTCGGATCGCTGGGCGACGACCAGCGCGAGATCCTGGAGGATCTGGGGGGCCCGAGCTGGTCGCCGCGCAACGGCGCGGGATCGTCCCGCCCCGGCAACGGCTTCGTCGACGAAGCGCCGGCCGCGCCGCCGCCGCCCCGGGCCGAGCCTCCGGCACCGGCCGCCGCGGCGCCGGCGGCCGGGCCGGCCATTGCGGCGCCCGCCGCCGAATCGCCGCTCTCGACCGAGGCGGCGCGACAGGCGGTGCTCGACAGCATCCGGGCACTGATGCTGATCCGCACCTATCGGGTGCGCGGCCATCTGGAAGCCAATCTCGACCCGCTGCGGCTGGAGCCGTACAAGCACCACCCCGAGCTCGACCCCAGGACCCACGGCTTCACCGAGGACGACTGGGACCGGCCGATCTTCATCAATTACATGCTGGGGCTGGAAAGCGCGACCCTGCGCCAGATCATGAAACGGCTGCAGGAGACCTATTGCGGCGCGATCGGCGTCGAATACATGCACATCCAGGACCCCGACGAAAAGGCGTGGATCCAGGAGCGCATCGAGGCGATCCACAATCGCACCGAATTCACCGAGCGCGGCCGCCGCGCCATCCTGGAGCGCCTGACCGCCGCCGAGTCGTTCGAGCGCTTTCTGAACCTGAAATACACCGGCACCAAGCGGTTCGGCCTGGATGGCGGCGAGGCCATGGTGCCGGCGCTGGAGCAGATCCTCAAGCGCGGCGGGCAACTGGGCGTTCGGGAAATCGTGCTCGGCATGTCCCATCGCGGCCGGCTGAACGTGCTGGCCAACGTCATGGGCAAGCCGTTCGCCGCGATCTTCTCCGAGTTCCAGGGCAATCCGGCCAACCCGGAGGATGTGCAGGGCTCCGGCGACGTGAAATACCATCTCGGAACCTCGTCCGACCGCGATTTCGACGGGCACCAGATTCACCTTTCGCTGACCGCCAACCCCTCGCATCTGGAGGCGGTCAACCCGGTGGTGCTGGGCAAGGTGCGCGCCAAGCAGATGCAGCGCCACGATGGCGAGCGCGAGCAGGTGCTGCCGGTGCTGCTGCACGGCGATGCCGCCTTC
>CAZTNV010000136.1:5505-10220 GCA_964615535.1 uncultured Mycobacteriaceae bacterium | reverse complement strand
TGACCGACGGGCTGGACGGGCTGGCGATCGTGCCGGTGATGATCGCGGCCGGCTGCTTCGGCCTGATCAGCTATCTGGCCGGCAACATCGTGTTCGCCGATTACCTGCAAATCCACCACGTTCCCGGCGCGGGCGAGCTGGCGGTGTTCTGCGGCGCGCTGATCGGCGCCGGGCTGGGATTCCTGTGGTTCAACGCCCCGCCGGCCATGGTGTTCATGGGCGACACCGGCTCGCTGTCGATGGGCGGCGCGCTCGGCACCATCGCGGTGATCACCAAGCACGAGCTGGTGCTGGTGATGATCGGCGGGCTGTTCGTGCTGGAGACCGTGTCGGTGATCGTCCAGGTCGCCTCGTACAAGCTGACCGGCCGGCGGGTGTTCCGCATGGCGCCGCTCCATCATCACTTCGAAAAGAAGGGCTGGGCCGAACCGACCATCGTCATCCGCTTCTGGATCATCGCCGTGATTCTGGCGCTGATCGGCCTGTCCACGCTGAAGCTGAGGTGAGCGGATGATCGACCTCGGCTTCCTCCGACACGAAACCGTCGCCGTCCTGGGGCTCGGCAAGTCCGGGCTGGCGACCGCCCGCGCCCTGGCCGCGGCCGGCGTGGCGGTGCGCGTGTGGGACGATTCGCCGGCGGCGCGCGAGGCCGCGCTGCGCGAGGGGCTGGCCGTGGTCGATCTCGCGCTGCACGATTACCGGGGCGTCGAGATGCTGGTGCTGAGCCCCGGCATCCCGCGCGGTCATCCCCGGCCGCACCCGGCGGTGACGCGCGCGCTGGAGCGCGACTGCGCCATCGTCAACGACATCGACCTGCTGGCCATGGCCCAGCAGCAGGCGGGCTATCTCGGCATCACCGGGACCAACGGCAAATCGACCACCACCGCCCTGATCGGTCATATCCTGAAGACCGCCGGGCTGGCGGCGGCGGTCGGCGGCAATCTCGGCACGCCCGCGCTGGCCCTGGACCCGCTCGGGGCGGAGGGCTGGTACGTGCTGGAGCTGAGCTCCTACCAGCTCGAAACCGTCTCGCTGGTCGACTGGCAGGTCGGCGTGTTCCTGAACATCACGCCCGACCATCTCGACCGCTACGCCTCGATGGAGGATTACGTCGCGGCCAAGCGCCGCCTGTTCAGCGGCCAGCCCGAAGGCTCCTGGGCGATCGTCGGGATCGACGACGAGTGGTGCCGCGGACTCTGCCGCATGCTGGCGGCGCTCCGGCTCGACCGGCGGGTGGTGCCGATCTCGGCGGAGGCCGAGGCGCCGGGCGGGGTGCCGGCCGGGGTGTACGTGCGGGACGGCGTGCTGATCGACGATCTCGACGGCCGCGCGGTGCCGGTGCTCGATCTTCGCACCCTGCCGCACCTGCCGGGCCGGCACAACTGGCAGAATGCCGCCGCCGGCTATGCCGCGGCGCGTGCCGCCGGGCTGGACGGCGCGGCGATCCTGCCCGGCCTGACCGGCTTTCCCGGCCTGCGCCACCGGCAGGAGCTGGTCGCCGAGATCGGCGGCGTGGGCTTCGTCAACGACAGCAAGGCCACCAATGCCGACGCCGCCGCCAAGGCGCTGGCCTGCTACGACGACATCTACTGGATCGCGGGCGGCCGGGCCAAGACCGACGGCATCGACCCGCTGACCGGATATTTCGGCCGGATCGCCCATGCCTTCCTGATCGGCGAGGCGGCCGACCGGTTCCGCGCCACGCTGGGCGATGCCGTGCCGGTCACCGTGTGCGGCACCCTCGGCCGCGCGGTGGCCGAGGCTTATGGCGCGGCGCAGCGGGACGGCCGGGCCAATCCGGTGGTGCTGCTGTCCCCGGCCTGCGCCTCGTTCGACCAGTTCGCCAGTTTCGAGGAACGCGGGGACGCCTTCGTCGCGGCGGTTCGCCGGCTTCAGGATCAGTTTGCCATGGCGGGAGGCGAGCGGTGAGGGTCAGTGTCGCACGCACCGATGCCTCGGTGATCGGCCGCTGGTGGTGGACGGTCGATCGCTGGAACCTGACCGCGCTGGCGCTGCTGATGGGCGCCGGCGCGATCCTGGTCGCCGCGGCCAGCCCGGCCGTCGCCAACCGGCTGAACCTCGACGAGTATTATTTCATCAACCGGCATCTCGTCTGGCTGGTGCCGGCGCTGGCCGTGCTGTTCGGCGCCTCGCTGCTGACCCCGCTGTGGCTGCGCCGGGTGTCGACGGCGGTGCTGGTGCTGGGTCTGGCCGGGGTGGCGGCGACGCTGGCGGTGGGCATCGAGATCAAGGGTGCGACCCGGTGGCTGCACATCGCCGGGATGTCGGTCCAGCCCTCGGAATTCGTCAAGCCGGCCTTTGCGGTGATCGCCGCCTGGCTGTTCGCGCAGCAGAAGGTGCGCGCCGGCTTCCCCGGCTATGTGTTGGCCATCCTGCTGTATTTCGCCACGCTCGGGCTGCTGCTGCTGCAACCCGATCTGGGCATGGCGGTGGTGCTGACCGCGGTGTGGGCGGTGCAGTTCTTCCTGGCCGGGCTGCCGATCATCCTGGTGGCGATCCTGGGCGGCATCGCGGTGGCCGGCATGATCGGCTCCTATTACACCTTCGACCATGTCCGCAGCCGGATCGACCGCTTCCTCGACCCGTCCAGCGGCGACAGCTACCAGATCGACCGCTCGCTCGAGGCGTTCATGAACGGCGGGGTCTGGGGCACCGGGCCGGGCGACGGCACGGTGAAGTTATTCCTGCCCGATGCCCATGCCGATTTCATCTTCGCCGTCGCCGGCGAGGAGTTCGGCCTGTTGTGGTGTCTGGTGCTGGTGGCGCTGTTCGGCTTCATCGTGCTGCGCGGCTTCGCCCGGGTGGCCCATGACGGCAGCCTGTTCATCCTGCTGGCCGGGGCCGGGCTGCTGGCGATGTTCGGCGTGCAGTCGCTGATCAACATGGGCTCGACCCTGCACCTGATCCCGACCAAGGGCATGACCCTGCCCTTCCTCAGCTATGGCGGCTCGTCGATGCTGGCGCTGGCCTACGGCATGGGCATGATGCTGGCGGTAACCCGGCGCCGCGCCGGTTCGGGAGAGACGGCATGACCGGCCCGCGCCCCATCGTGCTGGCGGCACCGGCGGCCACATGTTCCCGGCCGAGGCGCTGGCGCGCGAGCTGCTGTCCCGCGGCCGCCCGGTTGCGCTGATCACCGACCGGCGCGGCCAGGCGTTCGGCGAGGCGCTGCCCGAGGTCGGGATTCATCGCATCCATGCCGCAGCGCTGGGCGCCGGGCTGCTGGGCAAGCTGCGCACCGCGATCGAACTGGCCCGCGGCTATGGCGAGGCGCGCCGTCTGCTGCGCGGCATCGGGCCGGGGGCGGTGGTCGGGTTCGGCGGCTATCCCTCGCTGCCGACGGTCTACGCCGCCTCCGGGCTGGGCATTCCGGTGGCGCTGCACGAACAGAACGCCGTGCTCGGCCGGGCCAATCGCCGGCTGGCGCCCCGCGCCCGCACCATCGCTGCCGGGTTTCCCCAGGTCACGGGGCTGAAGCCGGCCGATCAGGCCAAACTGGTGGTGACCGGCAACCCGGTCCGCCCGGCGATCGCGGCGCTGCACGACCGCCCTTATGCCCCGCCCGAGGACCCCGACGGCCCGGTCCATCTGCTGGTCACCGGCGGCAGCCAGGGCGCGCGCGTTTTCAGCGAGGTCGTGCCGCCGGCGCTGGCCGAACTGCCGCCCGCGCTGCGCCGCCGCCTGCGCCTCGCCCAGCAATGCCGGCCGGAGGATCTGGAAGCCGCCGCCTGCGCCTATGCCGGTCTGGGCATCGCGCACGAGCTGGCGGCGTTCTTCCGCGACATGCCGGATCGGCTGGCGCGGGCCCATCTGGTGATCTGCCGGGCCGGCGCCTCGACCGTCGCCGAGCTGAGCGCCGCCGGGCGGCCCGCCATCCTGGTGCCCTATCCGTTCGCGATGGACGACCATCAGTCGGCCAATGCCGGCGCGCTGGCCGTGGCCGGCGGCGCCTGGCTCCTGCCGCAATCCGCGCTCACCGCGGCCGGGCTGGCCGGCCGGCTGGAGACCCTGCTGGCCGACCCTGCCGGGCTGGCCCGTGCCGCCGCAGCGGCGCGCGGGTTCGGCCGGATCAACGCCGCGGCGCGGCTGGCCGACGCCGTGCTCGCCCTGGTTCCCGAATCCAACCACCACGACAATGGCAGCGATGCCCCCGGCCGGGGCCGGGCCGCCGCCGAGCAGCAGGAGGCTGCCGAATGAGAGAAATGCCCCTCGACATCGGCACCATCCATTTCGTCGGAATCGGCGGCATCGGCATGTCCGGCATCGCCGAAGTGCTGCACAATCTCGGCTATGCCGTGAAGGGCAGCGACATCGCGCTGAGCGCCAATGTCCAGCGCCTGCGCAAGCTCGGCATCCCGGTCGAGATCGGCCACCGCGCGGAGAATGTCGGCCATGCCGGCGAGGTCGCCGCGGTGGTGATGTCCTCGGCGGTCAGGCCGACCAATCCGGAGATCGCCGCCGCCCGCGCCCAGTTCATTCCGGTGGTCCGCCGCGCCGAAATGCTGGCCGAGCTGATGCGGCTGAAATGGTCGATCGCGGTCGCCGGCACCCACGGCAAGACCACCACGACCTCGCTGGTCGGGGCGCTGCTGGAGGGCGCCGGACTCGATCCGACCGTGATCAACGGCGGCATCATCAACGCCTACGGCACCAATACCCGGCTGGGCGCCAGCGACTGGATGCTGGTCGAGGCC
>CAZTNV010000136.1:2458-5495 GCA_964615535.1 uncultured Mycobacteriaceae bacterium | reverse complement strand
CCCGAGCATCTCGACCATTACGGCGATTTCGACGCGGTGCGCCATGCCTTCGAGCAGTTCGTCACCAGCATTCCGTTCTACGGGCTGGCGATCATGTGCATCGATCATCCCGAGGTACAGGCGCTGATCCCGCGGGTGCTCGACCGCCGGGTGGTGACCTACGGGCTCAGCCCGCAGGCCGATATCCGCGCCCTGAACGTCGAGATGAACCCGGCCGGCACCCGGTTCGACGTCGAGATTTCCGAGCGGGTCAGCCGCCGCAGCCGGTTCATCCGCGGCGTTCGCCTGCCCATGCTGGGCAACCACAACGTCCAGAACGCGCTGGCCGCGATCGCCGTGGCGATCGAGATGGACATCGCCGACGACACCATTTCCGGCACGCTGGGCCGGTTCGGCGGGGTCAAGCGGCGCTTCACCCGGACCGGCATCGTCGCCGGCATCACCATCGTCGACGATTACGGCCATCACCCGGTCGAGATCGCCGCAGTCCTGCAAGCCGCGCGGACCGCGGTGGGCACCAAGGGCAAGGTGATCGCGGTGGTCCAGCCGCACCGCTATTCCCGGCTGGCCAGCCTGTTCGAGGAATTCTGCACCTGCTTCAACGACGCCAACACGGTGGTCGTCGCCGAGGTCTATGCCGCCGGCGAGGAGCCGATCGAGGGCATCGATCGCGACGCGCTGGTCGAGGGGCTGCGCGACCGCGGTCACCGCAGCGTGCTGCCGCTGGACGGCCCCGATGCGCTGGCGGCGACGATCAAGGATCTGGCGGGGGCCGGCGACATGGTGGTCTGCTTAGGTGCCGGCAACATTTCGGCCTGGGCCAACAATCTGCCGGCCGAGCTGCAGGCGATCTACGCCGAAGGTCCGAAGGAGGTCCGGCGATGATGGCCGCGGCCGACCGCATCGGGGCCCCGAGGCCCAACGGCTACCGGCCGGGCGAGCTGGTCGAGCGGCTGCGCGCGGCGGTGCCGGAGCTGCGCGGCCGGCTGACGGTGCGGGCGCCGCTGGCACCGGTGACCTGGTTCCGCGTCGGCGGTCCGGCCGAGGTGCTGTTCAAGCCGGCCGATGTCGAGGATCTGGCGGCCTTCCTGGCCGGCTGCCCGGACGACGTGCCGGTGATGACGATGGGCGTCGCCTCCAACCTGCTGGTGCGCGACGGCGGCGTGCCCGGCGTGGTGATCCGGCTGGGCCGCGGCTTCAACCAGGCGGTCGCAAACGGCGAGGACATCGTCACCGGCGCCGCGGTGCTCGATCTCACCCTGTCGCGGGTCGCCGCCGAGGCCGGGCTGGCGGGGCTGGAATTCCTCTCGGGCATTCCGGGCACGATCGGCGGCGCGTTCCGCATGAACGCCGGGGCCTATGGCGCGGAGATGAAGGACGTGACCCGCCACGCCACGGCACTCGACCGGCGCGGCACGGTGCATCGCCTGGAACTGGCCGATCTGCTGTTGAGCTACCGCCATTGCGGCCTGCCGGAGGACTGGATCTTCACCTCGGCGGTGCTGTGCGGGCGGCCGGGCGACCGCACGGCGATCCTGGCGCGCATGGCCGAGATCGCCAGGGAACGCGAATCGTCCCAGCCGGTCCATGCCCGCACCGGCGGCTCGACCTTCGCCAACCCGCCCGGCCACAAGGCCTGGGAGCTGATCGACCGGGCCGGCTGCCGCGGCCTGAAGATCGGCGGCGCCCAGGTGTCGGAGCAGCACTGCAATTTCCTGATCAATACCGGCACCGCCACCGCCGCCGATCTGGAGACGCTGGGCGAGACGGTGCGCAGCCGGGTGTTCGACCGGTTCGGCATCGAACTGCGCTGGGAAATCCGCCGGGTCGGCATCGCCGCGGAGGAGGGAACGGATGGCTGAGCCGCGATCCCGACACGTCGTGGTGCTGATGGGCGGCTGGTCGTCCGAGCGCGAGGTCAGCCTCGTCTCCGGCCGGGCCTGCGCCGACGCCTTGCGCGAGGCCGGCTACCGGGTCGACGCGGTCGATCTCGGCCGCGACCTGACCGCCCTGCTGGCCGCGCTCGAGCCCAGGCCCGACGTGGTGTTCAACGCGCTGCACGGCCAGGGCGGCGAGGACGGGCTGATCCAGGGCGTGCTCGACATGATCGGCGTGCCCTATACCCATTCCGGCATCGCCGCCTCCGCGGTGGCGATGAACAAGCCCTTGACCAAGCTGGCGCTGGGTGGGGTCGGGGTGCGCAGCGCGCCGGGCGTGGTCGCCTCGGCCGCCGAGGTCGCGGCGCGCCATGTCATGCCGCCGCCCTATGTGATCAAGCCGGCGGCCGAGGGGTCGAGCGTCGGCGTCCGGCTGGTCCGCGCCAACGACAACGCCCCGCCGCTCGATCCGGCCGACTGGCCGTTCGGGACCCAGGTGCTGGTCGAGCAGTACATTCCCGGCCGCGAACTGACCGTCGGCGTGATGGGCACCGAGCGCGAGGCGCCGCGGGCGCTGACCGTCACCGAGATCCGCCACAGCCACGGCTTCTTCGACTACGAGGCCAAATACACCGCCGGGCACGCCGTCCACCTGCTGCCGGCGCCGCTGCCGCCGGCGGTGTTCGCTCTCGCCATGGGCTGGGCGGTCGCGGCGCACCGCACGCTCGGCTGCTCCGGAATCAGCCGCAGCGATTTCCGCTGGGACGACGACCGCCCCGGCACCGAGGGCCTGTATTTCCTCGAAATCAACACCCAGCCGGGGTTCACGCCGGTGTCGCTGGTGCCCGAACAGGCAAGGCACGTCGGCATTTCGTTCACAGACCTGTGTTCATGGATCGTGGAGAACGCGGCATGTCACGGCTGAGCGTCAAGGGCAAGGACACCGGAGCCGCCGCCGGCGCATTGCGGCGACCGCCGCGGCGCAAACCGCCGTCGCCGCTGGCCCGGGCGGCCCTGCGCTTCGGCACGATCGGGCTGGCGGTCGTGCTGCTGGCGGGATTTGCGCTGCTCTCCTGGCAGGCCGGCTGGACCGAGCAGCTCGCCCGCCGGGCCGGCCAGCTACGGGCGTGGCAGCAACTGCTCCGCGACGAAGTCGATGT
>CAZTNV010000136.1:0-2448 GCA_964615535.1 uncultured Mycobacteriaceae bacterium | reverse complement strand
CTGATCGCGATGACCGGCCGGGCCGGGTTCAGCGTGCAGGAAGTGCTGGTCGAAGGCCGCCAGGCGACCGACCGCCAGGCGATCCTGAACGCGCTCGGCATCCGGCGCGGCGACCCGATCCTGGGCTTCGATCCCGAGGCGGCGCATCAGGCGATCGCGCGCATGCAGCCGGTGCGCAGCGCGGTGGTCGAGCGCCGGCTGCCCGACACCATCTATGTGCGAATCGAGGAACGCCGGCCGCTGGCGCTGTGGCAGCACGACCGGCAGTTCCGGGTGATCGACACCGACGGAAGGGTGCTGGCCGAGCAGGACATCGGCCGCTTCCCCGGCCTGCCCATGGTGGTCGGCGAGGACGCACCGGCCCATGCCGCCGCATTGCTGGCGCTGCTCGAGGCCGTGCCGGTGGTCAAGAGCCGGGTCGCCGCGGCGGTCCGGGTCGGCGCCCGGCGCTGGGAGCTGCGCCTCGACAACGACGTGGTGATCAGCCTGCCCGAGCAAAACGTCGAACGGGCCCTGCACCGGCTGGCCGAGCTGCACACCGCGAACCGCCTGTTCGACCGCGACGTCACCACGATCGATCTGCGCCTGGGCGACCGGATGGTAATCCGGGAAGCGCCGGTGGCCCATGAGCGGCGTCGCCTGCCGCAGGAGAACACATGAACGACTCCGGCAATCTGATCGGGCAACCACGGACCAGGGGGGAGGCCTAGCGCCGCCATGGGCTACAACGGCGTCAAGCGGATCAAGCCGAGACCGCGAGGCGAGCTGATCGCCGTACTCGATGTCGGCACGACCAAGGTCGTGTGCTTCATCGGCCGGATCGGCGACAACGGCAAACCCAAGGTGGTCGGCGTCGGCCACCAGATCAGCCAGGGCCTGCGTGCCGGCACCGTGGTCGATCTGGAGGCGGCGGAAAAGGCGATCGGCCATGCCGTCAACGCTGCCGAGCAGATGGCCGGGGAGACCATCCGCGAGGTCATCGTGAGCCTGTCGGGCGGCCAGCCGGTGTCCCAGACCATCCAGGTCGACATCGGCATCGCCGGCCACGAGGTGACCGAGGCCGATCTGCAAAAGGCGTTGCGGGGGTTCGGCCACGCCGACATCCCGGCCGACAGCGAGATCGTCCACGCCATCCCGGTCAGCTATGCGATCGACCGCTGCCGCGGCATCCGCGATCCGCGCGGCATGTTCGGCGAGACCCTGACGGTCGATCTGCACCTGGTCACGGCGCGGTCGAGCGCCTTGCGCAATCTGGCCAACTGCATCCATCGGTGCCACCTGGAGGTCGAGGCCTTCGTGGTCTCGCCCTATGCCGCCGGGCTGGCCTGCCTGGTCGAGGACGAGCTGGCGCTGGGTTGCACGCTGATCGACATGGGCGGCGGCACCACCGGCATCGCCGTGTTCTTCGACGGCAACATGGTGTTCACCGACATCATTCCGGTCGGCGGCGGCCATGTCACCAACGACGTCGCCCGCGGCCTGACCACGACCGTCAACCATGCCGAGCGATTGAAGACGCTGCATGGCTGCGCCGTGCCCAACGCCTCCGACGAGCGCGCCCTGATCGACGTGCCGCAGGTCGGCGAACACGAGCCGGCCAACGTCAATCAGGTGCAGAAGAGCCTGCTGACCGGGATCATCCTGCCGCGCATGGAGGAGATCTTCGAGCTGGTGCGCGGCCGGCTGGAGGCCAGCGGCTTCGACAAGGTTGCCGGGCGCCGGGTCGTGCTGACCGGCGGCGGCAGCCAACTGCAAGGCGTGCGCGAGCTGGCCCAGCTCGTGCTCGACAAGCAGATCCGGATGGGCCGTCCGAAGGGGATCGACGGGCTGGCCGAGGCCACCGGCGGCCCCGCCTTCGCCACAGCGACGGGATTGCTGGCCCATGCCGCGCGGTACCACGCCGATCTGGCCGTGGTTGCCGAGATTGACGCCCCGCCGGCCGGCGGACTGTGGACCCGGCTGGGCGGATGGCTGCGAGCAAACCTTTGACCGCGTGAATAGCGCCAGAGCACTGGCCACCCCGACGCCAGGGGCGAACGGCGAAGGCAAACATAAACAGGGCTGACGAGCGAGAGGAGCGAGGACCAATGATTAATCTGAGCATTCCCGAGACGGAAACCCAACTGCACCCGCGGATCACCGTGATCGGTGTCGGTGGCGCCGGCTGCAATGCGGTCAACAACATGATCCGGTCGAACCTGGAAGGCGTCGAGTTCGTGGTGTGCAACACCGACGCCCAGGCCCTGACCGGCAGCATGGCCGACCGCAAGCTTCAGCTCGGCAGCGGCATCACCCGCGGGCTGGGCGCCGGCTCGCGGCCCGATGTCGGCCGCGCCGCCGCCGAGGAGCAGATCGACCAGATCATCGGCTACCTGGAAGGCAGCCACATGGTGTTCATCACCGCCGGCATGGGCGGCGGCACCGGCACCGGCGCGGCGCCCGTGATCG
>CAZTNV010000135.1:0-10220 GCA_964615535.1 uncultured Mycobacteriaceae bacterium | reverse complement strand
GGATCGGCATGGCGAAGCCGCCGCACACCACGTCGCCCAGCACGTCGTAGCTGACATAGTCGATGTCGTTGTAGGCGCCGTTCTCTTCCAGGAAGTTGATGGCGGTGATCACGCCGCGGCCGGCGCAGCCGACACCCGGCTCGGGGCCGCCGGATTCAACGCACTTGATGCCGCGATAGCCGGTCTTGATCACATCCTCGAGTTCCAGATCCTCGATCGTGCCGGCCTCGGCGGCCAGCTTCATCACGGTGTCCTGGGCCTTGGAGTGAAGGATCAGTCGGGTGGAATCGGCCTTGGGGTCGCAGCCGACGATCAGGACGCGCTGTCCCATCTCTGCCAGAGCCACGAGGGTGTTCTGGGAGGTGGTGGACTTGCCGATACCCCCCTTGCCGTAGAAAGCGATCTGACGGGGCATTGCGAAACTCCTTATTGTCTCCATAACGGCGGCACCGGTTCGGTACCGCCGCCGCTTGATCCTTTGAAAGCAACCCTTGTGCCAAATGCCGCGAAACCGGGCGATCGCTCGGAGTGCGTTGGTTTGAAAGGATCGAGGCCGAATATCCCCGTCGCGAAGGGTGGCAATGGCGGCTGTTGGGAACCCGACAAAAGCCGACCCGAATGTTTGGTCCGGCACTGCGGCGGATCGGGGGGCGGTTGACGGGTTCAGTTGATGGGTTCAGTTGATGGCTTCGGGAGTTCATGTTATGTTCTTATCGAGTGGCCGGAGCAGTCCGTCCTCTCGCTCACTGGCGCGGGCCGTCCCGCCCGGGACGGCCCCTTTTTTGTGCTCGAAAGTTCAGAATTGCCCAATCCACGCCATCGGTCAGGTCACGGTGACGACGATGGCGATTCGGGCTTGCCTCCGCCCGGTCCGCCATGCATGCCAACGCGGAAGACCGTATGGCGCGCCTTACCCTGGCCGGGCGAGGTGCCGGGTGAACCAGTCCCGGGTCAGCGCGATCACCCGGTCCAGGGTGCCGGGCTCCTCGAACAGGTGGCTGGCGCCGGGCACGATCTCCAGGGCCTTGGCGCAGCGCATGCGGGTCAGCGCCGCGCGGTTGAGCGCCAGCACCTCGCGGTCCAGGCTGCCGACGATCAACAGGGTCGGGGCCTTGACCGCAGGCAGCGCCCAGCCGGCCAGATCGGGCCGCCCGCCGCGCGACACCACCGCGCCGACCAGATCCTCGCCGATCCGCGAGGTCGCGGCGACCAGTGCCGCCGCCGCCCCGGTGCTCGCGCCGAAATAGCCGCAGCCCAGCCGCCGCGTGGTGTCGTGGACCGCCGCCCATTGCGTCGCCCCGGCCAGCCGATCGGCCAGCAGCGCGATGTCGAACACGTTGGCGCGATCGGCGGCTTCCGGCGGGGTCAGCAGATCGAACAGCAACGTCGCCAGGCCGGCCCGGCGCAGCGCGTCCGCGACAAAGGTGTTGCGCGGACTCAGCCGGCTCGAGCCGCTGCCATGCGCGAACAGCACCAGGGCCCTTGCCCCCGCCGGGATGGCCAGGGTGCCGGCCAGCCCGACGGGCGGGATGCCGACCTCTTGAACGATGTCTCGCGACGTATGAACGCCGCCAACAGCCGAGGAACCGGGCGTTTCGGGACTCATGGCAGGCTTCTCCCCGCGCGGGGCGCCGATCGGTCCCGGCGGCCATCCCGCCATCGCGCCGATCAGCCTTCCGGACTCAACCCTGCAAGACTCAACGTGGCGACCGCCCGAGGGTTTCCAGCCCACTCATGCTGCTGGTGCGCCGCGAAGGCGCGGGCGCGCCAGCACCACCGTGGCATTGTCGCCGCGCGCGCCGCCGCGTTTTTCGGCCATGGCGGCCAGCCCGTCGGCCGCCCGTTCCAGATCGTCTTGGGCCAGAGCCTCGATCATCTCGTCCGGAAAAATGGTTTCCCACACCCCGTCGCTGCACAGCAGGAACGCGTCGCCGCCGGTCAGGTCGAGCTGGCCGCAGCTTGGTTCGGGGGCATCGCCGCCGCCGCCCAGGCTGCGCATCAGCCGGTTCTGGGCGGGATGATAGGCCATGTCGGCCTCGGCCACCTCCCCGATATCGACCAGCAACTGCACCAGGGAATGATCCTTGGTGCGGTGGATCAGCTCGCCGTTGCGGAACAGGTACAGCCGGCTGTCGCCGACATGGCACCATGCGGCACGCTGCGGATCGACATACAGGAAAACCGCGGTGCTGCCCGGCGCAGGCCCGCGGCCATGGCCGGGCCCGAGACCGAGACCGGCAATGGCGTCATGGGCGGCGCGGCTCAGACGCTCCAGGAACCGTTCCGGATCGCCGATCGGGCAGGGGGTCGCCGCCCAGGTCCGGCGGGCGATCTCGGTGACCGTCTCGGCCGCTGCCGCGCCGCCGCGGTGACCGCCCATGCCGTCGGCCAGGGCCAAAAGGCAGGCCGAGCCGTCCGGTGCCGACAGTAGTATCGCGCGATCCTGCTGCTCGTCCCGTCCTCCGATCGTCTGCGCCTGGGCCAGCTCCCACATCGCCGTATCCATCTCCGCCATCTTCGCTCTGGTTGTCGCGGCCGCTATCGGACCATCCGGTCGTCGCGGGGCACCGGAGTGCCGCCACGACCAGTTTCCACCGTCCCCGCGGTCCGGGCAAGGCCGCCCCGACATCCCGCACGCCGCCGGCGCCGGACTTCAGTCTTCCTTAACCTCTCGATGTCATGATTCCGCCGGAAGCGATACGGTCCTCCGCCAACCGAGTCCTGCAACAAGGCAGTACCCGTCATGAACATCAACCAGCTCGGCCTGTTCCGCGTGCTCGGCCAGCGCCTCGACTGGCTGACCCAGCGCCAGGCGGTGCTCAGCCAGAACATCGCCAATGCCGACACGCCGGGCTACCGCCCCAACGACCTCCGGCCGTTCGCCGAACATCTGGCCAGAACCCCGCCGCCGGCGGTCCAGCTCGCGGCGACCCAGCCCGGCCATCTCGCCGGCCGGCCGGGCGCGGCGTCGGCGCTTCCGGTGCGGCGCCAGCGCAGCGCCGAAACCGCGCCCAACGGCAACGAGGTGGTGGTCGAGCAGCAACTGATGACGATGGGCGCGACCGCCCGCGACCATCAGATGGCGCTCAACCTGTACCGCAAGAATCTCGGCATGATCCGCATGGCGCTCGGTCGCGCCGGTCGCGTGTAGATGCCGGTCGCGTTTGGATGCCGGTCGGGCGCCGACAGGCCCGGCCGAAGACGGAGGCTCATCCCATGGATCTGACCACCAGCCTGGAAATCGCCAGCTCCGGCATGCGCGCCCAGAGCACCCGGCTGCGGGTGATCGCGGAAAATCTGGCCAATGCCAGTTCGATCGGCCAGACCCCGGACGAACTGCCGTACCGGCGGCAGGTGGTGACCTTTCGCAACATGTTCGACGGCGCGCTCGGCGCCAGTCGGGTCGAGGTCGCGCGGATCACCCGCGACACCGGGGAATTCGTGCGCCGGTTCGAGCCGGGCCATCCGAGTGCCGATCAGGCCGGCTATGTCCGGTATCCCAACGTCAACTCGCTGATCGAAATGATGGACATGCGCGAGGCCCAGCGCAGCTACGAGGCCAATCTCAGCGTCGTGGAAACCTCGCGGACCATGCTGCAGGGCGTGGTCGATCTGTTGCGCTAACCGGCCGCAGGCCAGTTTTTTTTGGGGAGCATCGCCATGGTCGATCGGGTTGCCGACGCCGTCGCCGCCTATGCCAATACCGCGCTGCGCGGCAGCGCTCCCGGCCTGGAGGCCCGCGACCGGCCGGGTCCCAGCTTCGCCGACATGGTCGGCGGGATGATGGCCGACACCGTCCAGGCCGGTCGGCAGGCCGAGGCGATCAGCCTGCAGTCGCTGACCGGCCGGGCCGACCTCAACGATGTGGTTCTGGCGGTCAACAATGCCGAAATCGGCCTTCAGACCATGGTCGGCATCCGCGACAAGATCATCGAGGCCTATCAGGACGTCCTCCGCATGCCGATCTAGCGGCGGCGGTCGATGGCGGCACCCGGCCGGGCCGGGCCGATCCGATCCGAGACAGGCTGGGGGAGGGCGGCATGTCGCCCGCGGAGGTGATCGAGATCGGGCGGGAGTCGGTGATCACCACGATCATGATCGCCGGGCCGATCATGATCGTGGCCCTGTCGGTCGGGTTGGCGATCGCGCTGTTCCAGGCGCTGACCCAGATGCAGGAGATGACGCTGTCCTTCGTTCCGAAAATCCTGCTGATGCTGGTCGCGCTGATTGCGCTGCTGCCGTTCATGCTGAATACCCTGATCGACTTCACCCAGATCCTGTTCGACCGGATGATCGGCCTCGGCACCTGACCGGGGCCGCAGGGAAACCGGGCATGCTGAGCACCCTGCTGGCCGCCAACCTGTTCGGTTTCATGCTGGTGCTCGCGCGGGTCGGCACCGCGCTGATGCTGCTGCCCGGCTTCGGCGACGCCATGGTCCTGCGGCGGTTCCGGTTGCTGCTGGCCCTGCTGCTCAGCGGCCTGATCCTGCCGCTGGTCGCAGCCGAGCTGCCGCCGGTGCCGGCCAGCCCGCTGATGCTGGCCGTGCTGACCTTCGGCGAGACGCTGATCGGCGCGCTGATCGGCGTGATGGCGCGATTGGTGATCTCCGCGGTGGACGTCGCCGGCATGATCGTGTCGCTGACCATCGGCCTGTCCTCCGCCCAGGTGTTCAATCCCGCGCTGGCGTCCCAGGGATCGCTGATCAGCGGTTTCATGACCATCGTGGCCCTGGTTCTGATCTTCGTCACCGATCTCCATCACCTGATGCTGCGGGCGCTGGTCGGCAGCTACGGTGTGTTCCCGGTGGGGGAGCTGCCGCCGGTCGGCGACGCGGCCCAGACCATCTCGCGGCTGGTGGCCGACAGTTTCCGGCTCGGGGCCGAAATCGCGGCGCCTTTCCTGGTGATCGGCATGGTGCTGATGATCGGCATGGGCCTGCTCGCCCGGCTGATGCCCCAAATCCAGATCTTCTTCATCGCCCTGCCGGTTCAGATCACCTTCGGGATCGCGCTGGTCGGGCTGACGCTGTCGGGCATGATGCTGGTCTGGCTGGAGTATTTTCAGGACAGCCTGATCGGCCTGCTGCCGCCGGCCTGACCGGCGGCGGAGCGGAGCACGGGCCATGGCCGAAGATCAGGACGAAAGCCAAAAAACCGAAGAACCGACCGGCAAGAAGCTGTCCGATGCCCGCCGTCGCGGGCAGGTCGCGACCTCGCAGGAGATCCGCCATGCCTTCATGCTGTTCGGTGCCCTGATCGTGGTCGCCGTCCTGTCGCCGCTGGCGGCGCGGGAGATGACCGGCGGGCTTGGCGCCTTCATCGAGACGATCGACGGTCTGCCGGTTGACCGGGCCGCCCTGTTCAGCCTGCTGCGCGGCGCGATGGTCCATTTCGCCCTGATCCTGCTGCTGCCGCTGATCACCCTGGTGCTGGTGGCCGTGGCCGGCACCCTGGTCCAGCATGGCTGGCTGGTATCGGGCGAATCGCTCAAACCCAATCTCAGCAAGATCAATCCTCTGGCCGGTTTCAAACGGCTGTTCTCGATGCGCTCCCTGGTCGAATTCGCCAAGGGATTGCTCAAGATCACGGTGGTCGGCGTGGTCGCCACGCTGGTCATCCTGCCGGAGCTGCAGGGGATCGAGTCGTGGGCCGGGTCGTCGATCGCAGTCTCGCTCGAGCGGCTGTGGTGGCTGGCGGTCCAGATGATCATGGCGGTGCTGGCGGTGATGGTGGCGGTCGGCGGGCTCGACTACCTCTACCAGCGCTTCGAATTCATGAAGCAGCAGCGCATGACCCGGCAGGAGGTCAAGGACGAGCACAAGCAGTCCGAGGGCGATCCGCTGATCAAGGGCCGCATCCGCCAGATCCGCATGGAGCGCACGCGGCGGCGGATGATGGCGGCGGTGCCCGATGCCGACGTCGTGATCACCAACCCGACCCATTTCGCCGTGGCGATGAAATATGCGCCGGAGATCATGGCGGCGCCGGTGGTGGTGGCCAAGGGAGTCGACCACATCGCTCTGGCGATTCGCGCTCTGGCCGAGGAGCACGGCGTGACGGTGGTGGAGAACCCGCCGCTGGCGCGGGCGCTGCACCAGGCGGTGGAAATCGATCACCCGATTCCGCCGGAGCATTACAAGGCCGTGGCCGAAATCATTTCCTTCGTTTTCCGGCTGCAGCGGCGGGTCGTCCCGGACTCCGCCCGAATGCCGTGATCCCGAATGCCGTGATCCCGGGTGCCGTGATCATCGTCCCTTCCGCAGCGGCCGGATCGGCGTAGACTGCGACCTTGCCCAACCGTTTCGAGCGTGGGATCACCCGCATGTCGAGGCCACCCCCGCAGATCGATGCCGCGTCCCGTGTCGATGCCGTTCCCGTGTCCTTGACCCTGCCCCGGCGCCGGCCGTCCGGGGACCGCCTGACCCCGGCGCGGGCCGGCGTGGCGCTGGCCGCACTCGCCGCGCTGCTGTCGGCGGCGGCAAGCCTGATCGAACCGGACTCCGGCGCGGTGCGGGGGCTGGCGGCGCTGGCGGCCCTGGCCGGCGGGCTGGCCCTGGCGCTGTTCGGCTGGGCGCGCACCCGCGATCGTGCCGCCGCCGAGCGGTCCCGCCTGATCCTGCGGATGCTGGACGGCACCCGCTGCGGCCATCTCGTCACCGATTCCGACGGCGCGATCGTCTATGCCAATGCGCCGGCGCTGCGCCTGCTCGGCGAGGCGGCCGGTGATGGCCTGGCGGCCGTGGAGCGGGTCCTGGCGGTCGAGCCGGACGCTGCCGCGCAGTTCCGTTCGCTGCGCCGGGCGGCGGCGGCGGAGGGGGCGACCGCGGAGCTGTGCCGGCCACGCGCCGATGGCGGCAGCGAATGGTGGCTGGTCGCCGGCCGCCCGGTCGAGGGCTGGCGCGGCCACGTCCATTGGCGGCTGGAGGACGTCACCGCCCGGCGCGAAACCGAAACCGGGCTGCGCAATCATCAGGCGCGGCTGATCGATTTCATGGATCATGCCCCGATCGGGTTCTACTCGGTCGATCACACCGGCCGGTTCCTGTTCGCCAATGCCACCCTGGCCCGCTGGCTGGAGGTGTCCGCCCCGGAGCTGATGCAGGACGGCGTCCGGCTGCACGATTTCCTGGGCGCGCCGCCGGCCGGGGTGCCGCCCTACCGGCTGACCGGCAACGATGCGGACCCGCTGTCGGTCGAGCTGGCCATGCGCGGCCGGCAGGGCCGGGTGTTCGGCGCCTCGATCTCCCAGACCGTGGTCCATGCCGATGACGGCGGCTCGGCATGGACCCGCTCGCTGGTCCGCGATCTGACGCCCGAGCGCCAAATGCGCGAGGCGCTGCGGGCCTCCGAAGCGCGGTTCCAGCGGTTTTTCGAGGATGCGCCGATCGGCATCGCGCTGGTCGACCATCTCGGCCGGCTGAACGAGTGGAACCGCGCCTTCGCCGCCCTGCTGGGCGCCGCGCCCGGCGAACTGTCTGGCCGGCCGATCACCGATTTCCTGGCCGGGCGCGACCGCGATCCGATCGCGGCCCGGCTGGACGCGGTGCTGACCGGCGCCGATGCCGACATGCCGATCGAGCTGCACCTTCAGGGCAGCCGCGAACTGATGGTGTCGCTGTTCGCCAAGCGGCTGGAGGGCGGGCCCGGCGATCCGCCCGGCCTGATCCTGCAGTTCATCGACCAGACCGAGCGCATGAAGCTGGAAACCCAGTTCGCCCAGAGCCAGAAGATGCAGGCGGTGGGCCAGCTCGCCGGCGGCATCGCCCATGATTTCAACAATCTGCTGACCGCGATGATCGGTTTTTGCGATCTGCTGCTGCTGCGCCACAAACCCGGCGACGCGTCGTTCGGCGACATCATGCAGATCAAGCAGAACGCCAACCGCGCCGCCAATCTGGTGCGCCAGCTTCTGGCCTTTTCGCGCCAGCAGACCCTGCAGCCGCGGGTGCTCAACGTCACCGACGCGCTGTCCGAGCTGTCCAATCTGCTGCGCCGGCTGATTGGCGAGAACATCGAGCTGAAGATGGTCCACGGCCGCGAGCTGGGGCTGGTCAAGGTCGATCAGGGCCAGCTCGAACAGGTTATCATCAATCTCGCGGTCAATGCCCGCGACGCCATGCCGGTTGGCGGCCGGCTGAGCATCACCACGGCCAATCTCACCACCACGGAGCCGTCGCGCCGTGGCACCGAGGAGATGCCGCCGGGCGAATACGTCACCATCGAGGTCGCCGATACCGGCATCGGCATCCCGCCGGAAAACATCGACCGGATTTTCGATCCGTTCTTCTCGACCAAGGAGATCGGCTCGGGCACCGGGCTCGGCCTGTCGACGGTGTACGGCATCGTGCGGCAGACCGGCGGCTACGTGTTCGTCCGGAGCACGGTCGGCCAGGGCGCCTGCTTCGCCATCCACCTGCCGCGCTACCGTGCCACCGGGCCGGTCGAGACCCGCAGCCCGGACGAGGTCCGCGAGAGTTCGGCGCGCGATCTGACCGGCGTCGGCCGCATCCTGCTGGTCGAGGACGAGGACCCGGTCCGGGTGTTCAGTGCCCGCGCCCTGCGCAACAAGGGCTATGTCGTGCACGAGGCGCGCAGCGGCGAGGAGGCGCTGGCCCACATCGCCGAGAACACCGACAGCGTCGACCTGCTGATCACTGATGTGGTGATGCCCAAGATGGACGGCCCGACCCTGATCCGCCGGGTGCGCGAAGTCCTGCCGGACATCCAGATCATCTGCATTTCCGGCTATGCCGAGGACCGGTTCCGCCAGCACATCGATTTCGGCGACGCGATCCACTTTCTGGCCAAGCCGTTCAGCCTCAAGCAGCTCGCCAGTAAGGTCAAGGACGTGATGCGCAAGGGGGAGTGACGGCTCCGGCCGGGCGCTCAGGACGGCGGCGAGCGGTCCGGACGCTGGATCGGCTGGCCCCGCTGCCACGGCCAGCGGCCCTCGATCTCGACCTCGAGGGTGAAGCTCAGGAACGTGCGCACCACGACGATCAGCGCCAGCACGCCGAGATTCTGGAAGGTCGGATCGACCGCGACCGTGCCGACGATGTCGGCGGCAACCAGGAATTCCAGGCCGATCAGGATGCCGCGTCCGAGATTGGCCCGGAACTGATGATAGGAATCGTCGAACGCCCGGCCCCGGCGCAGTTGGGCCGCGAAATGCACGGTCGCGGCGACCGCCCCCAGCGCGATGATCGCGATCCCCGCCAGCTCGATCCCGGTCGAGATCCAGTCGAGAAAGCGATCGTGCAGGCCGGGCTCGCTCAAGGGCGCCTGCCCGGCGGGTCCCGACTGCCCGGAGGGTGCCGGCTGGGCCGGAGCCCGGGTGCCGGAGGCCAAAACGCCGCACAGGGCCAACCCGCCCAGGCGTGCGCTCGCGCCGCACCATCGTGTCATGGACTCTCTTAAAATCATGATTCCCGTCCCGATCGCCTGCCCGGCATCGCCGCTTTGCCGCAGGGCGTGTGGCCGCAAAGGCTGGCGGCCCTTGCCAAAACACCGAAGCCCGCGCGCCGTTCCCCCCCGTCATCGGCCCCGGGCCGGCCATCGGTCCCGCAGCGACGGGCTCGCCGAACGCACGAAACAGGAACAAGATGGTTGCGAGGTCGGAACAAAGACGGTACATTGAAACCCGTTGCACCGCCTCGGCCGCTATGGGAAACAAGGGGGGTATAAATGACGTCGGCACCTCTACGCTTGGTGGAAAAGTCGCCCATGGACAAACAGAAGGCGCTCGACGCCGCGCTCGTGCAGATCGAGCGCGCCTTCGGCAAGGGCGCGGTGATGAAGCTGGGCGCCCGTCCGCAGGTCGATGCGGAGGTGATCTCCACCGGCTCGCTCGGGCTCGACATCGCGCTCGGGATCGGCGGCCTGCCCAGGGGCCGCGTCGTCGAAATCTACGGTCCGGAGAGTTCCGGCAAGACCACGCTCGCACTGCACGCCATCGCCGAGGCTCAGAAGGCCGGCGGGACCTGCGCCTTCATCGATGCCGAACACGCGCTGGACCCGTCCTATGCGCGCAAGCTGGGCGTCAATGTCGACGAACTGCTGATCGCCCAGCCCGATGCCGGGGAGCAGGCGCTGGAAATCGCCGACACCCTGGTCCGCTCCGCCGCGGTCGAGGTGCTGGTGATCGATTCGGTCGCCGCCCTGGTGCCGCGCGCCGAACTCGAAGGCGAGATGGGCGACAGCCATGTCGGGCTGCACGCCCG
>CAZTNV010000134.1:9720-10276 GCA_964615535.1 uncultured Mycobacteriaceae bacterium | reverse complement strand
GCGGAGGCCGCGGTGCCGCTGATCGAGGGGCTGGAGACCCGATTTGCGGTGTTCCGCGACTCCGACGGGGCGGGCGATCACGTTGCGCTGCTGATCGGCCGGCCGGAAGCGGTCTCGGGCGCGGCGGCCGTGCCGGTGCGGCTGCATTCGGCCTGTCTGACCGGCGATCTGTTCGGCAGCCTGCGCTGCGACTGCGGCGACCAGTTGCGCAGCGCGGTCGCGGCGATCGCCGGGCTGGGCGGCGGCGTGCTGCTCTATCTGGCGCAGGAAGGCCGCGGCATCGGCCTGGCCAACAAGCTGCGCGCCTACGATTTGCAGGATACCGGGCTCGACACCATCGATGCCGACGGCGTTCTGGGATACGAGGCCGATGAACGGCGCTATCATGTCGCCTCCGCGCTGCTGAAGCTGCTCGGCATCGGGCGCATCCGGCTGATGACCAACAATCCGGACAAGATCGCGGCACTGCGGCTCGACGGAATCGAGATCGTTGAGCGGGTGCCGCTGCCGGCCGAGATCAACCCGCACAATCTGCGCTACATGAACGCCAAGATGG
>CAZTNV010000134.1:7445-9710 GCA_964615535.1 uncultured Mycobacteriaceae bacterium | reverse complement strand
CGCGCCGGGCATCTGCTGTTCGAGACGGCGGGCCGGCCGGTCGCGATCCCGGAGCCACCGGCACGGGCCGGGTCGGCGGAGTGACGGCCGCCCCGGCATCACGGCACGCGTTCGGCATAGATGTCGCCCGAGCCCTCGTCGATCCCCCGCGCCCTCAGCCAGTCCGCGACGGTCGCGCCGTCGACCCAGCCGGGCCATTCGAGCCGCATCCGCTCGCCGACCGATACGTTGAACCGATAGCGGGCCAGCCGGTCGAGCCGGGCGAGGCTGTCCAGCGCGACCCCGATCGCCGCCGGGAGGTATTCCACCGACAGCGCCGGCAGGGGCTGCGACAGGCCGCGCAGAACCTCGGCCTCGAAGCCCTCGACATCGATCTTGCAGAAATCCGGCACGCCGTGCTCGGCAATCAGCGCATCCAGCGTGGTCACCGGCACCGCCACGGCATCATCCCAGCGCACTGCTGAAAACGATTTGGCACGCCGCACCCGGTCGATCCAGGCGGGCGACAGCGTGGTCACGGTCGGGGTGCGCCGGCTGATCCGCAGCACCGCCTCGCCCGGTGCGGCGCCGACCGCGGCCTCGGTCACCGTCACCCGCGGATCGGTTCGGAACAGGAGACGGAGCAGCCCGGCCATGTCCGGCTGCGGCTCCACCGCCACCACCCGCGCGCCAAGCCGCCGGGACCAGCAGCGGGTCCGGTCGCCGGCATGGGCGCCGATGTCGAAGCACAGCGCGCCGGGGCAAATGAACCGGCCGTACAGCCGCGCCATCCGGCCGCCCCGGCCGGGGCGGCCATGATAGATCAGCAGTGAGCGCGCAAGACCCAGCCCGCGGGCGAGCCTCCGGCCCGGCGTCATGCCGTTCCCCCCTTACTGCCGGATCGCCTCCGCCTCGATGATCACCTGCACTTCGTCGCCGACCCAGCCATTGGCCACGGCATAGGTCATGCCGAACTCGCTGCGCCGGACGGTGCCGCGCGCCGAAATGCCGATCACGTAGTTGGAGCCGAACGGATAGGCGCCGCTCTTGTTCCAGGTCACGTCCAGGGTGACCGGACGGGTCACGCCCAGCAAGGTCAGATCGCCGGTGATCCGGCCGGTGCGCTCGCCGGTGCGTTCGGCGCCGGTGCCGGCGAAGACGATGGCCGGATGACGCTCGACGTCGAGAAAGCTGTCGCCGCGCAGATGCTCGTCGCGGCGCTGGTGGTTGGTGAACACGCTGGCCGCGTCGATCGTCACCCTCAGATCGGACAGCGCCGGTGCCTGCTCATCGAAGGTGAAACCGCCATCGCCGCGCAGGAACATCCCGAGCGTATCGGCATAGCCGATATGGCTGACCAGGAACCCGATGCTGAGATGCTCGGGATCGATCCGGTACCGCGCCGGCTCTGCGGCGGCGCCGCGCATGCTGGCGACGCCGGCCAGGGCGGCCAGGACCAGCACGGCCGACACCGTTCCCAGCCGCCGCAGCGGCCCGGCGGCGGCACGGCTGGTGCTATCGGGAAAAGTCATTGCGGTGCTCCTCTCACGCCTTGCCGGTACAGCCATAGACTATCGGTTGCGAACGAAAAGACAAGCAGGGCGAGCGCCGCCGCGGCCGCGGCCGAGGCCGTGACCGGGCCGACGGCCGGCGTCAGGCACAGGATCAGTGCCAGCCCCTGGACCACGCAGACCGCCTTGCGCCGGATGCTGGGCGGCAGATCGCGGCGCAGCCATGGCCAGACCGCACCCGCGGCGACGAACAGATAGCGCATCCCCCCGATCGCCACCACCCATGCCGCCACCTTGCCGGTTTCCATCACCAGCACCGCCAGGATCAGCAGCAGGAGACCATCGACTTCCATGTCGAAGCGTGCGCCGAACACCGAGGCGATGCGCTGCCGGCGGGCGATCCACCCGTCCACCCCGTCCAGCAGAAGGGCGACCGTGCCCGCCGCGGCGGGTGCCCAGCCCCAGCCCTCGCCATCCGCCGCCAGCCCGATCAGCCCGCCGATCAGGCAGGTGATGACCGCCCGCACCAGCGTGATCGAATTGGCCGGGCCGAACCGGGCATGCGGCAGATGCCGGCCGATGCCGGCCAGCACGCCCGCCGCGACCACGCCATACAGCACCCCGACCTGCCCGAGATAGGTCAGCCCCAGAGCGGATGGGCCGGGCGGAGACCAGACGGAAATCCACGCGGCCGACAGCAGCGCCGCCGCACCGCCACCACGACCAAGGTGCAGAGCGCCCCGCCAAGCAACCGCGCGTGATCGCTTCCCCGGTT
>CAZTNV010000134.1:0-7435 GCA_964615535.1 uncultured Mycobacteriaceae bacterium | reverse complement strand
CAGCAGCGCCGCCGCACCGCCCAGAATCACCGCGCCGGTGGTGCGCAGCTTGAGACGCTGCGGCTGGTTCAATTCGCCGAAACGGATGTGGTTCATCGTCCTGGAAACACCGGCTGGCACCATCCGGCAACCGCCATAATGGAACCGATCAGATCAATTGACACCATCCTGGCGCCGCCATTCCACATCGATGCCTCGTCACGCACGAACCGGATCATCATGCCGAGCGCAGACGGCCGAGAGGCATCCGGCATTTCACCCTTCGGGGCCCGAGCGCTTCTACGGTCTGACCGGCGCAACGGATCACGGGGCGCGATGCGGTGCCGCCACGGCCGCCGGTCCGGGTCAGCGGCCGTGCAGGAGCCGGCTGCCCAGCCCGCTATCGTTGCGGAAATCGCGGTTGTCCATCGGGAACAGATCGCGCGTCAAGCCCGCCATCAGTCTTTGGAACGCCGGATCGTCGACGCCGCTCGGCCGCGGTCCGGCGTTGATTGCAGAGGTCAGGGCGGCGCGCCCTTCGCAGAAGGCACCGTGAACCTGCATGCGGCCGGTCGTCGGCGCGGTCGGCACGGGACCCTGGCACAGGGTGTGCGGGCCGATCGTCCCCACCGGGTCGAACGCCACCACCGCACGGTATTGCGGCCGGGCGCTGGGGCCCGGTGTCATGGTGAAATTGGCCGGCTGGGTCCAGGTGTGGCCCTGCATGGCGTCGGCGACCGCTCGTCCGAAAGCCGCGGGATCGAGACCGAACGGGTCGCCCTGCACCGCCACCGCCAGATCCCGGCCGCCGGCCGCATAGTTGAACCGGGCGGCATCGTAATGCGGCGACAGGAACTGCCGAGTGTCCCCGAAATCCAGCCCCGCGCAGCCGGGCATCGCAAGCACCGTCATCACCAGCCCGGCCCGGCGCAGCGCCGTCATGCTCGATCTCTCCTGCCCCGCCGCTCCGGACCCGCCCCGATGCCGCACAGGAAATCTAGCGTTGCCGTCACGGAACACCAGCCCGTCTCCCGCCAACCGGAACGGGTCGGGGGGACGCGACCGCGGCGGCGAATCGGGTACAGTCGCGACGGCTCTGGGAGTATGGCATGGACCGATCGCAGTGAAGCGTTACCTGCCGCTGGCGCTCCGCATTGCGGTCACGCTCGGTCTCCTGGTCTGGATCGCCGGTCAGGTCGATCCGTCGCGGATCGCCGGCCGGCTGGCCGCCGCCGATCTCCCGCCGATCGCCCTGGCGGTGGTCCTGGCGCTCGCCCAATGGGCCCTGGCGGCCCTGCGATGGCACTGGATTCTGGCACGGCTGGGCCACCGGATCGACCGGGTTTCGGTTGCCCTGATCCACGGGGTCGGCAATCTGTTCAATCAGGTGCTGCCGTCGACCGTCGGCGGCGACGTGTTCCGGGTGGCGCTGCTGGCGCGGCGACGGGTCGGCCTGGGCGCGGCGATGCGCAGCGTGGTGTGCGACCGGGTGTTCGGGACGCTGGCGCTGATCGTGCTGACCGGCCTGACCCTGCCGCTGGGCTGGGCGGTGCTGGACCGCCCGGCCGCAATGGCCGGTCTCAGCATCGTGGTCGCGGTTCTGCTGGCCGGGTTCGCGCTGACCCTGGCGGCGTCGCGCCGGGTCGGGCGGCTGCCTTGGATCGGCCGCCAGCTCGGGCCGGTGGCCGACGACCTGCGCGGCATCGCGACCTCGTGGCGCGGCTTGAGCATCGCGATGGCCTTCGGCCTGCCGGTGCATGCCCTGTCCGCGCTCGGATTTCTGGCCGTGGCGCATGGTCTGGGCGTGCCGGTGACCCTGCTCCAGGCCGCTCTGCTGGTGCCGCCGGTCATGCTGCTGTCGCTGGTGCCGCTGTCGATCGGCGGCTGGGGCGTTCGTGAAGGCGGGTTCGCCGCCGCCTTCGCCCTCGCCGGAGGGATTTCGGCGGCCGACGCGGTCGCGGTGTCGATCGGTTTCGGGCTGACCATGACCGCAGTCGCGGCGCTGGGCGGGCTGGCCTGGGTCCTGCTGCCCGCCCCACCCGAACCGCGAACCGCGCCGCATGCAAACCCGGTCCGGCCGCCGTGACGAGCCGAGCGCCTTACTCGCCGATCAGATGCAGCGCGATCTGGCGGCTGTGCGGCCGGGACCGGTGCTCGAACAGGTAAATGCCCTGCCAGGTGCCCAGCAGCGGCTCGCCATGCTGCACGGGAATCGCCAGATCGCTGTTGGTCAGTGCCGCGCGGATATGCGCCGGCATGTCGTCCGGGCCCTCGGCACCATGGCGGTAGAGTGACGGGTCCTCGCGCACCAAACGCCGGAAGAACGCTTCAAGATCGCTCATCACGTCGGCGTCGGCATTCTCCTGGATGATCAGCGAGGCCGAGGTGTGCCGGCAGTAGACCGTGAGCAGCCCGGTCGCGATGCCCTGCCCCGCCACCCAGCGCCGCACCGGCTGGGTGATCTCGACCAGCGCCTGCCCGGGCGTGCGGATGGTCAGTCCGTCCAGTGCCTGTCTCATGGCTTCCACCCCATCCCGCCCCCCCGGTCGATCCTGGACCGGTCGGACTGCCGAGTCGCGGTCTTCGACTGATCGGTTCGTTGGCATCTGCAACTCATAACGGCGAGGTCCCCTGGTGCGTTAAGTCTTTGTCAATGTATTCGCGCTTGAATTTATCAAAGCAACCGGCCTTATAATCAGGTCTGGCGGCTCTGATACCGAAGGGAAGAGACATGACCGATATCAGCGAAGGCATGGTTCCCGCTCCGGGGTCCGCCGATTCGGCGGCAGCGGGTTCTGCGGACATTGATGGCGAGATCCGGTGGCCGCTTTGGAAGTCGGCAATTCTGATTGCCTCGACGAGCGCCCTGATCTGGACCCTTCTGATCACCGGATTTCTCGCAGTGCTTTAGGGCCTGCACAGTCGACGAACAGTCAAGGACGGGAGCGCAACGGCCTGTTCCTGCGGCCCTGCGATGCGCGGACAGGGTTTCGGCAGCCAGGATTTGGTGAGCGCCGGCCAGTGTCGATGCGCCCGGTATGGGTTCAGAGCGGTAAGGTCGGGACGTCGCATGGTCATGCCGGGTCGTGGTGGCCCTGCCGGCGATCGCCACACCCCTCGCCTGCGGCCCCGAAATCCGCCACGAACCGCCCGAAACAGGCGGCAAACATCGCCTGATCGAGCAGCCGGACAACCCGCAAACGTATCGTGGCCGGAAACGGCGGCCGCGGGGGATCATGGTCCCCTGCCCGGTCAGGCGCCGCGCGCCGCCTTCAGCACCTCGGCGACATGGCCGGGCACCTTGACCTTGCGCCAGATGCCGCGGACGACGCCCTGCTCATCGACCAGGAAGGTCGACCGGTCTATGCCCATATAGCTGCGGCCGTACATGGATTTTTCCACCCAGCTCCCATAGCGCTCGGTCACGTCCGACTGCTCGTCCGAGGCCAGCGTGAAGGTCAAACCGTATTTCTCGCGGAACTTGTCGAGCTTCTTCACCGGGTCCTTGGAAATCCCGATCACCGCGGCATTGGCGCCCTGGAAGCCCGGCAGATCCTCGTTGAAGCCGCGGGCCTCCTTGGTGCAGCCGGAGGTATCGGCCTTCGGGTAGAAATACACGATCACCTTCTGCCCGCGCAGCCCGGACAGCGAAATCTCGCCGCCCCCGGCGGCCGGCAGGGTGAAATCCGGTGCGGGTTGGCCGATCTCGACGGTCATCGCAATGTCCCTTTCCCTGGCGCCCAGCGCTCCGATGTCCGGAGCGGGCGGTTGGCCGTGCGGTCCGAGCGGATGCTCGCGCGCCGATACGCCGGTCCAGGACGGATCGGATCACAGCCGGGTCGGCCGGGCAACCGCCGCGATCGACCCTCTCCGGTCGCGGCGGCCGCTCACCCCGCCCGCCCCGATCCGTCCCCGCCTGCGGCCGGGCCCAGCGCCGCGGCCGGCTGCTCGATGATCGCCCGGTACCAGCCCTGCGCCCGCCCGGCGGCCTCCCTCGCCCAGGCCTCGGCCCGGGCGAAATCGACCGTTTCGGCATGGTCCGGAAAGGCCGCGCGCGCCAGCCCGTCGCGCAGCGCCGGCGGGGCCTGTTCGGGGTCGAAATCGCCATCGACCGTCAGCCGCAGATAGGCCTGGACCCGCTGCCACAGCCGCAACGCCTCGATCAGCGCGGCCGCGGCGTCGCGGTCGAGCAGGCCCTCGGCGGCCAGGGCGTCCAGCGCCGCCGCGGTGTTCTGGCGGAGCACCGCGGGATGATCGGCGGCATGGCGCAGTTGCAGGTATTGCGCGACGAACTCGATATCGACCAGGCCGCCGCGCAGATACTTCACATCCCACGGCGTGGCCGCCCGATGCTCCTGCGCGATCCGCTCGCGCATCTCGGCCACGTCGCGCAGCAGCGGGTCGGGGTCGCGCGGCCGCCGCAGCACCTCGCGGATCGCCGCATCGACCCGCGCCCTCAGGCCGGCCGGACCGGAAATCGCCCGCGCCCGGGTCAGCGCCATGTGCTCCCAGGTCCAGGCGCTGTCGGCCTGATAGCGCACGAAGCCCTCCAGGCCGGTCGCCAGCGGCCCGGATTTGCCCGACGGGCGCAGCCGCATATCGACCTCGTACAGCGCCCCCTCGCGGGTCGGCGCGGTGATCGCGGAGATCAGCCGCTGGCTCAGCCGGGCATAATAGGTCGACACCGGCAGCGGCTTGGGCCCGCCGGACTCGGCGCTGCCGGACTCGGCCGCGGCCTCGTCGGCACCGGTCTCGAACACCATGATCAGGTCGAGATCGGACCGGATGGTCATCTCCCGCCCGCCCAGCTTGCCCATCGCGATCAGCGCCAGACCGGCCCCGCCGAACCCGCCGTGCCGACGCGCGAACTCGGCCTCGACCCGCGGCTGGAGCGCGCGCAGCGCGACCTCGGCCAGATCGGACAGGAACGAGGACTGGTCCGCGGCATCCCGCTGTCCGAGCAGGACGTGGAGGCCGGCGCGGAACCGCTGGTCGTTGGTCCACCGCCGCACGATGGTCAGCACGTCCTGATAATCGGCGGCGGTGGCCATCAGCTCGTCCAGCTCCCCGGCCAGCGCCGCCGCATCGGGCAGCCGATCGAAGAAGCCCGGCATCAGCACGGCGTCGAACTGCTCCGGATTGTAGGCCAGATGCTCGGCCAGCCGGCGCGAGGTGCCCATGATCTCGGCGACCAGATCGAGCAGCTTCGGATTGGCATGGAACAGCGAGAACAGCGGCACCCCGGCGGGCAGCCGGGCCAGGAACTCGTCGAACCGGAACAGCGCCGAGTCGGGACTGGGCTTGGCCGCGAGCGCGCGCAGCAGGGTCGGCAGCAGATCGGTCAGCAATTGCTGCGCCCGTTCGCTGCGGGTCGCGCGATAGCGGCCGAACAGCCAGGCGCGCACCGCCGCCGCCACGCCGTCGGGATTGGCGAAGCCCATCCGGGCCAGGGCATCGCGGGTCTCCGGCTCCAGGTCGATGCCGGAAAACACCAGACCGGCCGTGGCGGAGGAGCGCACCGGTGCGTCCTCGAACAGCCGGGCGTAATGCAACTCGACGCAGTCCAGGGTGGCGCGCAGCTCGGCGCGGAACCGCCCCGGCTCGTCCCGCCCCAGAAAGATGCCGAGCGCATCGAGCGCGGCATCCGGCTCCGGCAGAACGTGCGTCTGGCGATCGTCGATCATCTGCAGCCGGTGCTCGACCCGGCGCAGCCAGCCATAGGCCCGGGTCAGATCCGCCGCGGCCCGGGGGTCGATATGGCCGGCTTCGGCCAGCGCGGCCAGGGTGTCGCAGGTGCCCGGGCAGCGCAGCCGCGGATTGCGGCCGCCGAAGATGAGCTGCTGGGTCTGCGCATAGAATTCGATCTCGCGGATGCCGCCGCGGCCGACCTTGATGTTGTGCCCGTTGATCGCGATCGCGCCATGGCCGCGATGGCGGTGGATCTGCTGCTTGATCCTGTGGATGTCCTCGATCGCCGCGAAATCGAGGCCGCTGCGCCAGACGAACTGGCGCAGGAAACGCATCAAATCGCCGCCCGCCTCGGCGTCGCCGGCCACCGGTCTGGCCTTGATCATGGCGGCGCGCTCCCAGTTGAGCGCCATGCTGCCGTAATAGGTTTCCGCGGCGCCGACCGCAACCGCCACCGGGGTCGCGCCGGGATCGGGACGCAGCCGAAGGTCGGTGCGGAAAACATGGCCGTCCCGGGTACGCTCCTCCATAATGCGCACCAGATCGCGCGTGAGCCGCTGGAACATTCGCGCCGTCCCGTCCGGCCGAGCGGTCCGGACCCGCCCCTCGTCGTACAGCACGATCAGATCGATATCGCTGGAGTAGTTGAGTTCCTTGGCGCCGAGCTTGCCCATGCCGAGAATGATGAGGCCCGAGCCGCGTTCGGGGTCTGCCGGATCGGCCAGCGTGACGGCACCGGTTGCCGCAAGCCGCCGCAGCAGATGGCGCACCGCCAGGCGCAGCGCCGTCTCGGCCAGCTCCGACAGCGCCCCGGTCACCCGCTCCAGCGGCCACACCGCGCCGATATCGGCCAGCGCGATCAGCAGCGCCGCGCGCCGCCGGGTCCGGCGCAGGCCGGCCATCAGCCTTGCGGGATCGTCCTCGTCCTGGAGTTCCTCCCGGGCCTGCCGGATCAGTCCGCGAAACGGCGCCTCGACGCCCCGTTCGATCAGGTCGCGGACCAGGGCGGGCTCGGCGATCAGACTCTCGGTCAGGAACGGGCTGTTGCCGAACACCGAGTCCAGCATGGCCCGGCCTGCCGGATCGTCCGGCAGCGCGGTGGCGAAGCGCCGCAATGCCGGATCGTCCAGTTCGGCGGCCCGTTCGGTCCAGCGATCGAGGCCGAGCCGCGCGCGCGCCGCATCGGCTGGTCGGGGCCAGACGGTTCGCGCGAAATCGTCGGAAAACCGACCGGGGGAAAACCGGTCGGGGTCCGGTCGATCGGGGTTCGCGGGCGGAGGCAGGGACATGGTTCGACGTCTCGGCAAGGGTCCGAGCAGGGAGGGCCGGGTCGGGAAACTTCGGATCGAGGTGACCCGCCGCGCCGCCGCAGCGGCACCGGTTCACCCTTCTGCAACACGGAGATGGGCCGTCGCCGCGCGTCGCGAAAGAGCGGCCGGACTCGCGGGGCAACCGGACCCGAACCGGGGGAGACCGGCGACGTGATCCTGCGATCGACCCGGCGGGTGGCCGAGGCGCTGGGGTTTCTGATCGCAGGGCTGATCGTGCTGGGCGTGCTGCTGGCATGGCGGCTCTCGGCCGGGCCGATCACGGCCGACAGCCTGACGCCGGTTCTGGAAGCGGCGCTGAGCCGTGGACCGTACCGGGTCGAGATCGGCACCACGCTGATCCGCTGGGGCGGCTTCGACCGGCCGCTCGGGCTGGAGGCCACCGTGGTGACGGTCCGCGATCCCGACGGCACGCTGATCGCCGCGCTCCCGGAACTGGC
>CAZTNV010000133.1:0-10288 GCA_964615535.1 uncultured Mycobacteriaceae bacterium | reverse complement strand
CCGCCGCGCCCGGCCACCTGACCGTGCCGAGCGGCTCGCGTCTGGCCCTCGACTATGCCGCGGGCGAGGTGCCGGTGCTGGCGGTGCGGCTGCAGGAGATGTTCGGGGCGCTCGATACCCCGCGCGTGGCGAACGGGCGGGTGCCGGTGCTGCTGCACCTGCTGTCGCCGGCCGGCCGCCCGGTCCAGGTCACCGGCGATCTGGCCAGCTTCTGGGCCACCGGCTATCCCCAGGTGCGCGCCGATCTGCGCGGCCGCTACCCCCGGCACCACTGGCCCGACGATCCCCTCCGCGCCGAACCCACCCGCCGCGCCAAACCGCGCGGCGGATGACCGGCCCCGTCCGGCCGCCGATCCCCGGCAGGGCCGGCGCCGGCTCAGAATTCCAGCGCGTAGCTCAGCCGGATGCCGATGGTGTCGGATCGGGTCCGCTCGCCGCCGAAGGTCGCGCTGTCGCCGTGATAGTTGACCCAGCCGACATCGACCGCCAGCCCGAACTCGAACGCGTAGCCGGCGGAAAGCTGGACGAACCGTTCGTTGATGGTGAAGCCCGGCACGCCCTGGTCCGCCGCCGCGGGCAGGTCCGAACCGCGATACCCAAAGGCTGCCGCGACGGTCCAGGCGTCATAGCCGAACACGGCACCGGCCGTCACGATGTCCTGGTGCGCACCGTCCAGGCTGACGCCGCCCAGGCCGATCGGGTCGAAGGTGCTGGTGGCGTCGCCGAACCCGAGCACGTCATGGCTGCGCACCCATTCGACCACCGGCGTGACCGTGATCTCGTCGGTCAACGCGGCCTCGTAGGCGGCGGCCAGCGCGAAGGCGGTCTGGTCGGTCGGCGCGCCTTCGTCCTCGACCGTCGCCCCGGCCCCCTGGCGCAGAACCGCGGCATGCAGGCGCAGCCCCGGCGCGAAGGGCGGCTCGGCCAGATCAAGCGCGATCGCGAAGTTGGAGAAATCCTCGGTGTTGCCCGGTCCGCCATCGCTCCGGTCCAGCCGTCCGCGTTGGGTGAACACCGAGTTGCTGAGATCGGTGGTGTCGCGGAAGAAGGTGCTGCCCGAAAGGGTGAACAGGCCGGCCTGTTCGCTGCGGATGCCGAAGCTCGCGCCGAAGCCCCAGCGCTCGGCCAGCTCCGCATCCTGGGCGAACAGATCGCCATAAATCCCCGGCACGTTGTCCCAGACGAACCCGAAATGCGGGGTGAACTTGCCGCCGTTGATGACCACCTCGTCGAAGGCCAGAACGTTTTCGAAGCGCAGCAGGACCTGAAGCGTGTCGATATAGGCGCCGTGGTCGCGGAAGAACTGATTGCCGACGCTGTCTTCCGGCTCCCCGAAAAAGCCCAGCGTCGGCTCGGTCTCGAAGGCCGGTTCCAGGGTGGCTCCGGCCTGCAGGATCAGCCAGTGCGTCAGGTGCAGGTTGGCCAGCGCTTCCACCGTCGCATAGGTATCGTTGAACGTCTGGCGGTCGCCGCCGCTGCGGTCGACCCAGTCGTTCTGGACCTCGACCGCGAGTTCGCCGGAGATGAACGGCGTGGCCGGCAAATCCTGGGCCGCCGCCGTGGCGGACAGGGCGATGACCGCGGCACATAAAGCAGCGGCCGGGGCGGACTGGGACGGAAGGCGCATGGCTCGACTCGCTGATGGTGGTTGGGGCAGAGGCGCGGAGCCCGGCCGGAATGGCGCCGGGTGCGGGACGGTGTGGGAGAGGCGGGGTTCGGCGACCCGTGCGGGCGCCGCAATCCTGGCGCGGCCGGAGTCCGTCGCCTTTGCGCCAGATCAATTTTGCAAATGATTCTCATTTGCATGGCTGCGCCGCTCCTGCCTCGGTCTCGGCCCGGGCCCGATGCGCCAGAACGCGATTGTCCGGTTGCGGCAGGCCGGACTGGAGAATCCCGCAACGGATGTCCATGTCCTGGTGCGGAAGCTATCCACACAGGCCGGTCCATCATGTCCGAAAGCCGGTCCGCCTCCGTCGATGCCGCGCGCGGCATTCTGGCCATGCTGGTGGCGGTGGCGCTGTTTTCGGCGATGGATGCGATCATCAAGGATCTGCGGGCCGATTACGGCGCCATGCAGATCCTGTTCTGCCGCATGGCGTTTGCCGCCCTGCCGCTGGCCTGGCTGATCCATGCCCAGGGCGGCGTGGCGGCGCTGCGCACGCGGCGGCTGGGCGGGCATGTCGGGCGGACGCTGCTGGTGATGGCGGCGCTGTTCTGCTTCTTTCACGCGTTCGGCAGCATGGCGCTGGCCGATGTCTACGCGATCAGCTATGCCGCGCCGCTGCTGATCACCGCGCTGGGCGCGCCGATGCTGGGCGAGCGGGTGGGGCCGGCGCGCTGGGCGGCGGTGGCGGTGGGGTTTCTGGGCGTGCTGGTGATCCTGCGGCCGGGCGGCGGCATGATCAGCGCGGGCGGCGCGGTCGCGTTGGCCGGCACGGTGCTCTATGCGCTCAACGCCATCCTGCTGCGCCAGCTCAGCCGCACCGACACCAACGCCGCCATCCTGTTCTATTTCACGGTGACCGGCACCGCCGTCACCGGCGCCCTGGCGCTGCCCTTCGGCTGGGTCTGGCCGAGCGCGGCGGACTGGGCGGTGCTGGCGGCGGTCGGCGTGATCGGCGGCGTCGCGCAGATCTTCATCACGCAGTCGTTCCGGCTGGCGCCGGTCGCGGTGGTCAGCCCGTTCCAGTACAGCTCGATGCTGTGGGGGCTGATCTACGGCCTGGGGCTGTTCGGCGACGTGCCGGACGGGACGACCCTGCTGGGCGCCGCGATCCTGATCGCCACCGGCCTGGCCGTGCTCCACCGCGAGACCCGCGGGCCGGCACCGGACCGGCCGGCGGCATGACGAAGGGTCAGGCCTTCCTGCTCGCGCGCTTGGGCTTGGCCCCGTCCGGTTTGGCCGCGGCGGCCGACTTCTTTGTTTCGGTGCCGGCCTTGCGCGTGGTCTTGGGCTTCGCTGCCGGCGCTTCGGGCGCAGGCGGCTCGGCCGCCGGGGCCTCGATCACCACGGCATCGGGTACCGGTGCCGGTTCGGCGACGCTCTCCGCCGCCCCGCTCTCTGCCGATGCCGCGGCCCGGATTTCGTCGGCCACTTCCCGATAGGCCCGTGCCCAGTGCTCTTCCCCACGGCCTTCGGGACGGCCTTCGCGTTCCCAGATGTCGTGCGCGCGCTGACGAACTTGGTCTTCGGTCGGTTCCATTGTCAAAAGCCGTTCCTTGCCCTCGCCTGTTCCGCTGCGGTCACGCGCCGCAGGCGAACCTTGACCGAAGAAAACACCAGCCGGCACCGGATTTCAAGCGCTCAAGCCCGTCCGAACCGCCCATGGGCCGGTGCCGGCCCGGCGCTCGCCGCCGAAACCGCCCGATCGCCGCCTCACCGGCCGGATTCCGCCGCCCCGGCCTCCGAAAAGTGCGGCAAAGCCGCCCCGACCTCAGTAATCCCAGCGGAAATTGACGCCGACCCGGCTGCCGCCCTCGATCCCGACATCGGTCTCCAGAATGATGTTGGGGGTCACCTCGATCTCCACGGTGACCTGGCTGGCGCCTGACTCCAGACCCTGCTGGACGCCGACATAGACCCCCTCGGCGATGTAACGGCCGGCGGCCAGCCCCGGCCCTTGGCCGTTGGTGCCGGTGGTGACGTCCAGCCGGTCCAGGCCGAAGGTCCGCCGCACCTGATCCAGCAGCCCGCCCGCGCCGCCCTGGCCGGTGAGCTGGGCCACCCCCTCGGCCAGCCGCACCGCCTCCAGCGCCGACAGCTCGCCGACCCCGCGGCCGAACAGCAGATAGGCCGCGACCTCGTCCTGGGGCAGCGGCGGATCGGAGGAGAACGAGATCTCCGGCGAGGAGACCGGGCCGGTCAGGTTGATGCTGGCGGTGATGTCATCGGCTTGGGTCGAGGCCTGGAAATCGAGCAGCGGGTTGATCTCCCGGCCGCCCAGGAAGGTGATCCGGCCGCGGTCGAAATTCAGCCGGTTGCCCAGCAGATCGAAACTGCCCCGCCGCAGCGTCAGATCGCCGGTGATGGTCGGCGAGGCCAGCGTGCCGCCGATCTGCAGGGTGCCGCCCAGCTCGGCCTGCAGCCCCCGGCCGCGCACATAGACCTGCGCCGGGGCGGCCAGGGTGATGTCGAGCGCGGGATTGAACGGCGGCTCGCCGTCGGCTGCGGCCGGCGGCTCGGTCTCGGCACGCCGGGCGGCCAGCCCCGGCGGCACGTTGATCTCGGTCACCGGGATGGTCGCGACCTGCGGCGGCAACTGCTCCGGGATGCGCAGTTCGGCGCTGCGGATGGTCACCCTGCCGGCCAGGGTGGACTGGCCGAGCAACTGCCCGGTGAGTTGCAGCCCGGCATCGGCGGTCACCCGGATGTCGTTGCTGGCGAGCAGGGTCGCGCGGTCGGCGGTCAGGCGGAGATCGACCGGAAAGCCGCCCGCCGGATCGATCCGGATCGTGCCGCTGCCGCTCAGCGAGCCGTCGCCCGGCGTGTTGGCCGAGAGGCTGGTCAGCGTCAGCACGTCGCCGGTGGCGGTCAGCGTGGCCTGGATGCTGCTAAGATTGACGCCATAAACCGCATTGACGAACTGCCCGTCGGTCAGCCGGACCGTGCCCGTGACATCCGGATTGCTCAGCGTGCCGTCCACGATCAGATCGGCGGTCAACGTCCCCGCCACGCGGTTGGCCTGCGCGGCCAGGATGGTGTTCAGCACCGTCAGGCTCAGGCGGGCGTCGATCGCCGCGCGCAGCGGCTGGTCGGCGGCAAGGCTGGGCAGGCCGGTCGCCGGATCGGCATCCAGCGGCATCTCGATCTGCGCGGTCAGGGTGCCGGCCTCGGCCGCGGTCACCGTCGCCCTTGCCGTCAATTGGCGATTGCGCCACTGCCCTTGCAGGGAGGCGTCGAATCCCGGCAGGCCCAGCGCCGTGGCCGCCCCGGCCCGGGCATTGGTCACGCGCAGATCGACGCTGCCCTGCGGCGCGGCGACCGGGCCGGAAAGCTGCACCTGACCGTTCAGCGTGCCGTCGAGCGCCAGATCCGGCGCCGCCAGCCGGGCCAGCGCGAGCGAGACATTGGCGAGGCTGGCGGTCAGGTCGAGCCGCTCGCCGCCGATCCGGCCCTCCAGGGCCAGTTGCCCGGACGGGCCGGCCAGCGCCAGCCGGTCGACCGCGATGCCCGCCGGGCCGATCCGCACCGCGGCCGGCTGGGTCAGCGCCAGCCGCTCGCCGTCATAGGCGATTTGCAGCGCGGTCAGATCGATCCGGGTCTCCGGGCCGGCCAGCCCGATCGTGGCGCGGGCCTTGAGCGAGGCCGGCTGGCCGGCCAGCGCCAGCGTCACCGCCAGCCGGTCGAGCCCGCCCTCGGCGGTCGCCTGGACCCGGTCGAAGGCGAGGCCGTCGGTGGCCACCCCGGCGGCGATCAGCCGGGCCTCGAGCCGCGGCGTGCCCAGCGCATCGGCGATCGTGGCATTGAGCGTCGCCTGGGCGACCCGGACGGCGTCGGCGACCGCGAGATTGCGCGCGGTCAGGCCGGCCTCGACCCGCTGCCGGCCGTCGGGCGCCGCCAGGGTGACGGTCAGATCGGCGGCGCCGCCCAGCGCCAGCCCGGTCAGCGGTTCCAGCTCGGCCAGCACCCCCGTGCCGCCGCTCAGCCGGCCCCGCACCGTGCCGCCCGGCTCGACCGCGACGGTGCCGGTCAGCCCCAGGCTGCCGAGCCGGATCGCGAGGTCGTCCAGCCGCAACGCCGTCTCGGGCGCATCGGCCGGCACCGCGAAGCGCGTCGCAATGCGGGCCGGCAGCCCGGCCACCGCGGCGGCGATCTCGATCCTGCCGGCCGGCGCTGCGGCCAGATCCTCCACCGCGAGATTGACCGTCGCGCGCGGGATCGTCTGCCCGCCCGCGACCAGACCGGTCAGCACCGCGGTGGCGGTCGCCCGCGGCGCTGCCGGCGTGCCGTCGATCCGGCCCTCGATGCTCACCGCCCCGGCGACGCTCGGCTCCACCGCGGACAGCGCGGGCAGGTCGAGGCTCCATTGCCCGGCCAGGGTCTCCGGCCCCAGCCGCAGATCGGCCAGCAGCAGGGCCTGCGCGGCATCGACCACCAGACCGTTGACCGCGACCTCGCCCTCCGGCGAGGCCACGACATGGGCGAAGAGCCGCGTTTCCGGCCCGAGCAGCGCCTCGGCCTGGGGTATGCCCAGGGCCGGGTCGGTCAGCGTGCCGGCCAGGGTCGCCACCGTGCCGGTCGGCCCGGTCCGGGCGTCGGCCTCCAGCACGAAGGCGCCCCCCAGCGGCTGCCCGGCCAGATCGGCCAGCGCGCCCAGATCGGGCACGGCGAGCCGGGCTTCCAGCAGCGCCACCTGCCCCCAGTCGCGCAGGGTGCCTTCGGCGGTCAGGCTGGCGGCGGGCAGGGTCACGGCGGCCCGCCGCAAGGCCACCCGGCCGTCGGGGGTCGCCGTCGCGTCCAGTTCGGCGGTCACGGTCGGCGCCAGCAGGGCATCCAGCGCCGGATCGCCGAGCGAGAGGCCGGCCAGCACGGCAGTGCCGGTCAGCGCGATGTCCATGGCCGGATCGCCAAGCGGCGCGCTCGGCGCGGCCCGCAGATCGACGGTGGCGCGGTCGACCGCGATCTCGCCGCTCGCCACCGCCTCCGCCGAAATCTGCGCGGTCACGGTGGGACCGGCGAACGGCCCGGAGATCCGGCCGGCCAGAATCAGGGCCTCCCAGCCGGCCTCGGGCAGCAGCGCCGCATAGGCCGACGGTTGGCCGGCCTCGACCCGATAGCCGAGGTCGAGCCGGCCGGCCGCCCGGTCGATCGTGCCGTCCAGCGTCACCGCGCCCGCCGGGGCCGCCAGCCGCAGCCGGTCGACCGCGATCGGACCCTCGGGCTCCAGGACGGTCCGGGCCGAGACCTCGACGCCACCGGCGACCAGCGGGTCGAGCGCCGGGTCGAGCAGGGCGGCGACCTCTGCCCGGCCCTCCAGCACCACCGCATGTCCGCCCTCGACCGCGTCGATCGCCACCGCCGCCTGCACCGACAGATCCTCGCCGGCGCCGGCGTTCAGCGTCGCGTCCCAGTCGTCGAGCGGTCCTTCGCCGTTCAGCGCCACGCTGACCGGCGGCAGGCCCGGCAGACCGGCCAGCCGGGCCAGCACGCCGCCGGCCGGCTCCTCGGCGTTCAGCGCCACCCTCAGCCGGTTTTCCTCCGGGACATAGGCGAGATCCAGGGCAACGGTGCCCTGCTCCCCGTCGATCCGCCGGGCGTCCAGGCGCAGCATCAGCCCCTCGGCGGGATCGCCCAGCCGGGCGGCCCCCTCGGCGGCCAGCCGGACCGGCGCGGGCGTGTTCAGCACCGGCTCGGCCAGCACCGCCTGCTCGATCGAGAACCGGTCGAGCCGCACCGTCACCGGCAGATCGGGCAGGGCGAACGGCTCGGCGGGTTGCGGCTCGGCGGGTTCCGGGATGACCGGCAGCCGCGACAGCGTGACCTGTCCGATCTCGATCGAGTCGATATGGGCCTCGCCGCGGGCCAGGGCGAACGGCGACCAGTCGAGCTCCGCCCGGTCGATCTGCAGCCAGACGCCCCGATCGTCGGCCACGGTGACGTCGCGCAGGGTCACGTCGAGCGGAAACCGGCCCCCGATCTGGCCGATGGTGATCTGGAAGCCCGGCCCGCTCAGCGTGTCTTCCAGCAGCCGCGCCAGCCGGCTCTGGCCGATCGCCGTGTCCGACCCGGCCAGCAGGATGGCGATCAGCGCCACCGGCACCACAACCACCGCGACCAGCCAGCGGACCAGGGTGCGTCTCGGCGGGGGGCGTCTCGGCGAAGTGCGTCTCGGCGGCATCGGCGGCCTCAGAAGGACTGTCCCAGGCTGACATAGAACGCGACCACCGGATCGTCGTCGCGCGGCTGGAGCGGCACCGCGATATCGACCCGGATGGGTCCGAAACCGGTATAGTAGCGCGCGCCGATGCCGACGCCCACCCGCAGATCCTCGCTGAAATCCGGATAGGGCGCGTCATAGACCGTGCCGGCATCGACGAACGGCACGATGCCGATCGTCTCGGTGATCCGGTAGCGCAGCTCCAGCCCGGTTTCCAGCAGGGCGCGGCCGCCGATCGGGTCGCCGCCGGCAGTCTGCGGCCCGATGTTCTGAAACCCGTAGCCGCGCACCGAGCCGCCGCCGCCGGCATAGAACCGCCGGGAGGCCGGGACGTCCAGGGTGTTCGGCGCCCACAGAACGCTGCCCACGCCCAGCCGGCCGGCCAGCACCACGTCCCCGTCGGTGCCGAAATCGTAATAGGCCGAGCCGTTCGCGCGGGTGATGAACAGCTCCGTCGTCGAGCCGAGCAGGGCGGGAAACGGCGTGACGGCGAAATTGAGCCGCGCCCCCCGGGTCGGGTCGAGCAGGTCGTCGGTGGTGTCGAGGCGCAGGAACAGCGGGACGCCGATCAGGGTGAAGTCGTTGGTGCCGGTCGTGATGTCGGTGACCCGCTCCTGCGACGCCGACAGCCCCGCGCCCACGGCGAGCTGCCGGCTCAGCCGGTACTCGAAGCCCAGACTGCCGAACACCGCCTCGCGCTCGAACGCCTCCGGCCGCTCCAGGACCGCGCCGGCCTCGGCCAGCAGGTCGAGATTGCGCAGCCAGAGATCGGGATTGCGGAACGCCGCATTCAGCCCGTATTCGTAATCGCCCGCCGCGTTTTCCAGCAGGCGGCTCGCGGCGGCCTGGATGCGCAGGGTTTCGGCGCCGCCGAACAGGTTCCGATGGCCCCAGAAGGCGCTGATCGCCAGCCCCTCGGTGGTGCCGTAGGAGGCGCCGAAGCCGATGAAGCGCGGCGCCCGTTCGGCCAGGGTCACGGTGATCGGCAACCCTCCCTCCGCGTTCAGCGTGTCCGCCGGGTCGATCCGGATCGAGCTGAACACGCCGAGGCTGGCGAGGTCGGCGCGCAGCGCGTCGATCTCCTCGGGCGAATACGGATCGCCGACCTCGAACGGCACCCGGCGCTGGAGGAACGCCTCGCGGGTCCGCTCCAGGCCCTCGAACGTCACCGGGCCGAGCGTGGCATAGGGGCCGGGCTCGAAGGCGAACTCCAGCAGCATGTGCCGCGTGGCGTGGTCGACGACGGCCTGCCGCTCGGCCAGCCGCGCGAACGGATGGCCGCCCAGCCGGATCTGCGCGATCACCCGCTCCTGGGCGGTCAGCACCGCCTCGGCCCGCGCCGGATCGCCGATAGCGAGCCCGAGCACCTCGCGGTCGATTTCGACCGGCAGCGGCGCCCCGCCCGGTCCGCCGATCTCGAGTTGCGACACGGTGTATTGCGGCCCCGGTTCGACCTCGATCCGCACGGGTACCGGGGTTTCCGGACCGAACTGCCCGGCCCTCTCGAACAGCCGCGGATCGTCCGGCGCGAACCCGCCGATCCGGATATCGACGATTCCCGCATAATAGCCGAACGAGCGCAGCACCGCGCGCAGGCGTTCGGCGTCGTCCGCGGCCCGCCGGGCCAGGCCGGGCAGGCCGGGCGGCGGTTCGTCCTGAAGTCCGATCAGGTTCGACGAGGCCTCCAGCACTTCGGCCAGATCCTCGTTCTCGACCGGCGCCAGCTCGGTGACATAGGGCAGCGCCGCCGCGAACGGTTCGGGCCGGATCGGCTCGGCCTGATCCTGGTCGGCCCGATCCTGCTGGGCCCGATCCTGCTGGGCCCGATCCTGCTGGGGGGGTGCCGGCGCCGGCTGGCCGAAGGCCGGACTCGCCGCGATCGCGGCCAGACCGAACAGAACCGGATGAAGGAGACGGTGCAGGGTCATTGCATTGCGGTATAAGCTTCCCCAGATCTCGCGCGTCCAGGCTGTCCGTGCGGATAGCCGGGTCCGGACGGTTTCGCTCTAACCCAGGTTGGCGCGGTCATCACGATCCGTGCCGATCATCTTGCCTGACCCCCGCGAGCGGTTAAAGCGCGCCGTCCCGTCGGCGGGGATATTCGGCCGGCATGCCGGCGGCGGCGCGGCGACACCGGCCAGCGAGACACCCTATGGATATGCGCAACATCGCCATCATCGCCCATGTCGATCACGGCAAGACCACGCTGATCGATGTATTGCTCCGCCAGAGCGGCGCCTTTCGCGCCAATCAGCAGGTTGCGGAGCGCGTCATGGATTCCAACGATCTGGAACGCGAGCGCGGCATCACCATCCTGGCCAAATGCACCTCGCTGGTCTGGAACGACGTGCGGATCAACATCGTCGACACGCCGGGCCACGCCGATTTCGGCGGCGAGGTCGAGCGCATCC
>CAZTNV010000132.1:0-10362 GCA_964615535.1 uncultured Mycobacteriaceae bacterium | reverse complement strand
TGCGGCGCCGATCCGGTTCGGTTGCAGCACCTGCATTAGCTGGATAGGGAAACCGTTGCGACATACTTGGTGCAAGCTTTCTACAAAAAATTCCAACAAATCAGAGGACAGATGAACATTTTGCATCGAGCCCATCTCGGAGTTACGATTGTCCTGAAACGATATTGACGGATCATAGCTACGCAGTTCGGTTGACTATAAGCCCTCTGAACGAGGCATTGCGCTCGCCGGTTGCCTGCACCTATTTGCATGATGTTACTGCAGAAAGCGGCTACGTGCCACATTTTATTTTGGGGATACAGAACGAGAACACAGCTTGCAGCGTCTCTTAGCCGAAGGTGGGGATTCTCGATCGCGGCCGGCCGACGGGCGTGGTGAGCGGGCGGTACGGTGCAGCTCGGCGGGGAGCGAGGTCCGCCGGATCATCTGCTTGCGACGCGCGAGCAGGAGGGCATGCGATGCCTATCGTGCGACGGACCCGGCCCGACATCGACGAGGCCAAGCTGCGGGCCGATCTGGTGACGCGACCGCAACCCAGCGAAGCCGAGATCGAAGCCCAGGCAGCCGAGAATGGCGATGCCTGAACCGACGAGGACCTAGCCGTGCCCGAGGTCGTGGCGCCTTCCCTGTCTCCGGAGCGGATCCGAGCGCTGCGCGCGCGGCTCGGGCTGAGCCAGTCCCAGTTCGCCCGGCGCTTCGGATTCACGATCGATACGGTACAGCAATACGAGCAGGGCTGCCGCCGCCCCTCCGGCCCGGCCGCCGCCCTGCTGCGCGTCATCGAGGCCGTTCCCCGAGTGGTCGAGCGGGCGCTCCGGGCAGATTAATCCGACGTAGGATAGGGTAGCGATGCAACCGATTTGGGCCATCTTGGGTACACCATTGCCGTAACTCCGACGCTCACTCCGACGCCGCCGGCCGCGCCGTTCGCGGCGCCGCCGGTCCGGAGCGTTGCCGGGCCAGCGCGGCCAGCATGTCGCGGGTGATCAGGGTCACGCCGCCCTCGCTGCGATAGAAACGGCTGGCGTCCTGCTCGGCATCATACCCGACCACCAGACCTTCGGGGATGGTGCAGGCCTTGTCGATGATCGCCTTTCGGATGCGCGCGTGGCGGCCGATATTGCATTCGGGGAGCACCACCGACAGGTCGACCTCGACGAAGGAATTGACCCGCACCTCCGAGGACAGCAGCGACCGGATGACCCGCGCGCCCGACACGATGCAGCCGCCCGAGACCAGACTGTCGATCGCCACGCCGCGCCGGGTCTCCTGGTTGAACACGAACTTGGCCGGCGGCAGTTGCGGCTGATAGGTGTGGATCGGCCAGCTCGTGTCGTAGAGATCGAGCACCGGGGTGACCTGGGTCAGGTCCATATTGGCTTCCCAGTAGGCGTCGACCGTGCCGACATCGCGCCAGTAGCATTCCGGCTGCGGCGGGCGCCGGATGCAACTGGTGGCAAAGCGATGGGCCAGCACCCTGGCGCGGTCGAGCAGCGCCGGTATGATGTCCTTGCCGAAATCATGGGACGACCGAACGTCCGCCGCATCCGCGGTCAGGGCCTCGTAGAGCAGCGGCGCGTTGAACACGTAGACGCCCATGCTGGCCAGGGTCAGCTCCGGCCGGTCGGGCAGGCCGGGCGGGTCGGCGGGCTTTTCCAGAAACCCGGTGACCCGGTCGCCGTCGTCCACCGCCATCACGCCGAATGCCCCGGCCTGGGCGCGGGGCACCTCCAGGCAGGCGATCGAGACCTCGGCGCGGCGCGCGACGTGGTCTTCCATTGCGCCATAATCCATCTTGTAGACATGGTCGCCGGCCAGAACCAGAATGAAGTCGCCGCGCTCGCGCTGGAACAGATCGATGTTCTGCCACACCGCATCGGCCGTGCCGCGGTACCACAGATGCTCTTCGACCTGCTGCTGGGCCGGCAGAACGTCGACGAACTCGTTCATTTCCGACCGCATGTTGCCCCAGCCGCGCTGGATGTGGCGCAGCAGGCTCTGGGATTTGTACTGGGTCAGCACATAGACCCGGCGGATGCCCGAGTTCAGACAGTTCGACAGGGTGAAATCGATGATCCGGAACTTGCCGCCGAACGGCACCGCCGGCTTGGCCCGCAAATCGGTGAGATTCTTCAGCCGGCTGCCCCGCCCGCCGGCCAGCACCAGCGCCATCGTGCGCTTGGGCAGTTGCCGCAGAGCCAGCTCTTCGCGCATGGCGCTCCGCCCTTCGCCGCCTTCCGGCCCGCTCGATCCCGCCGGCCCCAACAAGGTTAACACGCATCCCCGGGAGCGGATACGACGGGATGCGCGACCGCTGGTCCCGCTTGACGCTTGGTATGCCGCCCGGCCAAATGCCGTGACAGGGTGGCCGGTCCCTGCGCCAGCAATGGCAATCGCCCGGCGGAGCCGGCATGATCGAGGATGTTCACCGATGCTCGCTGATACGCCCCAGGCAAGCTGGTCGGCCAATGATGCCCAGGCCGCGCTGATCTACACCATGGTGCTGGTGTCGGCGGCCGACGCGGACATGACCGACAAGGAATTGCGGTCGATTGGCGAGATCGTTCGCCAGTTGCCGGTGTTCCGCGGCTTTGAGTCCGGCCGCCTGCCGGAACTGGCGCGGGAGTGCACCAGACTGCTCCAGGACCCCGAGGGCCTGGACAAGGCGCTCGACCGGATCAGGGGCGACCTGCCCCGCCATCTGCGCGAGACCGCCTACGCCGTGGCGTGCGACGTCGCCGCGGCCGACGATGCGGTCAGCCAGGAGGAATTGCGGTTGCTGGAAATGCTGCGCCACCGGCTGGAAATCGATCGACTCCACGCCGCCGCCATCGAACGCGGCGCCCGCGCCCGGCATACCACCTTGACCTGATCGAGCATCCGGGCGCGGTGGGCGACCGGCGCAGAGGCGATTCGAAAGCCTTATTTTCTTAAGCCTTTTGAGGCAATCGATTTCCGGTCCGTGCCGCCCCAGTTCAGGAGGCATGAGCAACGATTGTTTTCCGGACGCCCGGACTCGCATTCGTCAGAGAATGCTGGAAGTTGCGATCGTCTTGCGGCGGGAGGCACTGCACGCCGAGCCCGAACGGGCGGAAACCTTGCTGAAGGAGGCTCTGTTCTTCGAGACCAAAGCCCGGGAATAGCCGGCGGGTTCGGCCCGGTTCTCGACCCCGGCATCCGACGTCATGGACCGCGAGAGGCCCGCTGGAAATCCGGCGGGAAATCAGCCATGAATTGTCCCCGCGGACGGCCCGTCCGATTTTGGCGGTTGTTGACCGGCCCGGGACAAAGCCCTTTGAAAATGCCTCGGACATTTGAAATGCGCCGGATCGGCGCGGTGGCACTGATTGCGGCAGCCACGCTCGCCCAGGGATGGACGGCCGCCGCTCGGCCGCCCGCTTCTTGCGCGAGCATCGACTCGCCGGTGCGCCTGCTGGTGCGGATACATCAAGTGCGCGGGGCCGATGGACTCGTCAGCATCGTGTTGTACGGCGACCGGCCGGAGGAGTTTCTGGATGAGACGCGGACATTGCTGCATGTTCGGGTGCCGTCGGCATTGGGCACGGTCAGCGCGTGCCTGACGCCTGCCGGTGCGGGCCGCTATGCCGTGGTGGTCCATCACGACGAAAACGCGGATGGCCGCTTCAATTTTTCGCTGATCGGCCTGCCGCTGGAGGGCTACGGCTTTTCCAATGACGCTCCGGCCCGGTTCAGCCGGCCCAGCTATCACGACGCTGCGTTCCAGGTCGAACCGGGCGAAACCGTACTCGATATCAGGATGCGATACTGATCCCTCCGTCAAAAGGATGCAGTTTGTCCAGGACCACCGTGGAACCGTCGGGCCGCAATTCCACCAGATACTCGCCCTGGCGAAAATAGGCCGAGGCCCCGGCATCGCCCGAGCGACACTGGCCGTCACCGTACCCGTCGCGAAGCAGCAATGCGCCTTTCGGCGTGTCGCCGTCGCCAGCCTCCCCAAACTGATCGACCATCGTTACCCCCTCTTTGCAGAGCTGCACTGACGTTCGCGATGGGTTGGCGAATACCCGGCAGCCGAGGTCGACATTCTACCCGTTCGATATGAGCTTCGTCTACTGCGTCGCGCGCAAGATGTAGTTAACGACCAAACGGCGATCAGGTCATTGACCATATTCTACGTAAGGGGTTATAAGCCACGCCAGTCGTCTCGCGGACGCTGCGGCTGTGCACAGGCGAATTCGCGGTCCTGGCCCTGCATCGCCCGCTGTTCCGCCGCCGAGGCTGGTGCGGACGGGTCGGACGGCCGGTGCGGAGACCGCTTCCATTCTGACCGGGGTCGATTGGCCCGATTCGATCGACCGGTCACCGGTTGATCCCTCGGTGATCCGGAAGCGGGGCGGCATGATCTTGGCCTTGATCATGACGCTCGGAGTGTCGCCTACCGTGTCGCGGACAACAGGTAGTTCACCGCCAGATCGCGCTGCGACAGGCTCCAGGTGCCGCGCAGGGGATCATAGACCATGCCGGTCACGTCGCGAACCGTGAAGCCATGCCGGCGCAGACCGGCCGCCAGTTCGCTCGGGTGGAGAAACTTCCGCCAGTCATGCGTGCCGCGGGGCAGCAGGCGGAGCAGGTATTCGGCGCCGACGATGGCCACGGCAAAGCTGCGCGGGGTGCGGTTGAGCGTCGACATGACCAGCGCCCCGCCCGGCCGGACCAGCGCCGCCAGCGCCGCCAGGAAGGCGTCGACATCGGCGACGTGTTCCACGATCTCCAACGCGGTCACGACGTCGAAGGTCGCGCCGGTCGCGGCCAGATGCTCCGCGGTGGCGCAGCGGTAATCGACCGGCAGCCCGGCCTGGCCGGCGTGCAGCCGGGCCACCTCGACCGTCTCGGCCCCGGCATCGATTGCCGTGACCGCCGCCCCCAGCCGCGCCATCGGCTCGGCCAGCAGCCCGCCGCCGCAGCCGATATCGGCCAGTTCCAACCCGGCGAACGGCCGGACGGAGCGCGGATCGCAGCCGAACTGCTCGCATACCCGGTCGCGAATATAGCCGATCCGAACCGGATTCATGGCGTGCAGCGGCCGGAACTTGCCGCGCGGGTCCCACCATTCCGCAGCGATCCGCTCGAACCGGTCGACATCGGCGCGATCAATCGTGCGGGCGCGGTCGGGGGCGGTCTCGGCGACGGGTGCGGCGGCCATCAGCGGCTCTTGTCCCTGGGTTGATAAGCGCGACGGCGCAGAGTATGAAGACCGCGCTTCGCACCGGCAAGGTCGGGTTTGTCGCGCACTGCCGGAAGCGCCCGGCCTTCCGGCGGCCGGGCCTGCCAGGGCCGATCCGCGGCCGGCCCGAAGCATCACCGGAAGTCCCGCAGCGTCCCCATCTCACCGGCAATCACGGACCCAGGCCATGGCGCGCATCGTCCAGAAATTCGGCGGCACCTCGGTGCGCGATATCGACCACATCCAGCGCGCCGCGCGCCGTGCCGCGGCCGAGCGCGAGCGCGGCAACGAGGTCGCCGTGGTGGTCTCGGCGATGGCCGGGGTGACCAACCAACTGGTCGATTATTGCAGCAGGATCGCGCCCCTGCACGACAGCATGGAGTACGATGGCATCGTCGCTTCGGGCGAACAGGTGACCAGCGGTCTGATGGCGCTGGCCCTGCAGGAACTGGGCGTGCCGTCACGCTCCTGGCTCGGCTGGCAGATCCCGATCCGCACCGACGACGCTCATGGCAAGGCCCGGATCACCGGGATCGAGGCCGCGGAACTGCGGCGCCGGATGGCGGAAGGCGAAGTGCCGGTGGTCGCCGGGTTCCAGGGCGTGGCCGCAAGCGGCCGGATCACCACGCTGGGGCGCGGCGGCTCCGATACCTCCGCGGTGGCGCTGGCCGCAGCGCTGCAGGCCGACCGGTGCGACATCTACACCGATGTCGACGGGGTCTACACCGCCGATCCGCGCATCGTCCGACGGGCCCGAAAGTTGCATAGGATTACGTACGAAGAGATGCTGGAAATGGCTTCGCTCGGGGCCAAGGTCCTGCAGACCCGGTCGGTGGAAATGGCCATGAACCACCGGGTGCGCCTGCAGGTGCTGTCCAGCTTTGAGGACAAGCCGGGCACCCTGGTGGTCGACGAGGATGAGATCGTGGAACAGGAAGTGGTCAGCGGCATTACCTACAGTCGCGACGAAGCCAAGCTTACCCTGGTCAACGTGCCCGACCGGCCGGGCGTCGCCGCGGCCATTTTCGGTCCGCTGGCCGAGGCCAACGTCAACGTCGACATGATCGTGCAGAACGTCTCTGAAGACGGCAAATCGACCGACCTGACCTTCACCGTCGGCCATGCCGACCTGTTGCGTGCCCAGCAGGTGCTGACCGGACTGCGGGAGCAGCTAGGCTATGGCCGTCTGACTCCCGACGAGAATGTCGCGAAGGTCTCGGTGATCGGCGTCGGCATGCGCAGCCATGCCGGGGTCGCCCAGCGCATGTTCAAGGCCTTGGCTGAGAACAACATCAATATCCTCGTGATCTCGACATCCGAGATCAAGATCAGCGTGCTGATTGCGGAGCAATACACCGAGCTGGCGGTCCGCGCATTGCATAGCGCCTACGGGCTCGACGCGGCTTGACGGCAAGCGGCAGCAGGGCCCAGCCAAAGGCGGCACGATCAAGGGCGGCATGGTGAAGGGCAGCACAATCGGGGGCGGCATGGCGTCGACCGGCGCCAGCCCGGGCGTCGGACCCGGCGCCCAGGGTACCGGTCCTCAGGGTATCGGTCCTCAGGGTATCGGCACGTCGCGGCGACTGCTGGCGCGGCTGCGCGACGTCATGGCCGGGTCGGGCGCGGTGCAGGAACGGCTGGACAAGATCGTGCTGCTGATCGCCGCCGAAATGCAGGCCGAAGTGTGTTCGTGCTACGTCATCCGGCCGGGCGACGTACTTGAGTTGTTCAGCACGATCGGCCTCAATCCCCGCGCTGTGCACCGTACCCGGCTGCGGATCGGCGAAGGCATCGTCGGCCAGGTTGCCGCCACCGCAACGCCGATCGCAATCCCCGACGCGTTCAGCCATCCCAATTTCGCCTATCGTCCCGAAACCGGCGAGGACCCCTACCACTCGCTGCTCGGCGTACCGATCCTGCGCGGCGGCAAGGTGCGCGGGGTGCTCGACATCCAGACCCGGCGGCGGCGTCACTATGCCGAAGAGGAGGTCGAGACCCTTCAGACCGTGGCCATGGTGGTTGCCGAGTTGCTGGCCGGCGGAGAGGCGGCAGGGGACAACATGCCGCCGCGGCCGGGCGTACCGGGCATGCTGCCGGTGCGAATCGAGGGCATCTCGCTCAATGCCGGGCTGGCCGAGGGGCTGGCCGTGCTGCACCGCCCGCAGCTCACCATCCGCCAGATGGTGGCAGAGGACCCCCAACAGGAGCACCAGCGATTCGCCGCTGCGATCGAGGCGATGCACAGTTCGCTCGACGCCCTGCTCGCCAACACCGCCGCCGCAGGCAGCGCCGAATCGCATGAAATACTCGAAACCTATCGGATGTTCGCCCAGGACCCCGGCTGGCTCGCCCGGATTCAGGAGGCGATCAACACCGGCCTGACCGCCGAAGCGGCGGTGCAGCGCGTGCAGAACGACATGGCCGCCCGCATGGCGCGGATCACCGACCCCTATCTGCGCGAACGGCTGCTCGACCTTGACGACCTGTCCAGCCGCCTGCTGCTGCACCTGTCCGGCCGGTCCTCGGTGGCCGCCGGCGGCACCCTGCCCGACGCCATGGTCCTGGTGGCGCGCAATCTCGGCCCGGCGGAGCTGCTGGATTACGGCCGGGACCGGCTGCGCGCTGTGGTGCTGGAGGACGGCTCGGCGACCAGCCATGTCGCGATCGTGGCGAAGACCCTCGACATCCCGGTGGTCGGCCGCTGCGCCGAGGCGATGACCCTGATCGAGGCGCTCGACCCGGTGATCGTCGACGGCGACAACGGTCAGGCGCTGGTCCGGCCCGCGGAAGATGCCCAGGAGGCCTTTCAGGAGAATCTGCGCCTGCGCGCCCGCCGCCAACAGGAATACGCCGAGCTGGCCGGGCTGCCGGCAATCACCTCCGACGGCGTGCCGATCTCGGTCAATCTCAATGCCGGGCTGCTCGTCGATCTGCCGCATCTGGCCGAAACCGGCGCCGACGGCATCGGCCTGTTCCGCACCGAAATACCGTTCATGGTCCGCCCGACTTTTCCCGACGTGCGCGAACAGACCGAGTTGTACCGCAAAGTGCTCGACCGCACCGGCGGGAAGCCGGTGGTCTTCCGCACGCTCGATGTCGGCGGGGACAAGCCGTTGCCCTATTTCGATCATACCGATCATGCCAACCCGGCGCTCGGATGGCGGGCAATCCGAATCGGCCTCGACCGGCCGGCCATGCTCCGCCAGCAGCTCCGCGCGTTGCTGCGCGCGGCGGCCGGGCGCCCCGTCTCGATCATGTTTCCGATGATCGCCGAAGTCGCCGAATTCGATGCCGCCCGCCGGGTCCTCGATATCGAGATCGACCGGGCCGCACGGGATGGCTGCTCCCTGCCCTGGCCGCTTCGGGTTGGCGCGATGATCGAGGTGCCGGCGTTGCTGTGGCAATTGCCGGCATTGCTGGTGCGGGTCGATTTCGCCGCGGTCGGCAGCAACGATCTGATCCAGTACATGTTCGCGGCGGATCGCGGCAATCCGAGGGTGGCCAGCCGCTACGACCCATTGTCGCCGCCCTTCCTCAACGCCATGGCCCGGATCTTTGAGGCCGCATCGGCGGCTGGCGTGCCGGTCAGCCTGTGCGGCGAGAGCGCCGGCCGGCCGCTGGAGGCCATGGCCATGATCGGTCTGGGGTGTCGCAGGCTGTCCATGGCTGCGGCCGGACTGGGCGCGGTGAAGTCGATGATTCGGAGCCTGCCGCTGGCGCCGCTCGCGGATTACCTGTTGGATTTGCGAGGATCGGCCGATCACAGCGTGCGCGAGCATCTGCGCGGCTTTGCCCTCGACCATGGGATAAGAATCTGAACTGTCTGCCGCGACCGAGGCCCCGCCCGCAACCAGATGACTGAGGGTGCGGAACGCCGATCGGCTCTCGCTAATCCCGATTTGATCCGGACGGCAAAACTGTTTACAACGATTGGCGGAGGCGGCGAACGGCATCGGTCAGCGCCCGGATCGCGGCAATGGACGGCGATCTCGCGACGATTGGGCCCGACGGCAAGGATCGGAAAACGGCTAGCGCCATGGCACGGACCACATCAGAGCTGGGCTTGGTCGCAGACCGGGCAAACCCGGAGCAATGCTCTCCGGACAGCGAGCCGCGGCGATCTGGCGGGCGCGATGGTGGCGCCCGAAATCTCAGCACCATCCTGCGGCAGGCGCGCGAGGAGGCGGGCTACGAGCTGCGAGATGTCGCCAATATCCTGCGTATTCGGGCCGTGCTGCTGAACGCGATCGAGCATGGCCGGTTCAACGAATTGCCCGGCACCGTCTATGGCGTCGGCTTTGTGCGCACCTATGCCGATTTTCTCGGGCTGGATGCCGGCGAGATGGTGCGCCGCTTTCGCGAAGAAGCTGCCGGGATCGAACGGCACGCCGATCTGGTATTTCCGGCCCCGGTGCCCGAGGGGCGGGTGCCGGGCGGCGCGATCCTGCTGATCGCGGCCGTTCTGGCCATTCTGGCCTATGGCGGCTGGTATTATCTGTCGGCAACCGATCGCAGCCTCGGCGAGCTGGTTCCGGCCCTCCCGGATCATTTCGCCAGCCTGCTCCGAACGGGTCCGCCCGAAGCGCCCTCGACGGCCGCCCCCGCGCCCTCGGGTTCGTCAGGTTCGGCCGGACCGTCAGGCCCGGCACATCCCGCAGGATCGGGCGCTCCGGCTGCGGCGCCGGCCGGCCGGCCGGCCGGTTCTGATCCGGCCGCGACGTCCGCGCCCGCAACCCAGACCGCCGAAACGACTGCGCCGGCGAGCGGGGCACCGGTGAACGCGGCACCGGTGAACGCGGCCCCATTGAACGCGGCACCGGTGAACGGGGCCGCCGAGTCGCCCGAGGTTTCAGTGCCGGTGCCGCCGCCGGACATGCCAAGTTTCCGGGGGTCCTCGGCCAGCGCCGCCGAACGCCCCGACCCGGCCGCGGGCGAACCGGCCGCCCAGATCGGCGGGTCCGGGGTGAGCGCCGCGGCAGCCGCTTCGCCTGGCTCGATGCCGGCCAGGGCGACTACCTCGAAATCGTCGAACTGCTCGAAGGGCAAACGGAGATCGAAACCGACCACAGCGCGCACTGGCACCTGTGCCTGCGGACGACCAACATCGAAGAGGTCGTCGCGGCGGTGGAGGCGGCGGGCTGCGAGATCACCGTGCC
>CAZTNV010000131.1:10228-10526 GCA_964615535.1 uncultured Mycobacteriaceae bacterium | reverse complement strand
ACGGTCACCGTCCGGCCGCCGGCCCAGCGCAGCATGCGAACATAGGCCTGCATCTGGGACTCCTCGTCGGGCAGGCCGCCGCCGCGGAGAAACAGGAATTCGGTGCGGGTGACGCCGATGCCGTCGCAATGGCCCGGATCGACCAGTTGCAGCACCGCCGGCTCGTCCACGGTCAGCCGCACGGTGACCCGGACGCCGTCGCGGGTGACCGCCGGCCGGGCGAGAAAGCGGGCCTCCTCCGCCTGCTCCGCGGCCCGCCGGCTGGTGCGGTCCCCGGGCTCGCGCAGGGTGGAGGGGG
>CAZTNV010000131.1:0-10218 GCA_964615535.1 uncultured Mycobacteriaceae bacterium | reverse complement strand
AGGGGGTCGGGGCCAGCACCAGCCGGCCGGACAGCGCATCCAGGATCGCGGGCAGGCCGTGCGCGAAATCGCCCGGGCCGGCGCCCAGCCCGACCAGCAGCGGCACGCCGCGCGCCCGCGCCAGGATCGCGACATGCCCGGCCAGGCTGCCGGTTCTGAGCGCGGCGCCGCGAAACCGGCCCCAGTCCAGCTCGACGAAGCGCGACGGCGTCAGATCGTCGGCGAGATAGATCAGCTCCTGGCCGTCGGGCGGCCGGTCCGGCCCGGCGCCCTCGCCGTTCAGCAGGGTCAGCACGCGACGCCGGAGATCGCCGAGATCGGCGGCGCGGGCGCGAAACACCTCGTCCGCGGACTCGGCGAACGGGGCGATGTGGCCATCCAGCGCCGCGCACCATGCGGCCGCGGCGGACCTGCCCTGCCCGATCAGGGCGAAGGCCGGATCGGTCAGCTCGCGATCGTCCAGCGCGGCGATCTGGAAGGCCAGGATGTCGGCGGCAAGCGGATCGCCGGCCCGGGCCAGACGGGCAAGCTGGTCCGCGGCCGCCGCGATCGCCGCGGCCAGCGCCTCGCCGGGCTCGGCCGAGACGGATTCGCCGAGCGCCTCGCCGGACTGCGGGGCGGCGCAGTGGATGATGCCGACCGCCACCCCGGCCGAGGCCACCACCCCGGCATGGATGCGCTCGGGGATCATCGGGTCACTCGGCGGCGCCATCGGCGAAATCCCCCTCGATCAGGGCGACCAGCGCCGCCACCGCCTCCGCCGCATCGATGCCCTCGGCGCGCAGTTCGACCACGGCGCCCGACCGGACCTTGAGGGCCATCACCCGGACGATGCTCTTGGAGTCGGTCCATTCGGCCGCCGATCCGGCGCGCAGCCGGATCTGGGCGGCAAACCGCTTGGCCAGCCGGGTCAGCCGGATCGCCGGCCTTGCATGCAGGCCGACCGGATCGGTCAGCACGGCGCGGCCCCGGGTGCCCCGCGACCGAAGGGTCACGACGTCCGGTTCGGGCAGGACGTCGGGTTCGGGCCCGTCGAGCCGTGCGGTGCGGGACACTCCCCTGCTCATGATGGCGAAAGCTCCTCGGCGATGGCGCGAACCTCGTCCAGCGTGCCGCCGCCGGCAGCCTCGGTCGCGGCCATCACCGCACCTTCGACGATCGGGGCATTGCAGATCGCGATCCGGTCCCGGTGCCCGTCCGGCAACAGCTCGATGGCCATTTCGGTGTTGGTTTCGGCGCCGCCCAGATCGACCAGCACCGCCACCCCGGCCGGACTCCAGGCGGCCTCCAGCGCCGCGCGGATCGCCGCGACGTCGGTGCCCAGCCCGCCCTCGGGATTGCCGCCGCAATACGCCAGCCGGACCTCCGGCCCGACCATCTGGCGCACCATGTCGGCGGTGCCGCGCGCGACATCGGCGGAATGCGAGACGATCACGATGCCGACCCGGTCGGTCATGGCGCACCGTCCGCGCCGGCCGCAGCCATGGCCCGGGCATTCGGGAAATCGGCCGGCGCCGTCTCGGCCAGCACGTCGCACACCGCATGCACCAGCAGACAGCTCGACCGGGCGCCGGGATCGAGATGGCCGATGCTGCGGTCGCCCAGGAAAGCGGCCCGGCCCCGGCTGGCGCGCAGCGGCCGGGTGGCCGCCAGACCGTCCTCCGCCACCCGGCGGATGTCGTCCAGAAACCCCGGCAGCAGCCCCGGCGACAGCGTGCTGCTGCTGCTGCCGCATCCGGCCCGCACGGCGGCGGCGACCGGCACCAGCACATCGAGCATGGTCTTCTCGCCGGGACGCGACCGGCCCCGCTGCATCACCGCCTGCACCCCGGCATCGATCATCTCCGCGACCAGCGGCGGGGTGACCGGCCGGTCGGCGGCGGTCTTGCCCATGGTGATCAGCAGACTGCCGTAGAGCGGCCCGGACGCGCCGCCCACGCGCATCACCAGAGTCATCCCGGCATCGTGCAGCGCGGCGCCGAACGGTTCCGCCGCCAGCCGGTCCCGCGCATCCGCCAGCGCCTCGAAGCCGCGGCGCAGATTGATGCCGTGATCGCCATCCCCAATCGCCTGATCGAGCCGGGTCAGATCGTCGGCATGGCGCCGTATGGCGGCCGCAGTCGCATCGATCATGCGCCCGATCAACCGACCGCCCGGCCCTGCCGCCATACGTGCACTCCCACAGCTCGGCCACGCGACGGCGGCGAATTTCAGGCTGAAACGCAGCATTCCACTGAACTAAACCACGGTCAAGCGGGCGGCGCACCCGGCGGGCGCAAGGCCGGTATTCACCAACCGCACGGCCCCGCCGCGGCGATCCCGGACAATCGCGGCGCGGTTTCGCCGGAGCATCGGGTTTAGTTACTCCAGGGCGCCGGATACGGAGCGGCTCAACCGACCGCGCGCTTCAACGCCGGTTCGGGGACCGCATCGATCAGCCGGTCCGGCGGGAACCACAGCGTGATGACGGTCCCTATGCCGACTTCGCTGTCGAGTTCGAACCGCCCGCCCTGGGCCTCGATGAAGGATTTGACCAGGGGCAGACCGAGGCCCGTGCCGCGCGCATCGAGCGGCGCGCGCATGTCGAGCACCTGGCCGAACGGTTCGAGAACCTTGGCGAAATCCTTGCGGTCGATGCCCATGCCGGTGTCGCGGACGACCACCGCCAGCCATCCTTCGCGCAGACCCGCCGACACCGTCACCGAACCGCCGCGCGGCGTGAACTTCAAGGCATTGGACAGGAGATTGAGCAGCATCTGCTTGACCACGCGTTCGTCGCTGAGCACCAAGGGGATGGTCGCGGGAACCTCGACCGCCACGGTCAGGCCGCGCCGGGTCGCCGTTTCGCGCACCAGCCGGGTCGCGCTCAAGGCGATGTAGCGCAGATCCAGCCGCTCCTCGGCGAACTCGAAACGGCCGGCTTCAACCTTCGACAGGTCGAGGATGTCGTTGATCAGCGACAGGAGATGCGATCCGCTTTCATGGATGTCGCCGGCGTACTGGCAATAGGTGTCGAAATTGTCGAGCCCGGCGATCCGGTCCCGCATGATCTCGGAGAAGCCCAGGATGGCATTGAGCGGCGTGCGCAGCTCGTGGCTCATCCGTGCCAGAAACTCCGACTTGGCGTGATTGGCCAGATCGGCGGCCTGCCGGGCCCGCTCCGCTTCCTCCCGCGCCTGATAGAGCTGCTCGGCCAGTTCGACCATCTGCGCACCCTGCTGTTCGAGTTGGCCCTGGCTGATCTCCAGCTCGGCGATCCGCGACCGGAGATCGCCACCGGTGGCGTCGATATGCGCGATCTGTCGCGACACCAGGAGTTCGAACATGGTGGTGCCGATAATGACCAGCGCGCCGACCGCGAACAGCAGCACCAGCATCGGCCAGCCATCGCCGGTCGCCTCGGCCTTGTCGACCGCCGCCAGCAGGACCAGCGGCCAGCCATCGACCCGCGCCAGGCTGAGGATATCCTCCGCGGTATCGGGAAACAGATCGCCCGACAGCGTCGTTCCGCCGGACGAGCGGACTTCGGTCAGCGGAATCCTCCGGACAAGAGGTTCGCCGACCGTCTCCTCGGCGCTGTCCAGCATGCGGCTCGAAGCGGCCAGAACGCGCCCGTCATGAGACACCAGAGCGGCCTTGACCGGCCACGCTTCGTTGACGGAATCATAGGCTTGCCGGAAAAAATCCGTGCCGACGAAGGCCACCACGACGGCGGCCGGAGCACCGCCGGTCTGCGCGACCGGCCGGCTTACCGGGATCAGCAGGCCGTCGGCGCCCCGCCCGGTCACCGGTGCCCCGATGAACACGCGCAAACCGCCCTGTCGCAGCGGAACCCGGAGAAAGTCGCGGCCGACCGCGTCGCCTTCGGCAAGGATGCCCTGGACGATGCTGCCGTTACCGGCGGTGTCGACGATGATGCGCCCGTCGGCACCGATCACGGCGATCGCCCGGACATGGGGCATGGCCCGGACCGAGTGGGTCAGGATGGTGCGCTGTGCCGCACCCGGCGGCTCGCCGGCGCGCCAGCGATCGGCGATCTGGTCCGCCAGCAGCGCCAGGGAAATGTTCATGATGTCGAGGATTCGCCCGGTCTGGCCGGCCAGGGCGCTGGCCTGCTCGTGGGTCCGGTCCACCGCCTCGCGCACCTGACTCTCGTGATCCCGGTGTCCGATCAGCGCCAGCAGCACCAGCACGCAGGTCGCGGCCAGAATGCTGAACCCCCGGATGCGGCGGAGGATCAGCAGGGATCGGGGATCATTGAGACCGTACAGCATGGCACGTGGGCGTCTCGGTTCAGGCCGTCACGGAAGAAAACGGCGGGCTCGGTTCGCGGGGGTCTCGCTGCATGTCGGGGCCGCCTCGGGGCTGGTGAAACGGGCAATACTCCGGTCTGCCGGGGCTGCACGGTCGGCGCTCCCGGTTGCGATCGATGGCATCGGCACCGCCGGCGATCAGGGCGGCGGGGTGTCGGTCGGGTCCGCGGCGGCCGGGATCGGTGTCGGCGGGACATCGTCCGCCCAGCCATTGATCAGCCGGTTGGGAGGACCCGGCTGCAGATCGCGAAAGCAGTCGGCCCCGCCCAGCGTGCGATAGCAGTAGATCGCCGACACCCCCGGCTGATAGGGCTGGCCGTCCGCCGCGACCGTGCTGACCCGCACGGGCGCGGCCTGGTTGGCACAGGCCGGGATCAGCGCCGCGACCAGCAGGAGGGCGCAGCGGCGGAGGCGACGAGGGTTTCGGGCGTCATTAATCATAGTGACGCGAGTTTGCGGCGAAATCCTCAAGGAATCGCTAACGGCTGCGTTGAGCCGGCCCGGAGCCACAAGGGAACGTATGCCGGCCGGTCGGCACCCCGCGAATCGCCCGTCAGTAGCATGGGGCGACGGTCGCCACCGGCAAACGGCACAGCGACGGGCGGCTCAGGCGTTGACGTCGATCACGACCCGGCCGCGAACCTGACCGTCCAGGATGCTGCGCCCCAGGGGAACCACCTCGGCCAGGGGAACGGTGCGGGCCATGGCATCGATCAGCGCCGACGGCAGATCGGCCGCGATCATCGCCCAGGCCTCCCGGCGCCGCGGCAGCGGGCACATCACGCTGTCGATCCCGAGCAGCGCCACGCCGCGCAACAGGAACGGCGTGACCTTGGCCGGCAGGTCCGCGCCCCCGGCCAGACCGCAGGCAGCCACCGCGCGGCCGCGCCGCAACTGGCTGAGGACATGGGCCAGAGTGGTCGAACCGACGCTGTCGATGCAGCCGGCCCAGCGCTCGGTTTCGAGCGGCCGAATCGGCCCCTTGGCCAGTTCGGCCCGGTCGAGAAACGCCGCCGCACCGAGCCCGCGCAGGTAGTCATGGGTGTCCGGCCGCCCGGTCGAGGCCGTGACGCGGTAGCCGCGGCGGTCGGCCAGGGCCACCGCGACGCTGCCCAGGCCGCCGGCGGCACCGGTGACCAGCAGCTCGCCCTCCGCCTCCGGGGTCAGCCCTAAGCGCTCGAGCGCCATGATCGCGAGCGCGGCGGTGAAGCCGGCGGTGCCGATCGCCATCGCCTGCCGGGTCGACAGTTCCGCGGGCAGCGGCACCAGCCAGTCGCCCTTGACCCGCGCCCGCTGGGCGTAGCCGCCCCAGCGGCTCTCACCGACCCGCCAGCCGGTCAGCACCACCTGGTCGCCCGGCCGGAAAGCGGGATGGCGGGAGTCGGCGACCGTGCCGGCGAAATCCACTCCCGGCACATGGGGGTAGTGCTGGACCAGCCGCCCCAGGCCGTTCAGGATCATGCCGTCCTTGTAGTTCAGGTTGGAATACTCGACGGCGACGGTGACATCGCCCTCCGGCAATGACGGCTCCGCAAGCTCGCGAATCCCGGCGGTGACCTTGCCTTCGCTTTCCTCGAGCACCAGCGCCTTGAACGTTTCGGCCATGTCGTTGCGCTCCCGCATTGCGGCCTCGGCGTGGTCCGGCCGGCGACCGGCCCCGCCCGGTCATGGCCCCGCCCGGTCACGGCACCGCCGGTTACAGCACCGGCCGGCCACCCCGCCAGACGTGGCGGACCAGGGGCAAATCCCCGGCCAGATGGACCTGCACCAGATCGGCGCGCTTGCCGGCGACGATTTCGCCGCGATCGGTCATGCCGACCATCGCCGCCGATTTGCCCGATACCGCCGCCACCGCCTTGGGCAACGGCAGGTTCAGGAGATGGTGCAGAAGAAAGGCGCCGTGCATCAGGCTGGCCGGAGCATAGTCGGAGGACAGCCCGTCCAGCAGGCCGGCCTCGGCCAGGGTCAGCGCCGAGACGTTGCCGCTGTGCGAGCCGCCGCGGACCACATTGGGCGCGCCCATCACGATGTGCATCCGCTCCGCCCGGGCGCGCGTCGCGGCCTCCAGCGTGGTCGGAAACTCGCAGATCGTCATGCCGGCGGCGACCGCCTCGGCGACATGGTCTTCGGTGGTATCGTCATGGCTGGCCACCGGTACGGCCAGATCACGGCACAAGGCGAGAATGCGCAGACGATGGCTTTCGGCATAATCGCGCTGAAGCGCGATGCGGTCGCTGACCTCCTGCGCGATCTCGGCTTCGCTCAGCGAGGCGTCGTCCAGATACTCCCGGAACTTGGCCACATCGCGCCACTGGCGCTGTCCGGGCGTGTGATCCATCACCGAGACCAGCCCCACCATCGGGTCCGCGGCATAGGGTTCGAACATGTCGACCACATAGGGATCGCAGACCTCGCAGCGCATATGCAACCAGTGATCGGCCCGGAACAGTTCGGACTCGGCGGCCTGGCGAATCGCCGCGACCGAGCGGTGAAAGATGTCCTTGCGCAGCCCGTCGGCCTGATAGTCGCCGACCGCCAGCGCATCGAACACCGTGGTGATGCCCGATCCGACGATCTGGGTGTCGTGGGCCAGAACCGCGGCCAGCCCCGACGGCCAGACCACGCCCGGGCGCGGCAGGAAGTGCTTTTCCAGATTGTCGGTGTGCAGTTCGACCAGGCCCGGCAGGAGCAGGTCGCCCTCCAGATCGATCGCCGCCGGCAACCGGCTGTTGCCGTGGTCGACCGCCACGATGACCCCGTCGCGCAGACAGACCGAGCCGGCCACGATTTCGTCGGGGGTGACGATCCGCGCATGGCTCAGCACCCGCTCGGCCGAGGGATTCGGGCGTGCAATCCTTTCCGAGAGTTCGATCGCCGATATTTTCAACATTTTCGGCCTTTCGCCCGTCAAGCCATCCCGCGCTCGCCTCGATCCGCGACCCGCTGGCGCGGAAAACCGGCGGCCCGGCGCCACGGCCCGGCATCGCCGGCCGGATGCCATGTGCGTGGTGGATTTAACACGACACCCTGTTGCCCGGCCACATGTCGAATGTCCGATGCCGCAGACGCTGTGCGGCCCGGCGCGCCGCCCGCCCCCGCCGGTCGATCAACCCTCCCGAATCATCCGCGGCAGCGCAGCGATCACGTTCCCGGCGGCGAAGATCACATCGACGCCCAAGGGCAGCCGGGCGTGGTTGACCGCCCAGGCATGCCAGAAACTTTCGGTGAGCCCGACAATGCTGAGCCGCGCCCCGCGCGCCACGCCCGGTCCGACCAGCCGACGGCCGCTGCCGGAGGTGAGGGCGCTGACCTGGATGATCAGCGTGGCAGAGCGATCGGGGTAGTCCGGCTCGCCCTGGGCGAACCGGTCGAGGGGGGGAATGCTGCCGTTCGGTGCGATCAGGCCGAACACGGCGGATTCCGGCCGTTCGACCACCGCACAGCCGCGGCCGGCCCGAAGATAGGTCACCGCCTCGCCCCACTCGGCGCGATCCAGCCAGAGCGGTGCATCGCGATCGATCAGGGTCAGACACACCGCGGCCGCAGCCGGGCTGAGCGGTGCCGGCGGCCGGGGCATGACCGGCAGCGGATGGACCGTTCCCGGCCGCGCCATGGCATCGAGCACCGCCGGGCAGGCCCGCCGGTGATCGAACAGGGCGCTGGTGAAACCGGGGGCCAGACCGGCCAATTCGATTTCCGACATCATGATCCGGTCCGCCGGAGGCCGGCCGGCCCCCATTTCTGCAGCCGCGGCGCGCACGCCGCAGACAGGGTTGGCAGAGGATCGCCGGGGGGTCTCGTTACCTGCATGCCAGCCACTCTTGTCGAGCCTGTGTTTGTCGCGACGATGGCAAATCGGGACATGATCCGTCAGGTTCCTGCCGCCGGGATGCCCATGTCGGCACTCGCGAAAGCCCACGCGTCAAGATATAGACATTGCCGCTGATTTGTGTATGCCCACGATCGGAGTCCAAAGAAACGTCGAACCGTTCAAAAAATCAACCATTCGATTAATCCAAATCGAGCAAATCCGGGTCCGGTCGGCCGCGATCCCGTCGAATTGAGAAAGTTGATTCCGACGCCGGATTTTCCATTCGCCACCATGGGCCCGCCCGACCGTCCCCGGCGAGGCGGATGGCCGGGTAACGTCGCAAAACGACATCAGGGACTCGGCCGGACCGCAAGACCGCCTCGCTCGGCTGCGGATCGAGCGGCCGGGCCAGGCTGGCCGGAATGCCGGTTCGCCGCGGACGATTTGCCGGCGCCGAAGGGTGGCCGCCGGCTCGGTTTCGGGCCGGTGCCCGCGCATCATCGCCGGGACGGAACATGGGGGCGACGCGCGCCAGCGTCGGCGTCGCCCGGTCGATCCTGTTTCGGTGCCGGAGCGGTGCCGGACCGATCATCGGGATCATGCGATCCTAGGCTCCGACCACCTTCTGGTCGTCGTCGCGCCGCTTGTTGCTCGGCACCTGATAGGCGATGGCGGCGTGCTCGGCGCAATAGGGAAGGTTCGGCATGGATGGCTTGCCGCAGAAGCGAAAGCCGGGCTGCTTGGGGTCGCCGATCGGCCAGCGGCACATCCGCTCGGTGAGATTGAGGATGGTCGCGCCGGCCGGCTTGGCTTCGACAATCTCGGCCTTCGCCTTCTTCTTCTTGATCGGTGACGGCCGGCCGGACAGGCCAAGCCGATGCGCCTTGCCGATGACGGCATTGCGCGACACGCCGCCTAACAGATCGGCGATCTCGCTCGCACTCTTGCCGGAACCCCAAAGCTGGCGCAATTGCGCCACCCTTTCATCCGTCCAGTTCATCGCTGCCCCCTCATTGCCAAGACATGGTTCGCCAAGACACGGTTCGGTCGATCCGAAAACTTTTAGATAAAGGCAATATCTGGTGCCGACGTTTCACCTTTTGTACAACATCGGCCATGATTCGGATAGCCCTAAATCTGCTATGGACTCAAGTTTCCGGCCGCGCGAGACCGGCCCCGGCGGCCGGGCGGAAAGCCGGTCCCGGCGGCAAGAGCGGGCCGGAGCCGGGCCCGACGCCGGGATGGGGCACGCGGCACCGTCTGGCGCCGGCATCGCGCACGGCCCGACAGGCGAAGTCGATTCGGGCCGGTCCGACTCAGGGCATTACGGTGATCGCACCGGATCGGGCATCGACCCGCAGCAGCTTGACCTCGAAATCGCGGGTCATCACCTCGACCAGGTAGTCGTCGCCGATCCGCTCGATGCGGCGATACTGCGCGAAGCCGAACCCCGATAGCCGGTTCAACAGATCGGTCACGGTCAGCTCGATCTGGTCCTGGCCCCGCAGGTAACCGGGGTCGGCCGTGCTGGTGATACCCTCCGAGGTCTGCGCCGCGACCGGGCCGACGGCACCCGCAATCGCACCGGCGGCCAGCAGCGTCATGACGGTCTTTAACATGGTGGCCGATACTCCTTTTTCGTGTTTGTCGCGCGCCGCGGTCAGCGGCTGAGTTCGCGCATTCCGGCATCGAGCCCTTCGAGGGTCAGGGGGAACATCCGGCCCTCCATCAGGCGGTGGAGGATCTGGGTCGAGGCCGAATACCCCCAGAACCGCTCCGGCACCGGGTTCAGCCAGACTGCGTGGCGGAAGGTCTCGGTCAGCCGCAGCAGCCAGGACTGTCCCGGCTCGTCGTTCCAATGCTCGATCGATCCGCCGATCTGGGTGAGTTCGTAGGGGCTCATCGCCGCATCGCCGACGAAGATCAGGCGGTAATCGGCCGGATAGGTGTGCAGGACGTCGATGGTGGCGGTCCGTTCGGCATGACGGCGGCGATTGTCGCGCCACAGGACCTCATAGGGGCAATTGTGGAAGTAGTAGTATTCAAGATGCTTGAACTCCGAGCGGGCGGCGGAGAACAGCTCTTCGGTGGTCC